>NZ_JAFBCQ010000001.1:1240889-1551111 GCF_016907815.1 Microbacterium aurum
ACGGCGCTCGTGCTGCTGCTGCTGCTCGCGATCGCCGCGATCCCCGGCTCGATCGTGCCGCAGCGCACCGCCGACCCCAACGGCGTCATCGAGTTCCAGTCGAAGAACCCCGACCTGTACGAGATCTACGACAAGCTGCAGCTGTTCGACGTGTACTCGTCGGTGTGGTTCTCCGCGATCTACATCCTGCTGTTCATCTCGCTCATCGGCTGCGTCATCCCGCGGACGAAGCACCATTACAAGGCGCTGCGCGCGCGGCCGCCGCGCACCCCGGTGCGGCTGTCGCGCCTGGACGACCACGCCGAGACGGTCCGGTCGCTCCCGGAGGGGACGGATGCCGACGCTGCCGCCGTCCGCGCCGTCGAGCTCGCCCAGGCGCAGCTGCGCAAGGCGGGCTACCGCGTCGAGCGCTACGACACCCCGGCATCCGGCCGCCGTGGCGCGGTGACGTCGGTGTCGGCCGAGCGCGGCTACGCGCGCGAGACGGGGAACCTCGTGTTCCACGCGGCGCTCGTGGGCGTGCTTCTGTCGGTCGGCGTCGGCGGAGGTCTCACCTACACGGGGCAGACCGTCCTCGTGCAGGGCGACAGCTTCGTCAACTCGCTCGGCCTCGGCTACACCTCCTTCAATCCGGGCCGGTTCGTCGACACCGACGCGCTGCCGCCGTACTCGCTGACCCTCGACAGCTTCGACGTCTCGTACGTGCCGGTCGGCGAGGCGGGACAGGGGCAGGCGGGTGACTTCGCGGCGAACCTCACGACCCGCGAGCCCGGGCAGGATCCGAAGCAGCAGACCGTCCGCGTCAACCACCCGATCGACATGGCCGGTGACCGCGTCTACCTCATGGGCAACGGCTACGCGCCGACGATCACGGTGCGTAACCCCGACGGCGACATCGCCTTCCGCGACACGGTCGAGTTCCTGCCGCAGGACGCCAACATGACCTCGCAGGGCGTCATCAAGGTGCCCGACGGACTCAGCGACCAGGTCGGGATGGTCGGCTACTTCTACCCGACCGCGATCGACGCGCACTCCGGCATCCTGACGTCGGCCTATCCGTCCCTCGCGAACCCGGTGCTCACGCTGTGGGTGTACGCCGGCGATCTCGGCATCGACGACGGCACGCCGCGCTCGGTGTTCACGCTCGACCCCACCGACATGACCCAGCTCGCCGGCGCCGACAGCGGCACCCCCGCCCTCGAGCTCGAGCCCGGCGAGACGGTCGATCTGCCGGGCGGCCTCGGCACGATCACGTTCGAGGACGAGCGCACCACGGGCGCGTCGGAGCCGGTGAAGCGCTACGTATCGCTGTCGATCCACCGCGACGTCGGCGCCCCGTGGGTGCTCGCGTTCGCGATCATCGCCCTGGCGGGTCTGCTCGCTGCCCTGTTCGTGCCGCGCCGCCGCATGTGGGTCAAGGCGACGTCCGCCGACGGCACCCTCCGGCTGGAGTACGCCGGCCTCGCCCGCGGTGAGGATCCCGCGATCGCCGTCGCCGTCGCCGACCTCGTGCGTGGGCACACGGCGGCGCTGGATGCCGAGGGTATCGGGGCGGCGCGTGGCGCCGAGAGCGGCGACGGCCCCGCATCCGCCCCCGACCGCGCCGAAGGCGCCCGCGTAGACTGAGGACCATGCCCGACGGACTCTCGCTCGACGAACTCTCCCGGCTGCTGGTCTGGACGGCGGTCGCCATCTACGCGCTCGCATTCGTCGCGTACGCGATCGACCTCGGGCGCCGGTCCGACCTCGCGATCAAGCAGAAGGATGCCCGGAGTGCGGTCGGGCAGCGTGTCCTCGTCGGAGCGACGGCCGCCGCCGGCGCCTCATCCGGCGCGGCAGCGGCGGAGCCCGGGTCGATCGATGAGCTGCGCGCGCAGGAAGCCGCCGCCAAGGCCGAGCTCGAGGCGCCGCTGAGCGCGCGACCGCGCTACCTGTGGGCGCGGATCGGGACGTCGCTGACCGTGCTCGGATTCCTCTTCCACGTCGGCGGCGACGTCCTGCGCGGCGTCGCCGCCGAGCGGGTGCCGTGGTCGAACATGTACGAGTTCGCCCTCACCGGCACGATGCTCATCGTCGCGGTCTACCTCGGCGTGCTGTTCAAGTACGACCTGCGCTTCCTCGGCACGTTCATCACGGGTCTCGTGGTCGTGCTGCTCGGCGGGACGGTCATCTGGTTCTACACCGCAGTGGTGCCGCTGTCCGACCCGCTGAAGAGCGTGTGGCTCGTCATCCACGTGTTCGTCGCGTCGCTGTCGACGGCGCTGTTCGCGCTCGCGTTCGCCCTCTCGGTGCTGCAGCTCATGCAGGCGCGCCGCGAACGACTCGCGATCGCGGCGATCGACGCGAAGGCGGCCGCCGAGGCGTCAGGGTCGGCATCCGCTCCGTCGCGTCGCGGCCTGCGCTTCCTGCGGACGCTGCCGTCGGCGGACGTGCTGGAGTCGCTGGCCTACCGGTTCACCATCATCGGGTTCATCTTCTGGACCTTCACCCTCATCGCCGGCTCGATCTGGGCCAACGACGCGTGGGGTCGCTACTGGGGCTTCGACACCAAGGAAGTGTGGACCTTCGTCATCTGGGTGCTCTACGCCGGATACATCCACGCGCGCGCGACGCGCGGCTGGCGCGGCACCCGTTCGGCGTGGCTTTCGATCGTCGGCTTCGCCGCGGTCATGTTCAACTTCACGATCGTCAACATGTTCTTCAAGGGTCTGCACGTCTACAGCGGCCTGAACTGATCCCGGCGCTCGCGCGATCAGGCCAGAGCGGGGGATGCCGCGAGCAGCATCTTCGCGCCGGCGGAACGGCGGCGCGCCACCACGACGACGGTCGCGATGAAGGCCAGGGCCGCCCACACCAGCATCCCGACGAGGCCCGCTCCGATCCCGGATGCCGGGGTCAGCGCTGCGAGCATCGCCGTGTAGGCGGGGGTCGTCGGCATGAGCGTCGCGATCGCAGTCAGCACGCCCGGCACGGTGGAGACGATTCCCGTCGCCACCGCGAGCACGCCCACCAGCGCCGCAACCCAGCGCCCGGCGCCGCCGAACACCGCCACGAGCGCCTGGTTGACGGCGGCGAACGCGATGCCCGCGACGACAGCGAGTCCGGCGAAGCTCCACCATGCCGACGCGTCGTATTCGGCGGCGAGCTGCACCACGACGGCGACGAGCAGTCCCTGCGCGGCGCCGATTCCGGCCGCCGGCGCGAGGTTGCGCAGCGCCAGCAGCACCGAGGGGCGCCGCGAACTGAGCGCGTCGCGAGGCACGGCCTGCAGCGCGATGAACGACGCGAGACCACCGAACCAGAGCGCGAGCATCGCCAGCAGCGGGATCGCCGACGCGCCGAACAGGTTGTTCCCGGTCCCGTCGGTCGTCACCGGATCCGTCACCACCGACGCCAGGTCGGTTGCCTGCTGGTCGGTGTACGAGGGCAGGGCGGATGCCGCGGTGCTGAGCCCGTCGGCGAGCGAGGCGGTGCCGCTCGACAGCTGACCGACCCCTCCCGCGAGCTGGTCGGCGCCGTCGGCCGCGCCCGAGGCCCCGGTCGCCAGCTGCGATGCGCCCGAGGCCGACTGCGCGGCGCCGGAGGCGAGCTGCTGCGCGCCGGCGGCGAGACCATCGGCGCCCGTCGCGAGCGACGCCGACCCCGCGGCGGCCTGTGACAGTCCGCCGGCGAGCCCCGCGATGCCCTGCGAGATGCCCGTCGCGCCGGCGGCGAGCTGCTCGGTGGCGGCGGGGAGCTGGTTGATCTGCTCGAGGCCCCCGGCGATCTGCCCGGAGTTTCCGATCAGGTCCTTCACCTGCGGCAGTGAGGCCTCGGCGCGCTGCGCCGCGTCGGTGAGGGCGGCGCAGAACTCCGCCGGGTACCCGTTCGTCGCGCAGTCCGCCGCGAGCTGCTGCAGCTGCGCCACGGACGCCTCGGTGCTCTCCTGCAGAGCCGCGCTGTTGGTAGACACGTTCTTGGCGGCGTCGATCACCTCCTGCGGCACGCTGATCTCCTGCGCCTGCGCCGCGAACTCCTGCAGGCCCGTGGCGAGCTGCGCGCTCGGTTCGACCAGGAGGTTCAGGTTCGTCGACAGCGTGTTCAACCCGTCGGCGGATCGGTGTGCCCCGGCGGCGTAGGACTGCACACCCGCGGCGTACTGCGACGCGCCCGACGAAAGCTGACCCAGTCCGCCCGACAGCTGCCCGGCACCGTCGGCGAGCTGACGCACCCCGTCGGCGAGCGAGGTCGCGCCGGTGCCGGCGGTCGCCGCGCCGTCGGCAAGCTGATGCGCGCCGTCGGCGGCGGTGCCGAGCTGGTCGCCGAGCGTCGTGAAGCCGAGGAAGACGTTCTCCAGGTACACGCTCGACAGCTGCTGACCCATGAGGGAGGCGGCGGCCTGCGTGATCTGCGAGGTGATGGCGTCGTCGACGATGAGGCTGTCGGGCGAGGTCGACACCTCGATCGTCGCCTTCTGGGGGGTTCCGCCCGAGCCGTCGGAGGCGCCGGCGGTCGAGGTCGCGGCGGCGGAGAAGTTCGCCGGGATCGTGACGACCGCGTCGTACGTGCCATCGGCGAGGCCGGCCGCGGCATCCGCCGTGTTCGAGATCGTCCAGGTGAGGTTGCTCGACACCTCGTCCGACCCCTCGACGAGACCGGCGGTCAGCTGCCGCCCGAGCGGCACGTACTGGTCGCCCACGGTGACCGGCTCATCGTCGTTGACGATCGCGGCGGTCATGCCGTCGAGGCGTTCGACGGGGTTGTACAGCGCCGCGATGAGGATGCCGCCGATCACGACGGGCAGCAGCAGCACACCGATCAGGGTCAGCCAGGTCACCGGCTTGCGGGAGCGGGCGCGTTCGAGGGGAAGAGTCATGCGGAGATCACCTGCGTCTGGGTTCCGGCGGTGCCGGTCGTGAGGGCGAGCGCAGCAACGCTCGGGCGGTGGGCGTCGCTCAGCAGCTCGAGGGCAGCGCCCTCGCGCCGTGCCGACGCGACGATCGTGAGGGCGGGGCGGTCGTCGCGGGCGGATGCGGCGTCGGCGGCATCGCGCAGCAGCGCGGCCGCCTGGTCGCGGTCGGCGCCGGCGAGGGTGTCGAGCCCGTCGATCGCGACGAGCGTCGTGCCGCCGGCGAGCGCCCGGCGCAGTTCCCGCAGCGGATCGGCGGCGCCGTCGAGCAGGGCGACGCCGACGTGCGCGCGCACCCAGGCCGCGCGGCCCGGCAGGAGGTGTCCGGCGACGCGCAGTCGGCCCGAACTGGGGGCGATGCGGCCGGCGACGGTGAGCACGAACGCGCGCCCGGCCCGCGGGTCGGCGGCCGTGACGAGCAGCGTGTCGCCGTGGCCGAGGCGCACCGACGCGCCGCGGAACAGCTCCACGTCGCCGACGCCGCGGCCGCCGTCGGCCGTGACGGCGAGGCCGTCGGCGGCGAGCGGGCCGGCGTATTCGGGCTCGGGCCATGCGGCGAGGGCCAGTTCGCGCTCGACGGCCTCGCCCTCGATGTCGAAGTGCGGCAGCATCCGGTCGAGCCACCGCGGCATCCACCACGCCTTCTCGCCGAGAAGAGCCATGACGGCGGGCACGAGCGTCATGCGCACGAGGAATGCGTCCACGGCGATGCCGACGGCGAGCCCCAGCGCGATCGGCTTGATCGAGCTGTCGCCTTCGGGGACGAAGGCCGCGAAGACGGCGAACATGATGACGGCGGCGGCGGTGACGACCCGCGCCGAGGCCGTGAACCCGCTGCGCACCGCACCGACCGCGGTGTGGCGGTCTGCGCGGCCGCCGCGGGCACGGCGGGTGTGGACGTAGTCCTCGCGCATGCGCGACACCAGGAACACCTCGTAGTCCATCGCCAGCCCGAACAGCACGCCCATGAGGATGATCGGCATGAAGCTGATGACGGGGCCGGTGCGGGTGACGTGCAGCAGGTCGGCGAACCAGCCCCACTCGAACACGGCCGCCACGACGCCGAAGGAGGCGAGGATCGACAGCAGGTAGCCGACGGCCGCCTTGATCGGCACCCAGATCGAGCGGAAGACGATCATCAGGAGGATCAGCGACAGCCCGACCACGAAGACGCCGAAGGGGAGCAGCGCGGCACCCAGGCGATCGGAGATGTCGATGCCGACGGCGGTGAAGCCGGTGACCTTGAGGTCGACGCCGTACTTCTCCTGCCACTCGTCGTGGTGCGCACGGATCTCGCGGACGAGCTCGGCCGTCGCCGGGTCGTCCGGCGCGGTCTCGGGCACGACCTGGATGAGCCCGGTGTCGGCGGTCTCGTTCGGAGTGGCGAGGGCGACCTCCTTCACGCCGGGGATCTGCTCGATCTCGTCCTTGAGGTCGGCCATGAGGCCGAGAGGATCGGTCGAGGTGACGATCGTCCCGGTGACGATGAGCGGGCCGTTGGCGCCGGGTCCGAAGTGCTCGGCGGTGAGATCGTACGCCTGCCGCGCCTCGCTGGAGGGCGGCTGCACTCCGGCGTTGGGGAGGGCCAGATGCAGGCTCGCGGCGGGGATCGCGACGACCCCGAGTCCCACGACGACGGCCAGCGTCGTGACGACGGGATGCCGGGTCACGCCCGTCACCCAGCGCTCCGCGAAACCGCGGCGTGGGCGGCGGGTGCGGGCCGGACGCGCCGAGGTGCGTCGCGCACGACGCGGCCAGCCGGCGACGCGCCCCTTCGCGAAGCCCAGCAGCGCGGGGGTGAGCGTCACGGCGACCAGGACGGCGATGGCGACGGCGACGGCGGCCGCGATGCCCATCGTGGTGAGGAAGGGGATGCCGGCGAAACCCAGACCGATGAGCGCGATGAGCACGGTGATGCCCGCGAACACGACCGCCGACCCCGCCGTTCCCGTCGCGCGCGCGGCCGACTCCTCTGGTTCGACCCCGGCACGCACCTGGTCCTGATGTCGGGCGACGATGAACAGGGCGTAGTCGATGCCGACGGCCAGGCCCAGCATGATCGCGAGCATGGGCGTCGTGGAGGAGATCGACGCGAACGCGGTGGAGACGTAGATGAGCGCGATCGCGAGACCCACGCCGATGAGGGCACTGGCCAGCGGGAACCACGCGACGGCGATCGAGCGGAACGTCACGATGAGCACGAACAGCGCGATGAGGATGCCGACGGCTTCGGTGATCGACAGTGCGGGCACGGACGTGGAGAACAGGTCGCCGCCGATCGCGACCTGCGATCCGGCGGGCATGGCTTCGCGGACGTCGGCCGCGATGCCCTCGAGGGCCGTCTTGGTGTCGGCGGGGACGTCGGTGGCCTGACCGTCGAACTGGAGCCGGATGATGGCGGCGCGCTCGTCGTCGGAGACCATGCCCGAGACCATCTCGTCGAAGGGGTTCGTGACGGCGATGACGCCTTCGAGTCCGCCGAGTTCGCTCACGGCGTCGCCGATGACCGAGGCGACCGGCTCGGCATCCACCCTCTCGCCCTCGGGAGCTACGACGACCAGCTGTGCGCTCGTACCGCTCGCCTGGGGGAACGTGCGGTCGAGCAGCGCGATGCCCTCCTGCGCCTCGGTGCCGGGGATGGAGAAGGAGTTGTCGGTGCCCTTCATGAAGAGCGCGGCGCCCCCGCCGGCCAGCGCGAGCAGCAGCAGCCACGACACGAGCACGCGCCACGAGTGACGGTATGACCAGCGGCCGAGCGAGTACAGGAGAGTGGACACAGGCGCTCCGGTTCAGAAGGACGGGGAGTGTTCGATACAGCGCTGTATCCGATACATAGATGTATCCTAAGAGTCGTGCTCCTCGCGAGCCTGGGGAGTGGGTGTGAAACTGACCGGGAAGGGAGGGGTGTCGTGACCGATGTGTCGACCCGTCCCGCGGGCGGTTCCCCTCCGGCCAGCGAACGCCGGGCGCGGACGCGCGCGCGCCTGCTCGACGCCGCGCACGAGGTGTTCGCCGAGGTCGGGATGGACGCGGCATCCGTCGAGATGATCTGTGAACGCGCAGGCTTCACGCGCGGGGCGTTCTACTCCAACTTCGAGTCGAAGGACGAGCTGTTCCTCGCCCTCATCACACAGCTCGCCGACGCCAAGCTCGAGGAGGTCGCCGGGCGCGTGCGCGGGCTCGAGCCCGACACGCTCGCCGATCCGTCGGCGCTCGTGCGCCAGGTCGTGGGCGTGTCGCTCGGCGAGCGGCTGGAGCCGCAGCTGGTCAGCGAGATCCGCACGCAGGCGCTGCGCGATCCGCGCCTGGCCGCGGCCTACCTCGCGTGGCAGGAGGTCATGCGCTCCCGTGTGGAGGAGATCATTCGGCACGTCGTGGACACCTATGGGCTGCGGCTGCGGCTGCCGATCGAGGAGGCGGCGCAGCTGCTGCTCGACGTCTCGGACGACACCTGCACCCGCGCGACCCTCGAGGGCCGTCCCGTGGGCGAGGTCACCGCGCTGCTGAACGAGCGGATCGAGCGCCTCGTCGGCGTGCTGGTCGACGCGCCCTGATCACAGCAGCGCGTAACACCGCTCGAGGCGGGCGAGCCACCAGTCGCGGCGCTCGGGTGAGGCCGCGTGGGCCTCGAGCAGGGTGGCATCCGGCTCGACGCGGCGCACCGGCAGCGCGCCGTTCTCGGGGTGCAGCGGTGTCGTGGTGACGTCGGCGGCGAGGAGCGACGCCGTGCCGAGGCCGCAGTCGTAGTCGAGGTCCGGCAGCGCGGCGGCCAGGGCGACGCCCATCGCAATCCCGACGCTCGTGTCGAGCGCGCTGGAGACGACTGCCGGAAGTCCCGCGTCCGCGACGATCTCGAGCGCGCGTCGCACGCCGCCGAGGGGCTGCGCCTTGACGACGATGAGATCGGCCGCGCCGGCGCGCGCGACGGCCAGCGGGTCGGATGCCTTGCGGACGCTCTCATCCGCGGCGATCGGGATGTCCCAATCCGCGATCCGCTCGCGCAGCTCGGCCAGCTCGTCGATGCTCGCGCACGGCTGCTCGAGGTACTCCAGGTCGAACTCCGACAACGCGTGCACGGCGTGCTCGGCCTCGTCGAGGTTCCACCCGCCGTTGGCGTCGAGGCGCACGCGCCCTTCGGCGCCGAGCTGCTGCCGCACCGCGCGCACGCGGGCGACGTCGTCGGCGAGGGTCTGCCCGCGCTCGGCGACCTTCACCTTCGCCGTGCGGCAGCCGTCGAAACGGGCGAGGACTGCGGGGACGAATGCCGGCGCCACCGCAGGCACGGTGGCGTTGACGGCGACGGCGTCCCGCACCGGCGCGGGCTGTGGATGCCACCCGAAGTCGATCGCGGCGGTCAGCCACGCCGCGGCCTCGGCGTCGTCGTACTCGACGAAGGGGGAGAACTCCGTCCAGCCCTGCGGTCCCTCCAGCAGAAGCGCCTCGCGGGCGTCGATGCCGCGGAAGCGCGTGACGAGCGGGAGGGAGACGACACGCGCCGTGGCGCGCAGGTCGGACAGCGCGGGGAAGCTCACGGCATCCATCCTGCCCGCTGTCACCGGCGGAATGGTGGGTGTGTCCTTGACGATAGTGTGTGACGCACAGTATCGTGTGAAGCATGACCGAGAATGAGGCGCGGGAGACCCACCTGCAGGAGCTGCGGCGCGGAACCGTCGTATTGGCCTGCCTGCGGCTGCTCGCCGAGCCGGGTTATGGGTACGGGCTGCTGGAGGACCTGCAGCAGCGCGGATTCGACACCGATGCCAACACGCTCTACCCCCTGCTGCGCCGACTGGAGAAGCAGGGACACCTCACCAGCGAGTGGAACACCGACGAGGCGCGGCCCCGCAAGTTCTACCGCACGTCGCCCGCCGGCCACCGCCTGGCAGAGGCGCTCACCACCGATTTCGACGCGCTCGCCGCCGCGATCGCCGCCCTTCCCGTTCCGTCCGAGGAGAACTGACATGACCGCCACCCTGACCGACCGCTACGTCCTCGCGGTCACCCGCAGCATCCCCGAGCAGCAGCGCGCCGATGTCGCCGACGAGCTGCGCGCGTCGATCGCCGACCAGCTCGACGCGAGGATCGAGGCCGGCGAACCGGCGGATGCCGCCGAGCGCGCCGTCCTCACCGAGCTCGGCGACCCGGACCGGCTCGCCGCCGGCTACGCCGACCGCCCGCTCTCGCTCATCGGCCCGCGCTACTTCCTGGAATGGAAGCGGCTGCTGATCCTCCTGCTGTGGATCGTTCCCGCCTGCGCCGCGGTCGCCGTCGCGATCGCGCAGATCATCGCGGGCGCGACCGTCGGCGAGGTCATCGGGCAGGTCGTCGCCGTCACCCTCTCGGTCGTGGTGCACGTGGGCTTCTGGGTCACGCTCGTGTTCGCCGTCCTCGAGCGCACGACCGGTGCGACCGGCGACCCGCTGATCCCGTGGAGCGTCGACAGCCTGCCCGAGCCGCGCGAGACCGGTGCGCGGCTGTCCGACCTCGTCGGCGGCATCGTCTGGGTCGCGATCCTCGCTGGCGCGATCGTGTGGGACCTCACGATCGGGTTCGTGTACCTCCACGGTTCGTGGATGTCGTTCTTGAACCCCGGCCTCTGGCCGGGATGGGCCGTCGTGCTTGGGGCGCTCATGGCGGGCGAGATCGTCCTCGCCGTGCTCGCGTACCGACGTGGCAGGTGGACCATGGGCCTCGCGGTGGCGAACACGGTGCTGGCCATCGTCTCGGCATCCGTTCTGCTCTGGATGCTGGGTGCCGGACTCCTCGTGAACCCCGCGCTATACGACATCGTGATCGCCGCCGGCGCCGGTGCCGACCTGCCGCAGGTGGTCGGCGCGATCGTTGCGGTCGGCATCGTGGGTGTCGCGCTCTGGGACGCGGTCGACGGGTTCGTCAAGGCGCGCCGCGGTCGGGTCGAGGCCTGAGCCCGGCGCGTGCGCGTGGGAGAATCACCCGGTGACCGCGCCCGTGACCTCGCCCCGCTTCGCTCTCGACATCGACGGCGTGCCGCGGACCGAGCGGGCGCAGGCGCTGCGGGATGCCCTGGCATCCCGCGTCGTCATCGCCGACGGGGCCATGGGCACGATGCTGCAGCGGCACGACCTGCAGATCGAGACCGACTTCGCCGGGCTCGAGGGCTGCAACGAGATCCTCAACGTCACGCGCCCCGACGTCGTCGCGGCAATCCACGACGCTTACTTCGCGGTCGGGGTGGATGCCGTCGAGACCAACACGTTTGGGGCGAACTGGTCGAACCTGTCGGACTACGGCATCGACGACCGCATCCACGAGCTCGCCGAGTCGGGGGCCCGGATTGCGCGGGAGCGCGCCGAAGCGGCCGAAGCCGCAGACGGCCGGATGCGCTGGGTGCTTGGCTCGATGGGGCCGGGCACCAAACTCCCCTCGCTCGGTCACACGACGTACGCGCACCTCAAGGAGACGTTCGCGCTGCAGGCCGAGGGCCTCATCGACGGGGGAGCGGACGCTTTCCTCGTCGAGACCAGCCAGGACCTGCTGCAGACGAAGGCGGCGATCAACGGCTGCAAGCAGGCGATCGTGGCCCGCGGCATCCGCCTGCCGATCTTCGTCGAGGTCACCGTCGAGACGACCGGCACGATGCTCATGGGCTCGGAGATCGGCGCGGCGCTGACGGCGCTCGAGCCCCTCGGCGTGGATGCCATCGGACTCAACTGCGCGACCGGCCCCGCCGAGATGAGCGAGCACCTGCGGCATCTGTCGAAGCACTCGAGTGTGACGATCGCGTGCATGCCCAACGCGGGCCTGCCGGTGCTGGGCGCCGACGGCGCGCACTACCCGCTGACGCCCGCCGAGCTCGCCACCGCGCACGAGCAGTTCGTCCGCGAGTTCGGGCTGGGCCTCATCGGCGGCTGCTGCGGTACGACCCCCGAGCACCTCGCCGCCGTCGTGGAGCGGCTGGGCGGTGCGGGCGTTTCGTCTCGTCGCTTCGCTCCTCGCGGGGCGACCGATGAGCCCGGCGTGGCATCCCTCTACCAGCACGTCCCGTTCCGTCAGGACGCGAGCTACCTCGCGATCGGCGAGCGGACCAACGCGAACGGCTCCAAGGCGTTCCGCGAGGCGATGCTCGAGGGGGGCTGGGACGACTGCGTCGAGATCGCGCGGAACCAGATCCGCGTCGGGGCGCACCTGCTCGACGTGTGCGTCGACTACGTGGGTCGCGACGGCGTCGCCGACATCCGCGAGGTGGTCTCCCGCTTCGCCTCGGCATCCACGCTCCCGCTCGTGATCGACTCGACCGAGCCCGCGGTGATCCAGGCGGGCCTCGAGCTCATCGGCGGCCGGCCCGTCGTGAACTCCGTCAACTACGAGGACGGCGACGGCCCGGCATCCCGCTTCGGTCGCATCATGCCGCTCGTCAAGGAGCACGGCACCGCCGTCATCGCCCTCACGATCGACGAGCAGGGTCAGGCGCGTACGACCGCCGACAAGGTGCGGATCGCGTCGCGGCTCGTCGACGAGCTCGTCGGCGAGTGGGGCCTGCGCACCTCGGACATCATCGTCGACTGCCTGACGTTCCCGATCGCGACGGGGCAGGAGGAGACGCGGCGCGACGGCATCGAGACGATCGAGGCCATCCGGCAGCTCACGGCGAAGTACCCCGGCATCAACACGACCCTCGGCGTCTCGAACGTGTCGTTCGGCCTGAACCCGGCGGCGCGGAGCGTGCTGAACTCGGTGTTCCTGCACGAGGCGACGCAGGCGGGGCTCACGAGCGGCATCATCGACGCCGCGAAGATCGTGCCTCTGGCATCCCTCGACGAGGCCCAGCGGAAGGTCGCGCTCGATCTCGTGTGGGACCGGCGCGAATGGGATGCCGAGGGCAACCTCACCTACGACCCGCTCGCCACCATGCTCGACCTGTTCGCCGGCGTCGACACGGCCGCGCTCCGTGATCAGCGGGCGGCGGAGCTCGCGGCGCTGCCGGTGGGCGAGCGCCTCGAGCGCCGCATCATCGACGGCGAGCTGAAGGGTCTGGAGGCCGACCTCGACCTGGCGCGGGCCGGGGGCACGAGCCCGCTCGCCATCATCAACGACCACCTACTCGAAGGTATGAAGGTCGTCGGCGAGCGGTTCGGGTCGGGGCAGATGCAGCTGCCGTTCGTGCTGCAGTCCGCCGAGGTCATGAAGACCGCCGTCGCCCTCCTCGAGCCGCATATGGAGCGCAGCGACGAGGCCGGCAAGGGCACGATCGTGCTCGCGACGGTCCGCGGCGACGTGCACGACATCGGCAAGAACCTCGTCGACATCATCCTGACGAACAACGGCTACACCGTGATCAACCTCGGCATCAAGCAGCCGATCGCCGACATCATCGCGGCCGCCGAGGAGCATGGCGCCGACGTCATCGGCATGAGTGGCCTGCTCGTGAAGTCGACGGTCGTCATGAAGGAGAACCTGCAGGAGCTGCAGGCACGGGGTCTGGCGGGCCGGTGGCCCGTGATCCTCGGCGGGGCGGCGCTGACGCGCGCGTACGTCGAGCAGGACCTCGCGGAGCTCTTCGACGGCGAGGTGCGGTACGCGAAGGATGCCTTCGAGGGTCTCGCCCTGATGGAGCCGCTCGTCCGCATCGCGCGCGGCGAGGCGAGGGATGCCGTGGGCCTGCCGCCGCTGAAGAAGCGCATCCACGCGGCGGGCTCTCGCCTGACGCTCACAGAGCCCGAGGCGATGCCGGCGCGCAGCGACGTGGCATCCGACAATCCCGTTCCGGCGCCGCCGTTCTGGGGGACGAGGATCGTCCGCGGGATCGCGCTCGCCGACTACGCCGCGTTCCTCGATGAGCGCGCGACCTTCATGGGGCAGTGGGGGCTGAAGCCCGGCCGCGGCGAGGACGGGCCGAGCTACGAGCAGCTGGTTGAGACGGAGGGCCGGCCGCGGCTGCGGTACTGGCTCGACCGCATCCTCACCGAGGGGATGCTGGACGCTTCTGTGGCGTATGGGTACTTCCCGGTCGTCTCGGAGGGCGACGACATCGTCGTGCTCCATCACGGCGACGACCCGACCGGTGTGCTCGGCGTGCCCGGGCTGCTCGCGCCGGACGGGGGGTCAGGCGGCGCGATCGGCGCCGACCGCCTGCGCTTCCACTTCCCGCGGCAGCGCCGCGACCGGCACCTGAATCTCGCGGATTTCGTGCGCTCGCGCGAGTCCGGGCAGGTCGACGTCCTGCCTGTGCAGCTGGTCACCGCCGGTGCGGCGATCGACGCCGTGACGGCGAAGCTCTTCGCCGAGGACCGGTACCGCGACTACTACGAGCTCAACGGCCTCGTGATGCAGCTGACCGAAGCGCTCGCCGAGTTCTGGCACGCGCGCATCCGATCGGAGCTCGGCTTCGCGGCGGAAGATCCGACGGACACAGCGGGCCTCTTCAAGCTCGAGTACCGCGGCGCGCGGTTCTCGCTCGGCTACCCCGCGTGCCCCGCCATGGAGGATCGCCGCAAGGTCGCCCTGCTGCTGCGTCCCGAGCGGATGGGCGTCGAGCTCAGCGATGAGCTGCAGCTGCACCCCGAGCAGTCGACGGACGCGTTCGTCTTCCACCACCCCGAGGCGAAGTACTTCTCGGTCTGAGCGGGGTCGGCATCAGACCGCGGCGTCGTTCGAGAGTATTTTTGGCAGGTAGCCGAGCGCGTCCAGCCGCCGGATCAGCCGGGGTGCCAGCGGACCGCGGGCAAGGTGATGCCGACTTCCTTATCGCGGTACGCGCCGGGAGTCGGGTCCCCTTCGCGGACCAGGCCATCGACGGCGCGGCGGTGCAGCTCGCGCACCAATGAATGCGTGAGAGGTGTCTCGGTAGCGATCCCGTCGATGAAGCGAACGGCACCCGCGATATTCGAGATCTCCCTGATCTGGTCATCGAGAGCAGGCCCTGTGGCATTGAGCCGATCGAGGGCATCGTACACAGTTGTGTGGTTCCCTTCGATCCGCGCTGACACCACGCTCATGACCGTGTCGAACAGCTGATGCAGATCGGCGTAGACGTCGGGGGGCGTCGAGCCGGTGCCGATATCTGCGCGCATCCGTTCGATCGCGAAGAGCGTCGTCACAAGAGGGGAATCGAATTCCAAACGTGGCAATGCATACTTGCTCACGGTGCCTCCGCAAATTGCCTACGCGGCGAGATACTATTTGCGATCGCTCGAGGATATCGGACCTATTCTACGCTCCTCGCGGAGTGCGCTCTGCGCACACTATTTGCATAACGATGACCAGCTCGTTGCAACGAGCACGGTACCGATCATCGTTCGGAGGCGCCCGCGACGAGCAATCAGACCACGGATGCCGGTGCGCGCCGGTCGCGGACCACGCCGGCGACCGCCACAGCGATGAGTCCGACGAGCGACGCCAGGCTCACGGCATAGAGCGGCCGCGCCCACGGCGAGTGGTCGCCGCCGCCGATCCCATAGGTGTCGGCGAGGTTCATGCCCCACATAAAAGATGCCCAGAAGTACCCGAACGCGCCGAGTGCGAGCAGGGCCAGCGTGAGCATCGCTGTGGTCCGCGCGGCGAGGTGACCCCGGCTGACTCCGACGAGCACCGCGGCCGCGAGCAGCGGTCCGATGGCGAGGATGCCGAGTGTCGGTGGGATGCCGACGGCTTGCCCCGCGGCATCCATTTCGGCGTGGATCTGTGCCAGCGAGCGTCCGGGTCCCGCGGCGAGCGGATTCAGCACGAGGATCTGCAGCGCCGCCCACGCCGCGTAGACGGTGACGACGACGAGGCCGATCACCGCGACGGCGACCGGTCGGGTGCGGGAAGCTGCCATGTCGGCAGTCTGCCTCACGACTGGCGGATCATCCAGGCCATCTCGCCCGACAGCTCCGCGAACCCGAACCGGCGGTAGAGCTCCTGCGCGTCGGCGGTGGCCAGTAGCATCCGCTTCAGGCCGAGCGGTTCGAGGTCGTCGAGCACGCCCTGCAGCAACAGTTTTCCCGCTCCGGTGCCGCGGACGGCCGGGGCGACGAAGACGTCGCACAGCCAGGCGAACAGCGCGCCGTCGGTGACGACGCGGGCGTAGGCGAGCTGTGCCCCGGTCGCCTCGTCGTACACGCCGTAGTTGCGCGACCCCGCCATCGCGACATCCTGCGTCGCGCGGGGGCGACCCTTCGCCCAGTACGACTCCTCGCTCAGCCAGCGGTGGACGAGCGCGACGTCGATGCGTGCCGGATCGGCGGAGAAGACAGGCATCTCCCCAGGCTAGAGCGCGCCGAGGTCTCCGGCGGCAGCGGGCGCAGCCGGTGCGTTCGCGGCGGACCGACGGCGTCGCCAGAGCGCTCCGGCGGCCGCGCCCGCGACGCCGATGGCCGCCGCGACGACGAGCGGCGGCAGGACGACCTCGGGGATGGTGAGCGCCTGGAAGAAGACGCCGACGCCGAACTCGGCCATCTCCGCAGGGTACGCAGCCAGCACGCGGCCGCCGATCGGCGAGAGCGCGCCCGGCGATGCCCGCGACGGCGGAGCCGACGACGAGCAGCGCCACGATCGACGTGAGGTAATACTGGCTGAACGGCAGAAGCGCGAGCGGCATGTCGCCGACGGATCCCGCGCCGAGGTTCTGCAGCGGCAGGCGGGCGCCGGTCACGAACCAGGGGAGCAGGCCCACGATGGCGCCCGCGGCGCCGATCGCGAACCACACGGCGGCATTGAGCGGGCGCGGCGTGGTCATCCGGGCAGATTACCGGGACAGCGCGACGGGTCAGGCGACCTGCTGCCCGCACATCCCGCAGACGCCCGTCGCAGGCACCTCGACGAAGCAGTCGGGGCAGAGGACCGCTGCGCGCTCCGGGATCGACGGGGCGGCGGCCTTCCGTGGGGCCGGTGCGGCAGCGCGGGCGCGGCGCGCGCGCTCGGGCGCCGAGACGGGCGGCGCGAGCTTGGGTGTCGGCTTGTGGTCGGCGCAGTAGTAGCGCACGAATCCCGCCGGGTTGTTCGGATGCCGGTGTTTCACGACCCAGAGCGCCTCACGCGGCCAGGGTTCGCTGTCGGGGCCGCAGCCGGCGCACCGGGTGGGCTCTCCGGGCACGGCCTCCGCGGCGGGGATCGGCAGCTCGAAGGGGAGGGCGTCGCGCCAGTCGGAGGAATTCCTGATCTGCACGGTATGCCTTCCCGGCGGCATCCGTTCGGGTGGGACGTCGCCGTGCTCCATTGTCCCACGATCGGGATCGTCAGTGATGTGGGACGGCCACAACCAGCGGTGCGGGTGACGGGGTCGGGGTCGCCACCGGTTTCGCGCGTCGCAACGACCGCAGCAGCGCCCGCCCGACGAGCGCGAGGCCGATGATCGTGGTGATCGCGCGGAGGGTGTCCCAGCTGAGCGTGGAGGTCAGCAGCGAGTACACGAGGAAGTTGCCCAGGTTCTCGCCGAGAGAGCCGCCGGGCACGTACGAGATGCTGGTGTCGGCGCCGACGGCGAAGGGCCAGAACCACATGTTCATGATGAGTCCGAACGCGTACGACGCGACGATGACGTAGGCGGCGAGCATGACGATCTCGGGGATGCCGCGGACGCGCCGCGGGAGCAGGCCCGCGCCGGCGCCGACCCACCCGCACGCGAACATCTGGAACGGCAGCCACGGTCCGACCCCGCCCCACATGAGGGCGGAGAGGGCGATGGATGCCGCGCCCAGCAGCAGCCCGAACCGCGCGCCGTACGCGCGGCCCGCGAGGATCAGCAGCACGAACAGGGCTTCCACGCCGCCGACGCCGGTGCTCGCGATACGGATCGCCGCGCCGATCGCGGCGAGCATCGCCAGCAGCGCCAGCGTGTGGGCGGACCGGACGCTTGCGTCGAGCGCCGCGAGCACCAGCACGACGGCGAGCGGTGCGAGTGAGAGGGCGATGTAAGGTACCGCGGCCTGCGCGTGGCTGGGCGTCGCGATCGCGATGAGCGGCCAGAGAAACGCCGCCGCCGCGGCGAGGTTCGCTGCGACGAGCGCGGGCGTGTGCCAGCGGCGGGGACCCTTCCCGCGCGGCGCGGGTTCGGGGTCGCGCGGAGATCTGTGCTTCTTCGGAGAGATTGCCGCGGCTTGCTCCGCAGAACTGCAGATCTCCGAAGTTGTGAGCGCGGGTGCGGGTGCGAGCGCGGGCGCGGGCACAGCCGCGAGCACCCCGGCATCCATCCGCAGCTCCCGATCCGCGAGGGCGGCGAACGCGGCGTCGTGGGTCGCGAACAGCACTGCGGTTCCCGCCTCCGCCTGCGCGACGATGGCGCGGGCGACCAGGCCGCAGGCATCGGGGTCGAGTCCGCGCGTCGGCTCGTCGAGCAGCAGCACCCCCGGCGCGCCCGCGGTCTGCACGACGATCGCGAGACAGCGGCGCTCGCCGGCCGACAGGTCGCGTGGGTGCGCGTGCAGCCGCCGCGTGAGCGCGGGATCCGACACCGCAAGGCTGAGCAGCTCGCCGAACCGCGCCGCCGTCGTTCCGGGCACGAGCCGGTGACGTCGATCGACGCGGCGGCACTCGGCGGCGACCGTGTCTCGCACGAACAGCGCGTCGCTGTCGTCGGGGACCAGGGCGATGGCCGTCGCGTGCGCGCCGGTCGCGAGCGCCACCAGCAGGCTCGACTTGCCCGCGCCGTTCGGGCCGCGCAGGGCGGCGATCTCGCCACGCTGCAGCGTGAGCGCGGCGGCATCGACGACCACCCGGTCGCCGTGTCTCACCGTGATGCCGGAGCGCTCCAGGATGGGTTCACCCTGCGGCTCGGCCCGCGCCGTACGCGCGCCAGAACTCCACGGATTCGATGCGGATCCGGACGCAGAGCCGGGCACGGGGGCTTCCGGTGCCGAGATCCGTGGAGTTTCCGCGGGCAGCGCGGCGCGCACGGCCGCCTGGTCGACCGTCAGCCACCGGTCGGCCACGCCGGAGAACTCGTCGGCGCGGTGCTCGGCCACCACGACGCAGATTCCGGCCTCGTGCGCGAGCGCGCCGAGCAGCGCGACGATTCGCTCGCGCGCGGCCGCGTCGAGGTCGGCGAGCGGCTCATCGACGAGCAGCAGGATGGGCTGCTCGACGATCGCCGCCGCGATCGCGACGAGCGTCGCCTCGCCGGCCGACAGGCCCCGCAGATCGCGGTCGAGCAGCCCCGTCACCCCGACACGGTCGGCGACCTCGCGCACGCGTGCGTCGATCAGCACGCGCGCGACACCGCGGAGCTCGAGCGCGAGGCCGATCTCGTCCGCGACGCGACCCGTCGCGAACGCGGCACGCGGATGCTGCAGCACGACGCCCACGCATCGCGCCACATCGCGCGGGGGCACCTCGCCGCGGTCGTGCCCGACGACCCTCACGGACCCCGCGGTCCAGCCGCCGTCGACGTGCGCGTGCAGTCCGCTGAGCACGCGCAGCAGCGTCGTCTTCCCCGACCCCGTGGCGCCGGTCAGCACGGTGAGGGTCCCGGGGGAGAGGTCGAAGTGCGGCACGGTCACGACCGGTGCCGCGCCTGCCGTTCCGAACCCGGCGGCGGCCTCCCGCAGCGCGACCGGATGCCGGCACTCGCCCGCCAGCTCGCGCCCGGCGTACCCCCGCAGCTCGAGCGCTGCGGCGACCGCGGTCGCCCGTTCCAGGGTGTGCTCCAGGACGGGGGCGAGCAGCCGCACGCCGCCGCGCTCGCCGCGCAGCCGCTGCGCGAACCGCGCGGCGCGCACGGCGTCGGCGAGCGAGGGCAGCGTCGCCCACGCGATCGACACTGCGCGCGCGAGGCCCTGCAGCGGTCCCCGCCGCGCGCCGCGCGCGATCAGCCGCGGCATGTCCAGCAGCGCGCTGAGCGCACCGAACGCGAGAATCGTCAGCGCGATCGGCAGGGCGCTGACCGCGGCATCCCACAGCCCGTCCACCGTCACCGGCCCGAACATCACGACGTGCGCGAACGGCGGCGGCAGCCGCCATTGCGGCAGCGGCAGCACCACCGGCCCGGTCCCGTCGGCACCGTGGAACAGCACCCGGTACAGCACGCGCACCGCGATGAAGGCGGCCGCGAGCACGGCGGCCGCGCGCAGCGGTGCCGGCCGGAACGTCACTCCGCGCGTCACGACATGAGCGTACGGCGCGCGCTCACGCGGCGGGCGCGGCGGGCGCCCCGTCGAGCGTGAACAGCAGCTCGATGCTGTCGCCCGGCTCGACCTGCAGCGTCGACAGTCCTTCCTGCGCGTAGTCCCACTCGCCGCCCGCGGGCTTCAGCCACAGCGACCAGTAGGCGAAGGCCGCGGGCATCGTCTCGCACGACTCCACGTACGCCGGGTCTTCCGTCGACCCGACGGGCTCGGATGCCGACGGCAGCCCGTTCACCCGGCACACGACCTGATCCCCATACTGCTCGGTGCCTTCGACGTCGACCTGCGCGACGGTCAAGGCATCGGCGGCCGGCACGGACTCATCGGTCAGGAAACACTGCGCCTGCGGCTCGGCGTCATCGAGGGCGGACGCGTCGACGATGATCGTCACGCCGTCGTCACCGGTGCAGGCGCCACTGGTGACGAGGGCCGCGTTCGCGCCGCCGGTCGGGCCCGTGGCGGGCGGGTCGGCGATCGTCGTGGTGCAGGCGGCGAGCCCGAGCGCGAGGGCGCCGGCGGCGAGCAGGGTCAGGATGCGGCAAGTCGACGTCACCGGTCCAGCGTAGGGTGCGCCGCCGCCCACCCGGAGCCGTGTGACGCCCGCGCGTAGGCTGGGGGCGTGACCGACATCGCGCCCGAGACCGTCTCCGAGCTGTTCGACCCGTCCGTGTGGACGCTCGCTCCCGGTGCGGATGCCTACACCGACATCACGGCCCACGTGTCGCTCGACGGGCGCATCGCCCGCATCGCATTCGACCGGCCCGAGGTGCGTAACGCCTTCCGCCCGCACACCGTCGACGAGCTCTACCGCGCCCTCGACATCGCGCGGCAGGACCCGAAGATCGGGGTGGTGCTCCTCACCGGCAACGGTCCGAGCCCGAAGGACGGCGGCTGGGCGTTCTGCTCCGGCGGCGACCAGCGCATCCGCGGGCGTGACGGGTACACGTACGCCGCCGACGACGCCACCGCCCCCGACAGCGCCCGCGCGGGCCGCCTGCACATCCTCGAGGTGCAGCGGCTCATCCGCTTCATGCCGAAGGTCGTCATCGCCGTCATCCCGGGCTGGGCGGCGGGCGGCGGGCATTCGCTGCACATCGTCTGCGACCTGTCGATCGCCTCCGCCGAGCACGGCCGTTTCAAGCAGACGGATGCCGACGTGGGCAGCTTCGACGCCGGCTACGGCTCCGCGTACATGGCTCGCCAGGTCGGGCAGAAGGTCGCCCGCGAGGTGTTCTTCCTCGCGGAGGAGTACTCCGCACAGCGCGCGTACGAGATGGGCGCGGTGAACCGGGTCGTGCCGCACGCCGAGCTCGAGCGCGAGGCGGTGGCTGTGGCGAGGACGATCCTCGGCAAGTCGCCGACGGCGATCCGGATGCTGAAGTTCGCCTTCAACGCGGTCGACGATGGGATGGTCGGCCAGCAGGTGTTCGCCGGGGAGGCGACACGGCTGGCGTACGGCACCGACGAGGCCGTCGAGGGTCGCGACGCGTTCCTGCAGAAGCGCGACCCGGACTGGTCGCCCTACCCCTACCACTTCTGATGCGGCTCGAGCCCGTCGACGGGGCCGACGCCCGCGCGGTGCTGCGGGGTCTCCGCGGCGCGGTCCTGGGCGCGGGGCCGGCGATCGCCCTCGGCGGGCGCGCGGACGTGCCGGCCGAGGTGCCCGCGGGGACGGGGGTCGTCGTCACGACGTCGGGCTCGACGGGGTTTCCGAAGTCCGTCGCGCTCAGCCGGTCCGCCCTCACCTCCAGCGCCCTGGCCACCGCGGAGCGCATCGGCGAGGGCGCCTGGCTGCTCGCCCTGCCCGCCGGGTACATCGCCGGGGTGCAGGTGCTCGTGCGCTCACTGGTCGCAGGACATGAGCCCGCCATCCTCTCCGGATCGTTCTCCGCGCACGCCTTCACCGCGGCGGCCTCGGCGATGGCCTCGAGCGACGGCGGCCGCCGCCTGCCGATCTACACCTCGCTCGTGCCGGCGCAGCTGCAGACGCTGCTCGACGATCCCGACCCCGCGACGGCGCGCGCCCTCGCGCGCTTCGCGGCGATCCTCGTCGGCGGTCAGGCGCTGCCGCCCGCACTCGCGGAGCGCGCCGCCGCCGCGGGCGCGCGGATCGTCCGCACCTACGGGTCGAGCGAGACGGCCGGCGGCTGCGTCTACGACGGGGTGCCGCTGCGCGGCGTCGGCATCCGCACCGTCGACGGGGAGGTGCAGCTGTCCGGCCCCACGCTCGCCGACGGCTACCTCGGTGAGCCGGAGCGCACCGCTGCCGCGTTCGTCCGAGACGCGGGCGGCACCCGCTGGTATCGCACCGGCGACACCGGCGCCGTCGTCGACGGTGCGCTGCGCATCAGCGGCCGCATCGACAACGTCATCGTCTCGGGCGGCGTCAACGTCTCCCTCGACCGCGTCGAGCGCATCGTCCGCGCCCTCCCGGGTCTGGAGTCCGCCGTCGTCGTGCCGGTGCCGGACGACCGGTGGGGCCAGGCTTCGGTGGTGGTCGTGGCGACGGATGCCGGGGACGCCCTCCTCCCCGTGATCCGCGACGCCGTGGCGGCGGAGGCCGGCACGCCCGCGCGGCCCCGCGGCATCCTGCACGTGCCGGAGATCCCCCTCCTTCCCAGCGGCAAGCCCGACCGGGCCGCTCTCCGCGCGCTCGCCGGTGCCGAATCGGACACGTCGCGCGACACGTGAGAGGATTCCGGTCGTGGCAGCCCGCACCCGCAAGAAGAAGTCTCCCGTCACCAAGCGCCCCCACGGCAACCCGCAGAAGGCGCACGTCTCGCGCGATCCCGCGCACGTGACCCCGCCCACCCTCGGGGACTGGATCGGCGCCGCGCGGCTGCGCACGCTGCCTCTCGCGGTCTCGCCCGTCGTGCTCGGCACCGGCGCGGCGCTCGTCGTCGACCACGAGTTCCACTGGGTCGTCGCGCTGTGCTGTCTGATCGTCGCCGTCGCGATCCAGATCGGCGTGAACTTCGCGAACGACTACAGCGACGGCATCCGCGGCACCGACGACCACCGCGTCGGCCCCGCGCGCCTGACCGCGAGCCGCAAGGTGAAGCCGCGCACCGTGCTCATCGTCGCGCTGGTGTTCTTCGGCATCGCCGCGGCGGCGGGTCTGGCGATCGTGGTGCGCACGGGGCACTGGTGGATGCTGCTGGTCGGCGCCGCGTGCCTCGTCGCGGCCTGGTTCTACACCGGCGGCAAGCGCCCGTACGGCTACGCGGGTCTCGGGGAGGTCTTCGTCTTCGTCTTCTTCGGGCTCGTCGCGACGCTCGGCACGGCGTTCGTGCAGTCCGGCGTCGTCCCCGACGAGGCGTGGCTGGTCGGCGTCGCCGCGGGGCTGCTGGCCTGCGCCGTGCTGCTGGCGAACAACCTGCGCGACATCGACCAGGATCGCCTGGCCGGCAAGCGGACGCTCACCGTCCGGATCGGAAAGCGCGCCACCCAGGTGCTGTTCACCCTGTTCGTGCTGGCGCCGTTCGGGATCGTCGCCGTGCTGGCGCTGTTCTACCCGCTCGCGTGGATGGCGCTGCTCGCCCTCATCCCCGCGGCGTGCGCGATCCTCATCGTGTGGACCTACCGCGCGCCGCGCGAGCTCGTGGTCGCGCTCGGGCTGACGTCGCTGACCTCGCTCGCGCTCGCCGGGTTCCTGTTCTGGGCGTTCGTCGGCTGAACCGGCTCAGACCGGATCAGGCGGTGGGAGCCGGAGGCTCGTCGATGGCAGCATCCTCGACCTGCTCGTCGCTGAGCCGAGGTGTGCGGCGCTCGGCGAGCCCGGCGGTGGCGTCCTCCAGCGGGCGCCGCAGAAACAGCAGCGACAGGCTGAGCCCGATGAGGGCGGCGAAGATCGCCGACAGCCAGTAGTACTCCCGCAGGATCGGGATCAGCATCATGAGCCCGAACGGCACCAGGAACGCCGCCAGGCGCAGCACGGTGTAGAGGAGGGCCGAGCGGACACGCATGGTCCCAGCCTACGCGCGTCGCGCGCGCCGGCCACCCCCGCGGCCGTGACCGGCGCGCCCGCTTAGGATGGAGGGGTGGTGCGCGTACTGCTGCCTCTGGCGCTGTTGCTGATCGCCTTCTGGGTGTACAGCATCGTCGACTGCGCCCTGCAGCCGCCCACCCGCCACCGCGGGGTGAGCAAGCCGGTGTGGCTGCTGATCGTGGTGCTGATCCCCGTGCTCGGCGGAATCCTCTGGTTCGTCGTGGGCCGTGGGCGCCCGCGCCAGCAGCCGCGGTTCCGCGCGCCCGATGACAACCCCGACTTCCTGGGGAGCATCGGCTCGATCAGCGACCAGGATGAGCGCATCCGCCGGCTGGAGGCGGAGCTGGCCGCCCTCGACGCCGAAGACCCCTCGCCCGACGGCCCCCGCGACGAGGACTCCCGCGGCGACGCCGGTCCCCGCGGCAGCGTCGGCTGAGATGACCGGCCACCACGCCGGTCGCGTGCCGGCGACGGATGCCGCCGCGGCGCTCCTCGGCCGGCTCGTCGAACTGGGCGTGCGGCACGTCGTCGTGAGCCCCGGGTCGCGCTCGCAGGCGCTCGCGCTGGTCGCGGCACAGCTCGAGGCGCGCGGGGCGATCTCGCTGCACGTGCGCATCGACGAGCGGGTCGCCGGCTTCACGGCGCTCGGCCTCGGCCGGGAGTCGCGCCTGCCCGCGGCCGTCATCTGCACGTCGGGGACCGCGGCGGCGAACCTGCTGCCGGCGGCGCTCGAGGCGCACCACGCCGGGGTGCCCCTGCTGCTGCTGACCGCCGACCGGCCACCGGAGCTGCGCGGCGTCGGAGCGAACCAGACGACCCGCCAGCCCGGAATGTTCGCTCCCAGCATCCGTCTGGAGGAGGACCTGCCCGTCCCCGAGGAGATCGACCCCGACGGCACCGGCGAGCAGTCCGCCATGCTCCGCCGGGTCGCCGAGGAGGCCGTCGCCGCGGCGCTCGGCGCCGGCACCCGTCAGGCCGGACCGGTGCACCTCAACCTGCCGTACCGCGATCCGCTCGCCGGCGCGCTGCCGGACTGGCTCGGCATGCCCGCCGTCGAGCTGCCCGCGCCGGTCGCCGGTCCCGACGAAGCGGGCGGCGAGCCGGTGCCCGAGATCGAGCCCTCCGGCGCGCTGTACCAGGGCGGCGGCGGCATCGGCGAGTCGAATCTGCCCGCCGATTCCGACGTCGATCCGCACGTGCTCGAGCGCGGACC
This sequence comes from Microbacterium aurum, assembly GCF_016907815.1. Taxonomy (NCBI): domain Bacteria; kingdom Bacillati; phylum Actinomycetota; class Actinomycetes; order Micrococcales; family Microbacteriaceae; genus Microbacterium; species Microbacterium aurum. The sequence continues at coordinate 1,266,056 of NZ_JAFBCQ010000001.1, forward strand.
GCGCACGGTCGTCATCGCGGGGGCGGATGCCGGCGCCGCCGCCGAGGCGCTCGCCCACGCCGGCGGCTGGCCGCTGATCGCCGAGATCGTCAGCGGCTCCCGGTTCGGGCGCAACCTCGTCCACGGGTACCGCCGTCTGCTCGGCGACCCGCAGCTCGGCGGACGCATCGAACGCGCGGTCGTGTTCGGGCACCCGACGCTCAGCCGTGAGGCGGTCGTCGTGCTGTCGCGCCCCGAGGTGAAGGTCTTCGCGGTGCGCGGACCGGGAGAGCCCCTGAACCTCAACGGCGCGACGATCGCGGTCGATGCCGTCCGGGCGGCCGCCGGCGAGACGGACCGGGACTGGTTCGGGGCGTGGATGCGCGCCTCGCGTGCCGCCGCCGTCGACCTCGCCCCGCCCGCCCCGGATGCCGAGGGACTCGCGTCCGCGGTGCCGCACGAGCGGCTGGGGGCGATCGCGGCCGAGCTCGCGGTGGCGCGCGCGCCCATCGAGCGGGTGACGCTCGTCGACGCGGTGTGGCGGGCGACGTGGCCGCACGACCGGCTGCTGTTCGCCTCGTCGCGGCTCGTGCGGGCCGCCGACGAGGTGCTCGGCGGCAAGAAGGTGCCCGTGCACGCCAATCGCGGGCTCGCCGGCATCGACGGCACGATCGCGACGGGCATGGGGATCGCGCTGGCCAGTCAGGCCGCCGGCGCCGCCGGCGTCACGCGCGTGCTGACGGGCGACCTCGCGTTCCTGCATGACGTGGGCGCTCTGCTGCTGCCGCCCGGAGAGAAGCCGCCACGGCTGCAGGTCATCGTCGGAAACGACGGCGGCGGCACGATCTTCGACGGCCTCGAGGTCGCGCAGGTCGCGACCCCCGACGCCATGGAGCGCGTGCTGTACACGCCGCAGACGGTCGCGATCGAGCACATCGCCGCCGCGTACGGCTGGACCTACACGCCGGTGTCGACGCGCGCGGCGCTCGACCAGGCGCTGACCTCGCCGGCGCCCGGCCGCCAGATCGTCGAGGTCGCGCTGGCCCGGTGACGCGGTGGCCAGACCGGCATCCGTCGCGCCATGATGTGGTCATGACTGCGAAGAGCCAGACGAACTGGAGCGGTGACCCCGTAGAGCTGCTGCGGGCGGGGGAGGGATTCCGGCTCGCCGACGTCGACCCCGACGCCACGCCCGGATACACCGGGGGCAAGAAGCACGGTCAGGTCGATCTTCGGGCCGGGGCGGATGAGCTCGGCGAGCTGCAGGAGCGCCTGTTCGCGCAGAGCCGCATCGTGGCGGACACCCCCGCGGTCCTGCTCGTGCTGCAGGCGATGGACTCCGCCGGCAAGGGCGGCATCGTCCGCCACGTCGTCGGCTCGGTCGATCCTCAGGGCGTCTCCCTCGTCGCGTTCAAGAAGCCCACGCCGGAAGAGCTCGCGCACGATTTCCTCTGGCGCATCGAGAAGCACGTGCCGGATGCCGGGTTCATCGGTGTCTTCGACCGCTCCCACTACGAGGACGTGCTGATCGGGCGGGTGCGGTCCCTCGCGTCCCCGGAGGAGATCGAGCGGCGCTACGGCGCGATCGTCGACTTCGAGAAGCGGCTCACCGACCGCGGCGTCCGCATCGTCAAGGTCATGCTGCACATCTCGCCCGACGAGCAGAAGTCCCGGCTGATGGAGCGGCTGGAGCGGCCGGACAAGCACTGGAAGTACAACCCCGGCGACGTCGATGAGCGCCAGCTGTGGCCGGCGTACATGGACGCCTACCAGGCGGTCTTCGAGCGGACCTCGACCCCGAACGCGCCGTGGTACGTGGTGCCCGCGAACGCGAAGTGGTACGCCCGCATCGCCGTGCAGGCACTGCTCCTCGACGCGCTCGAGGACATCGATCCGCAGTGGCCGGCCGCCGATTTCGACGTCGAGGCCGAGAAGCGCCGCCTCGCCGCCACCTGACCCCGGCGGGCGTCGCTCGCTAGGCCAGGGCGTCGACGATCGGGCGGAACTTCACGCGGGTCTCGAGCATCTCGGCTTCGGGGTCGCTGCCGGCGACGATCCCGGCGCCCGCGTGCGCGGTGAAGCGGATGCCGTCCGGATCCGCCCCCGCGAGGTCGAACTGTGCGCCGCGCAACGCGATCGCCCACTCGCCGTCGCCGTGCCCGTCGACCCAGCCGACCGGTCCCGCGTAGCGCCCCCGGTCGAACGGCTCGATGCGGCGGATGGCGGCGATCGCGGCGTCCGTCGGGGTCCCGGCGACCGCTGCGGTGGGGTGCAGCACCCCGACGAGGTCGAGCGCCGAGGTGCCAGCGGCGGTCGTGGCCTCGACGTCGGTGGCGAGGTGCCAGACGTTCGGCAGCGACAGGGTGAACGGCTGCTCGGCGGCGGCCAGCGCCGACGTGTGCGGCGTGAGCGCGTCGACGAGGCTGCGGACCGCGTAGCCGTGCTCGGCGAGGTCCTTCGCGCTCGTGGCGAGGGCGAGTGCCGCGTCGCGGTCGGCGTCGGGGTTCGCGCCGCGGGCGACGGTCCCGGCGAGGACGCGCGCCGTCACCTGCCCGCCCGAGACGGTGACGAGCGTCTCGGGGCTCGCGCCGATGAGCCCGTCGACCGCGTACACCCACGTGTCGGGATACGCCGAGGCGAGGGAGCGGACGAGGCGCCGCAGGTCGGCGTGACCGGGCACCGTGCCCACGAGGTCGCGGGCGAGGACGACCTTGCTGACCTCGCCGGCCGAGATCGCGGCGAGCCCCTGCCGGACGGCGTCCTGATACCCGTCGGGCGTCAGCGCGCCCGGGCCCACCGCGGCGGACCAGTGCGGGCCGTAGCCGATCGTTTGAGGCGCCTCGGGATCGGGCGCCCCGGCATCCGGCAGCACCCACGTGGCCCAGGTGAGGCCGTCGCGGTGCCCGATCGTCAGGAGGGGGACGGTGAGGACGGCCGTCGCCGCGGACTCCGCGTCGAACGGCAGCGCGCCGAAGGCGACGAGGCCCGAGCCCGGCACGCCGACGTGGTCGTCCACCTGCGCCGCCGCGGCGACCTCGCGCCAGCGGGCCGCGAGACCGGCGACCTCGGCGCCGTGCGCCGTCAGGGTGAGGGCGCGGCCGACGCCGACGAGCCACGCGCCGCCGCGGGTCCACACCAGGGGATCGGCGGGATCGCCGTACTGCAGCAGATCGTCGACGTGCGCGATCTCGCGGGTCACCACGCGCAGCCGGGCGGGGCTGGGGGTGGGAGCGTTCACTCGACCCAGCCTAATCCGGCGGGCCGTGCCGCTGACGCGGCGGCGTAGGCTCGCGATCATGACCGACCGACCCGCGCCCGGCACCCCGCTCGTCTTCCGCTGGCGCAAGTGGGACGGCTCGCCGCACTGGGAGCACGACTGCGTCTTCCTCGGCAGCGACGCCCACGGTGACTGGGTGGGCCAGCGCGACGGCTGGCGCAGCGCCCGGCCCGGCCTCGACACGGTCTCGAACGGCGACAACGTCACCCTCATCCCGCCGAGCGGGGAGTACGCGGCGACCCTCAACGCGACCCACCCGCGCATCGCCGTCTACATCGACATCGCGTGGGACGTGAGGTGGGATAGCGGGGCGGACCCGACCGGCATCGACATGGACCTCGACGTCGTCCGCGCCCGCGACGAGCGCGGCGTGTTCATCGACGACCGCGACGAGTGGGAGGAGCACCGCGTGCGGTACGGCTACCCGGCGGACATCGTCCTGCGCCTGGAGCAGGTCGCCATCGACCTGGAGGCCGCTGTCCGTGCCGCAGCGCCGCCGTACGACGAGGCCACCGCCGCGCACTGGCTGGGCGTCCTGACGCGGCTCGCGCCGTAGGATCGAACGGTGACAGAGCACCGCGCAGACCTCGGCAAGGACCCCGATCGCGTCAGCGGCATGTTCGACGGGGTCGCCGCCGGGTACGACCGCACCAACACCGTGTTGAGCCTCGGCAACGACCGGCTGTGGCGCATCGCCACGACGCGCGCGGTCGCGCCGAAGCCGGGACAGCGCATCCTCGACCTCGCCGCCGGCACCGGGGCGAGCTCGGTCGCTCTGGCGCGCAGCGGCGCCGACATCGTCGCGGGCGACTTCTCCGCCGGCATGATCGCGGAGGGGCGCCGTCGGCACGGTCACGTGCCGAACGTCACGTTCGCCGAGGCCGATGCGATGGATCTCCCGTTCGCCGACGGCGAGTTCGACGCCGTCACCATCTCGTTCGGCCTGCGCAACGTCAACGACCCGAAGAAGGCGCTCGCCGAGATGCTGCGGGTCACCGCGCCCGGCGGCAAGCTCGTCGTGTGCGAGTTCTCCCACCCGCAGAACGCCGTGTTCGCGAGCCTGTATCGCTTGTACAACGACCGGATCCTGCCGTCGGTCGCGAAGGTCGTGAGCTCGAACGCCGACGCCTACGACTATCTCAACGAGTCGATCAAGGACTGGCCCGACCAGGTGACCCTGTCGTCGTGGATTCGGGATGCCGGATGGAGCGCCGTCGCGCACCGCGATCTCACGTTCGGCATCGTCGCGCTGCATCGTGCGCTCAAGCCGCTGGGCTGACCGCGGCCGGTAGGCTGTCAGGGTGACTCCGAGCCCCTCCGCTCCCGGCGCGCGCCTGACCGCCAATCTCGGTCTGACCGAGCGCGTGCTCGCCGGACCCCGGATGCGCAAGCTCCTCACGGTCGTGGAGGACGGCCTCGACCGCGTCGAGGACACGCTCGCCCGTGAGCTCCGCGTGAGCGACCAGCTCGCCGACGCGACCACCCGCTACCTGTACGAGGCCGGCGGCAAGCGCGTGCGCCCCATGCTGACGCTGCTGACCGCGCAGCTCGGAGCCGGCACGACCGACTTCGTCGTCGCGGGCGCGACCGCGCTGGAGATGACGCACCTGGGCTCGCTGTACCACGACGACGTGATGGACGGCGCCGACGTCCGGCGCGGCGTCCCGAGCGCGCACGCCGTCTGGGGCAACAACGTCGCGATCCTCACCGGCGACCTGCTCTTCTCGCGCGCCAGCCAGCTGATGGCGCAGATCGGCGAGCGCGCCATCCGCCTGCAGGCCGACACCTTCGAGCGGCTCGTGCTCGGCCAGATGCACGAGACCGTCGGCGCCCAGGCGGGCGATGACCCGGTGGAGTTCTATCTGCAGGTGCTCGCCGACAAGACGGGATCGCTGATCGCGGCATCCGCTCAGGCCGGCATCCTCTTCTCCGACGCGCCCGCCGAGTACCGCGCGCCCGCCCTGGAGTACGGCGAGCGGGTGGGCGTCGCGTTCCAGCTGCTCGACGACGTCATCGACCTGTCCGACGACCCCGGCGAGACCGGCAAGGTGCCCGGCACCGACCTGCGCGCGGGCGTTCCGACCATGCCGTACCTGCTGCTCGGGCGTGCGGCCGACCCCGCGTCGCGGGCGCTCCGGGCGACGATCGACGACGGCGTGGCGCGCATCGCCGACGGCGCCGACCCCGGCATCCTCGACGAGGCCATCGGCCACCTGCGTGACCATGCCGTCACCGAGGCGACCCGGCGTCAGGCGTACGAATGGGCGGATGCCGCGATCGAGGCGATCGACCCGCTTCCGGCCGGCGTCGTCCGCGATGCGCTCGTCAAGCTCGCGCACGTGATCGTCGACCGATCCAGCTAACCCACTCGTAAGGAACACACATGACCAACCTCCGGCTGGCCATCGTCGGCGCGGGACCCGCCGGCATCTACGCCGCGGACATCCTGCTGAAGGCCGAGCGCAAGTTCGACGTGTCGATCGACCTGTTCGACCAGCTGCCGGCGCCGTACGGGCTGGTGCGCTATGGCGTGGCGCCCGACCACCCCCGCATCAAGGGCATCATCAACGCGCTCCGGGATGTCCTCGACCGCGGCGACATCCGCATCTTCGGCAACGTGCGCTTCGGCGAGGACATCACCCTCGACGACCTCAAGCGTCACTACCACGCCGTCATCTTCTCCACCGGCGCGATCCGCGACGCCGACCTCGACATTCCCGGCATCGACTCCGAGGGCTCGTTCGGGGCCGCCGACTTCGTCAGCTGGTACGACGGCCACCCGGACTTCCCGCGCGAGTGGCCGCTGGACGCGGCATCCATCGCCGTCATCGGCAACGGCAACGTCGCCCTGGACGTCGCCCGCATCCTCGCCAAGCACCCCGAGGATCTGCTGGTCACCGAGATCCCGGCCAACGTGCAGGCGGGGCTGGAGGCGTCGCAGGTCACCGACGTGCACGTGTTCGGGCGCCGGGGGCCGGCGCAGGTGAAGTTCACGCCGCTCGAGCTGCGCGAGCTCGGCGAGCTGCGCGACGTCGACATGGTGGTCTACGACGAGGACTTCGACTACGACGAGGCGTCGCGGGCCGCGATCGCGAGCAACAAGCAGGTCATGGTGATTGACCGGGTGCTGCAGTCGTGGCGCCAGCGTCCGAGCGTCAACAACGCCGGCGGCACCGCGAGCCGGCGCCTGCACCTGCACTTCTACGCCAAGCCGGTCTCGGTGAAGACCGACGACGCCGGGCGCGTCTCGGCGCTCGTGTACGAGCGCACGCGACCCGACGACGAGGGCGGCGTGGTCGGCACCGGTGAGCTGCGCGAGGTGCCCATCCAGCAGCTGTACCGGGCCGTCGGCTACTTCGGGTCGCCCCTGCCGGGGGTTCCGTTCGACAAGCGCCACGGCGTGATCCCCAACCACGAGGGCCAGGTGCTGCACAAGGACTCGAACGAGCGCGTCCCCGGGGTGTACGCGACAGGCTGGATCAAGCGGGGGCCCGTCGGCCTCATCGGCCACACGAAGTCCGACGCCATGGAGACGGTGAGTCACCTGATCAACGACCAGGGCTCATGGTGGACCCCGGAGGACCCGTCGCCCGAGGCGATCCCCGCCCTGCTGGAGTCGCGCGGCGTGGCGTGGACGGACCTCGACGGCTGGCACCGGCTCGACGAGCACGAGGTCGCGCTCGGCGAGCCGGTGGGCCGCGCCCGCATCAAGGTCGTCGACCGCGACGAGATGGTGCGGGTCTCCCGCGGGGAGTGAGGGCTTCGCAAAACCCGCGTCGCTCGGCTGACGCCATGGCATCCTGGGTCCCCGACATCCTCGGGAAGCCGTTCGCCCAGCGGACACTGCAGCTGGGCGAGGATGCCGACGGCCCCCTCGTCGCGACGCTCGTGCGGTCGCTGCCGTCGGGGCTGCTGCGGATGCTCGGCCCCCTGGCGGATGTGGACGTGCTCTACGTACATGGCTGGTCGGACTACTTCTTCCAGCGGGAGCTTGCCCGGTTCTGGAACCGCCTCGGGGCGCGCTTCTACGCGCTGGATCTCCGGAGGTACGGGCGGAGCCTTCGGCCGGGTCAGGCTCCGGGATACATCACGTCCCTCAGCGATTACGACGCCGACATCTCCGCCGCTCTCGACGCGAGGGCCGGGCACGCGCGCGTCGCCGGGGGAGTGGATGTGGGGTGTCCGGCGCTCGTGCTGCTGTCGCGGCACTCCACCTCGCCGATGCAGTGGTCGGATCAGATAACCTCCACCGACAGCGTTCTCGTCGTCGACGACATCGCCCGGACGGCGACCCGAATCGGCAACGCGGTCACTGTCGCGCGGATCGACGGCGCCATCCACGATGTCTTCCTGTCGGCGCCGGCTCCTCGCGACGCGGCGTTCTCCGCGCTGGAGCGTTGGTTGGTGGGGCCGGGCATCGCCCTGCCCTGATCCGTCTCGGCGCGGCGCGCGCCGGCATCCCGCGTTCAGTCTCCCGTGGTGATCTGCCGGGTGAGCTCGTCGATCTCGTCGTCGCTGAGCGCGACGCCGGCCTGCTCCAGGCGCTGCGCGAGCACGTGCCGGACCTCGTCGGCGTCGCCCGAGGCGATGTCGCCGCGGACCTGCGCCACGATGCCGGTGACCTTCTCGACGTCGGAGGCGTTGTTCTGCGACATCGACGGCAGGCGCTGCTCCTGCTCGCCCGACAGCGCGTCCTGGGAGGACCCCGCCCAGACCTTCTCGCGGCCGCCGTCCTGCCCGTGATGGTCGGGGTCGGACTGCGCGCCCCCGATGACGCCGACGCCGACGGCCTCGTGCGACGGATCGTTGTCGGCGGGCGCGGGCTGGGCGTCGGCGCCGGACTCGTCGCGTGTCGATTCGTCGGGCTTGCCGGTGTCGGGGTAGTTCGTGCCGGGTGCGTCGAATTCGTGCTCGGTCGTGCTCTCCGCGCCGCCGTGCTGCGGGGGAGTCTGCATGCGGTCCTGCTGGGGGTCGCTCATGTCGCGTGATCCTTCCGTCGCGTCCTACTCTTCGCGGGCGGGGGAGCCGTCGGCAGGGGGTTGACGGGGCGGATGCCGGCCGGTAGCGGCCGGAATCGTCACGGCACGGGCGGGAAGACCCGCCGCAGCAGGAGCCGCTGGCCGAGTGTCCACGCGACCGTGACCAGGAGATAGATGCCGGCGGCGAGCGGGACGAACGCGGCGACGACCGCGGTTGCGAACTGCAGCATCCCGACCAGGGCCGGCGAGCGTCTGCGTCAGCAGCTCGTTGGCGTGGCCGTCGATCATGCGGTGGAGGAACACCGAGTACAGGAGTCCGACGACGGGGGCCTGGATGAGGAGGGGGAGGCATCCCGCGAGCGGCGACGCGCCCTCCGCACGGTAGAGGTTCATCGTTTCTCGCTGCGGATCGACGCTACGCGGCCGCGGCCGCCTGGCCCGGTCCGCGGCGGCGCACGTGGCCGGCCGCGTCGGGATCGCTCTGTGTCAGGGGTGCCGACAGCTCGCTGCGGCGGGTGGGACGCGCGGGAGAGCCGCGCCGCGGCACGTGGGTCGCCGCACCACTGGTGGCGACGATCAGCACGATCGCGGCGAGAAGCATCACCGTCACCGTCGCCACGGAGCCCGATGCGGCGGGGTCGGCGAGCGCGAGCAGGCCGATCGCCGCGAGGAGCGAGCGCAGGAGGGACGTGATGGTGTCGACCATTGCGCATCCTCCCGGCTGAGACTCACGATACTCGCCGGGCGGTGGCGCTCTGCGATGCGGGTGTCCATGAGGAAGTTCCCTTCTACGGTCAGGTGGAACCTGAGCTGCGGTTGCATGCGAAGGGGGCCGCCGTCTCGCCGGACCTGGGTCGGGCCGACGCCGTGGACCGAGCGGAATGCTCGACCGAACGCCTCGCTCGAGCCATAGGCGTACCGCACCGCGATGCTGAGCAGGTCCGCGCCGCCAGCGACGAGAACACGCGACGCACGTGGTACTCCGTCGTGCCGAGCGCACGCGCGAGCGACGCGACGTCGAGGTCGTCCTACTATCGCGGTCCGATGACATCAGGACCGGCGGTCGGCGGTGAGGCTCAGCGGTAGTTGACGAACTGGAGGTCGACGTCGAGGTCTGCGGCCTTGAGGAGTCGCTGCACCTCCTGCAGGTCGTCACGCGACTTCGACTGCACCCGCAACTCGTCGCCCTGGATCTGCGACTTCACCGACTTGGGTCCCTCGTCGCGTATGATCTTGCCGATCTTCTTCGCATTCTCCGACGAGATCCCCTCTTTGAGGGTGGAGGTGATCCGGTACTCCTTGCCGGATGCCTGCGGCTCGCCCGACTCGAGCGACTTCAGCGAGATGCCGCGCTTGATGAGCTTCGACTGGAAGACATCGAGGATCGCCTTCGCGCGCTCTTCGCTGTTCGCCTTGATGAGGATCGCCTCGCCCGACCATTCGATCGAGGCATCCGTGCCCTTGAAGTCGTAGCGCTGCTCGACCTCCTTGCGGGCTTGGTTGAGAGCGTTGTCCGCCTCCTGGCGATCGATCTTGGAGACGATGTCGAAACTGGAGTCAGCCATGTCGCCAATCTACCCGTGGTGCGTCGCAGCCGCAGAGTCCGCCGCGTCGACTTCGACGAGGTGGAACCAGTCTCCGGTCGGGGCGAGTCGGGTCCACACGGGAAGGAAGTGGGGATCCGTCACGTGCCCGTCGAACTCGGCGCGTTCCACGCCGCGGGCCGCCAGAACGTCGAGAGAGCGGCGCATGCATCCTTCGACCAGTCGCCCACCGTCGGGGCAGTCTGCTTGTCAACCGCTCGAAGACTGCTGAGTTGGGAGAACATGGCGCGGCCGTGGCCGCGCATCCTGAACGCGGGGTCCACTGCAATCTCTCGTCGCGCCATCCGTCGGCGCGCAGGGGGATGGCTCGCATCCAGTCGGGCGCGGCGTCGATCACCCCTTGCGACAACGGCTCGAAGTCCATCGATCCAACTTGCCACACCGGATCCGCGCGCGTCGCCGGTGAGAACCGCGCGATGGTGAAAGGGCTGCGTCAGAAGGCCGGGTGATCGGCCGGATCCACAGGTGCGTCGAAGTAGCGCGCCCAGGCGGGTCTGCCCGCGGCGCCGGCGAGCACCGGGGGCGAATCGGTTCGGTATCTTCGCCCGGTCGGTGAGATGAACTCGATCGACCCGCCGCCGCGCTGCACTACCTGCCACGGCGATGCGTGCTTCAGCGTGTGATGACGGCGGCAGAGGACTTCGAGGTTCCCTGCGCAGGTAGGGCCACCCTCTTCGAAGGGGATCGTGTGGTCGATGTCGCTGCGACGGGCTGTGCGGCGGCATCCGGGCCATCGGCATCGCTGATCGCGGGCGCCGATCAGGCGCCGCAGCCGCTTGGATGGCCGGTAAGTGTCGAGCCGGAGCGGCTCATGCGTGACGGGATGGATCATGATCCGCTGCCAGCAGGGTGCGGTGGCGGCGAGCGCGCGGGCCGTCTCTGCATCGATCGGCGCCTCGCCGTCGAGCAGCGCGGGCTCGTCGTCGAGGCTCGCGAGGGTCAGGAGGGGGATCGTCACCTGCACCGTCGCGCGGATGGCGGACAGGTCGGCGTCGCCATCCAGCGCCGGGCACCCCGTGAGAAGCAGGTCGCACATGATGTCGGCACGACGCTGGTCGAGCGTCCGCTCATCGGGTTCCTCGGGTTCGTCGGTCTCGTCGGCCTCGCCCGACTCATCCGACTCGTCGGCCTCCGTGTCCTCATCCGTGCGCGGCTCGTCGAGATCCCCCTGCGCGATCCCCATGGACGTCAGACGGTCGAAGATGCCATGGATGACGGCCGTGGCGCCGTCGAGGAGCAGCCGGGACAGGCCGTCGTCGAGGTCGAACATGCGCACGCGTCGCTCGGCGAGCGCGCGTCGGTGTGACTCATCGACGGTCTCGGGTTGCAGACGGGCTGCGACGACGCGGGCGAATTGACGAGTCGCGGGCGCGGTGTCACGCTCTGCCACCTCGAGGACCAGCCGCTCGTACTCCTCCCGATGCTCCGGATCGAGCGCGCCCCCGCCGCCGATGATCGCCGACGCGTGGCGTTCGTCGATCCGTCCCTCGCGCAACGCGTCGAGCGTGGTCGGGTACGTCGTGACCAGCGCACTACCGTCGCCGAGCCAGGTCGAGACCGTCCGCTCACCGACGCGGAGTGCCGCCGCGAGTTCGGCCATCACCTCACGCAGCGGGATCGTGTCGCCGATCTCACGATTCGGGCGTGCCGCCTGACGTTGGGCAACGCGCATCGCGACCAGATCGAGCGCCTCGGCGCACAACTCTGCGCGTTCGGCTTGCAGACGCGACATTTCCGCACGATTCGTCTCGGCGCGCCCCACGAGCCGAGACAACTCCGCCCAGTGCGGATCGATGAGCGGCGCAACGGATGAACGGCCGAGCGCATCGTCCGGCATCCCCGCGTCGGGCGCGTCGAACTCCACCGGCCGGCGTGGCGGCTCGGGCTGTTCGGAAAAGGGGATGGGCATGGCACTCCTGACGTCGATCATTCAACGTCCGGTAGCACTGCCGGCTCATCCTTGCGACTGCCTGAATGGGGGCTGCCGCCACAACCAGTATAGAACGCGCATACGATCGACACAAGAGGAAAGTTGACAATTGTCGTACTGATCGACGAAGCGTGAGGGGCCAACGAGACAGCCTCAACCGCGGCATCTCGGGGGACGACACGAGCAACGTAGGGTCGGAGGGTGAGGACCGCGCCCCGTGCCACCCGGAAGCGGCCGTGCTCTTCCCGGAGTACAGCTGGGCGGAGGCGCTCGTCACGCGAGGCGCCTTCCACGAGGTCGTCATCGATGGCGAACGTGTGGTGGGCGTAGCGGATACGTGGTCACCCGCGTACCAACGGGCGGGGCAGTGAGCGAGGAATGGTCCGACGTGCGCGGCACCTACGCGGAACTTCTCGCCGAGATCGGCAGTGCCACGCCGGAACTCGGCTTGCCGACAGCGAGGGAGTGGTGCGGCGGACGCGATTTTCTCGGTGTCGTCGACAACGAACTCCGGCGCTCGTCCACGGAGACTTCGGCCCGCACAACATCGGCTGGTGCGATGGAGTGGCTGTCTCGGTGTTCGATTGGGACAATGCGGCGCTGGATGATCCTGCCATCGACATCGCGCCGCTCATCGGCATCTACGGTGCCATGCACGTGGCCGATATCGCTCCCGCCGATCTGCTTCAGCGTGCCATGCGGCATCGGGCGACGCTCCCGCTGCAGGTCGCCGCCGCCGCCCACCGGGTGGGCGACGCTGCGCTGCGGGGCCACGCGGTGGGCAACTTCCGCTCGAGGCTCGCAGCAGGCACGCTGCACGATCCCGCCGGCTCGCGGCCGCTCGCATGACACGACCGGCCTCGGACGCGGCCCCTCACGTGACGCGACCGGCCTCGGCCGCGGCATCCGTTCGTAGACTGGCGGGATGCAGCCGCTCACCGAAGACCAGGTGCGTGCCGCGCTGGTGAACGCCACAGCTGACGAGCTCGAGCGCCTCGCGGTGCCGATGTCGTTCATGCTGGCCGACTGGGATCACCTCGACTTCTTGGCGTGGCCCGATCCGCAGACCCGCGGCCGGGGCTACATCGTCGTGGAGCGCGAGGGGGCGGCGACAGGGATCGTCGTGCGCGCGGCATCCGGCGGCCGTTCACGCGCGGCGCTCTGCAACCTCTGCCACACCATGCAGCCGGGAAACCAGGTCGTGCTGTTCACGGCGCATCGCGCGGGGGATGCCGGGGCGCGCGGAGACAGCGTCGGCACCTACATCTGCGCCGATCTCGGCTGCCACGAGAACGTCCGGCTCGCCGCGCCGCTGGCGCCCAGCGAGGTGCGCGCCAACGTCGATCGACGGATCGACGGCACGCGCCACCGCGTCGAAGCCTTCGTCGACAGGGTCGTCTCGGGCGGCTGATGCGCCGCCGGTTTTTCGCACGGCCCGCGGCCGGGTAAGATGGGTGATCGCGCCTCCGGTCGACTGAAAAAGCCGGGCGGGTGCGCACTTGGCAGGTTACCCAAGCGGCCAAAGGGATCTGACTGTAAATCAGCCGTCTTAGACTTCGGGGGTTCGAATCCCTCACCTGCCACCGAACGAATACCACGAAGGGCCCCGCACACGCGGGGCCCTTCGTGGTTCAGACGCCCTGTGGACAAGCCCGCGCCGGACGGTCGCGCCATGTCAGGATGGGTCCTACCAGGACCGACTGGGGGCGCACCGCCCGGCGAAGGGAACGACATGACCGAACCGATCACCTCTCCGGAGTCGAACAAGGTGCTGCGCGCATCGATCTGGGTCGCGATCGGCGCCCTCATCGCGGCGGCGATCGTCTGCGTCATCTGGGTGATCGTCGGTGACTCGGACGGCATCGTCGCCAAGGCGTTCCTCACGATCGTGCTGCTCGCCGGCTTCGCGGGCGTGTCCATCATGGAGGCCAACCTCGCCGCCCGCCGCCCGGCGTGGCTGACCCTCGCGAGCATGGTCTCGTGGGTGCTGCTCCTCTTGATCGGAGCGTTCCTCATCTGGATGCCGACCAACACCTGGTACGCCGGCGGCGACCGGATCTTCAAGTTCGTCTTGATCGGCCTCATCATCCAGGGCACGCTGCTGCACGCGCGACTGTACCTGCGGGCGTTCCTGCGCCACCAGACGACCTTCACCACGATCGTGACCTACGTCACGATCGGTCTCGTCGTGATCCTGGCGGTCATGCTGGTGCTGCCGATCATGACCGAGGAGTTCGTTGACTACCGCCCGCTGTACTGGCGCGTGGTCGTCGCCCTCGCCATCCTCGCCGCCGTCGGCACCGCGCTCGTTCCGCTCGTCAACGCGCTGTTCGCGCCCAAGAAGCCCCGGCCCGTCAACCCGACGGCGTACGGCGCCGCGCCGGTACTGCAGTGGCCGACGTATGCCGACGGTGCCACGCCCCTGCCCGTCCTCCCCGACGGCAGCCCGGACTGGAACGCGTACTACACCGGTCAGCCCACGTACCCGCAGGCCCCCGCTCCCGCTGCCGCCCAGCCGCCGGCAGCAGCGCCAAGCGCGCAGCCCCCGGCATCCGCGCCGTCCCCGGCAGCAGCGCCAAGCGGGCAGCCCCCGGCATCCGCGCCGTCCCCGGCATCCGCGCCGGGCGCCCCCACTCCGGCCGAGACCGCGCCGCAGTCCGGGTACCAGGGGTTCCCGCCGCCTCCGCCGCTCCCGCCGCAGGGCTGATCCGGATCAGCCGAGCAGCTCCAGCGCCGCCATCGCGGCGTTGTGTCCGCCGAGGCCGCTGACCGCGCCGCTGCGCCGCGCGCCGGAGCCGCAGACCAGCACCCGCTCGTGCGCCGTGGCGACGCCCCACCGCGCGGCGGGTGTGTCGAGCGGCTCGTCATCGCCCGCCCACGACCAGGCGAGCGCCCCGTGGAAGATGTCGCCCCCGGCCATGCCGAGCGCGTGCTCGAGGTCAGTCGTCGTCTTCACCTCGATGCAGGCGCTGCCGTCCGGCGCCCGGTACACGCAGTCCATGATCGGCTCGGCGAGCACGCTGTCCAGCGGCACCTGCGCGGCGCGCAGCAAGGTGTCGCGGTAGGCGTCGGCATCGGCATCCGCCGCCAATCGGTGCGGCACCTGCAGACCGAACAGCGTCAGCGTGTGCGCCCCGGCGGCCTGCAGCGCGGGTCCGAGGATCGTCGGGTCCGTCAGAGAGTGGCAGTAGATCTCCGCAGGGGGAGCGGGGAGGGGATGCCGCCGCCCGCCGCTGCGGCATAGGCGTCGTCGAGCTGGGTCACCGTCTCGTTGATGTGGAACGTGCCCGCGAACGCCGCCTCCGGGGAGACCTCGGCGTCGCGCAGCCGCGGCAGCCGTCGCAAAAGCAGGTTGATCTTGACCTGAGCGCCCTCCGGCGGGTCGAAAGAGTCGATTCGGCCTGCTTTCGCGACACCCGCGGCGCTAGGGCATGTCTCCCAATAGGGTGGCCCAGGTGAGGACGGCGTGGAGCACTGCGCCGGAGCGGTAGGTGATGGCGAGCTTGTCGTAGCGGGTGGCGATGCCGCGCCATTGCTTGACGAGTGCGAAGGACCGCTCGACGACGTTGCGGTCTTTGTAGGCCTCGGCATCGAATGCGGGCGGCCTGCCGCCCTTGCTGCCCTTGCGTTTGCGGGTGGCGATCTGATCGCTCTTCTCGGGGATCACGACCCGGATGCCACGGGCGCGGAGCATGCGCCGGTTCACGCCGGACCCATAGGCTTTGTCCGCGAGGACCGCGTCCGGCCGGGCGCGGGGGCGCCCGCCGCCGATCCGGGGAACGCGGATGTCGTCAAGGACCTGCTCGAGCATCGCCCCGTCGTTGCGTTGCCCGCCGGTGACCACGATCGCCAACGGCAGACCGTTCCCGTCGACGGCGTGATGGATCTTCGTGGTCAGCCCGCCCCGCGAGCGACCGATACCGTGACCGGCGGGTTCGACCTTATCCAGCCGCAGATTCTTGTGATTCGATCGTGCCCCCTGTGTCCTGGTCAGGGCGGGTGGTGTTCGTCGCGTGCTGATGCGCACGCGCGATCGTCGCATCCACCGACACATCCCAATCGATCAGGCCCGCCACGTCTGCCTGCGAGAGCAGCGCCTGCAGCACCCGATCCCATGTCCCGTCTCCGGCATACCGGCGGTGCCGCTTCCAGATCGTCTGCCACGGGCCGAACTCGCCTCGCGGCACATCCCGCCACGGCGTCGAGGTCCGGAACCGGTAGATGATCCCGTCCACGACCCGGCGATCATCACCGAATGGGTGCCCACGACGCCCCACGTTCGACGGCAGCAACGGCGCGATCAAACGCCCACTGCGCATCCGTCAATCGACGCGTCCGAGAATCCACAACCGAAGCCATGTACCCAAAATCGCGCGTCAATCACAACCCATATGGGAGACACGCCCTAGTCGCCCCGTGTATTGACTACGTGATCGTGTTCGCCGCCCTAGCCTGCGCAGCGCACGAGAAGCTACTGGCGCCCGCGCCGCTGCTCGTGATCGCGCAGCTACTTCTCCTGCCGGTCTACCTCTGGGCTTTCGCCGCCCCCGCGGCAGTAGGCGTAATCGAGGTCGCCCCTCCGTCGAGGCGTCCGTTGTGCTCATCGCCGTACCGTTGGTCGCCGCTGCAGTCACACAATGGGCTACACCTCGCGCCCGGGTGCTCTTGCCGCAACAACGCGAAACGGTCAATCGGTGGGCCGGGCGGGTTTGCCTGCGAGCAGCCGCGCGGCCTCTGCTGCGAAAGGCGCTTCGACCTGAACCTCGTACCGGCTGGCTTGGAGGGTTTGGACGGAGTCGAAATCACGGCGCCCGCCGGTGGCGAGGTGGGCCAGCAAGTACAGCACCGCGCCCCACACCGCGCCAGAAACGACTGAGATCGCGACGATAGCCAGCCAGCCAAAGCTTGGTGCGAACAGGCCGAACAGCAGCCCGATGAGGAGACCAAACCAGGCGCCGGCTGCCGCTCCACGCAACGCTGCTTTGGCACTTGTGAGCCGACCAAGCACCTGCTCGACGACGCGCACATCTAAACCGACAATGGCAACACGTTCGACTGGGAAACCGGCGTCAGCGAGACGGTCCACGGCTGCTTGAGCTGAGGCGTAGTCAGGGTACTCGGCGATGGCCTGCTTCCAGCGGGGGTCAGCGGTGTACTCGAAGTCCTCAGGGCTGTTGTCGGAGGACTGATTACGGGGTGTGCCAGCGGTGGTCATAGTGAACTCCTTCTACGTTTTACGCGGCGAAAGGGATCGGGTCCCGACTAGTCGCGTCCCGTCGGGTTTCGTACAGAGGGCTACGCCCGTAGTTGCTCGTGAAGCACGGTTGATCTTCGACCGGCCCCATTCCTGCAGAGCTGCGCACTACGCCCGATCTCCATGGCAGGGCGATTCAGCCCTGATGGGTCGGTTGCTCGGCAACCTCTCCTCGCTTCTCGGCCGAGTTCTGAGACAGAACCTGGATCTTGCGCGGCTTGGCCTTCTCGCTGACCGGGATGACCAAGCTCAGCACGCCGTTGTCGTATGAGGCCGTGATGTTCGCCGAGTCGACGCCCTCACCGATGCTGAACTGCCGCAGGTAGGTTCCTGCGGGGCGCTCCTGCACGAGCCATTTGGCGCCGTCGGCGCGCGTGGCCGTCCGTTGGGCACGGATGGTGAGGAGCTGACCGTCCACGTCGATGTCCACCGACCCAGGGTCCACTCCGGGCAAGTCGGCCGACAGGATGTAGCGGTCGCCGTCGCGGTAGAGGTCCACGGGCATCACGCGCGGTCCCGGGCGCGATTGAAGCAACCCGGCTGCCAGCCGGTCGAGCTCACTGAACGGATCGAATGTCATTGCCATGTGGAATCAGTGTCCCTTCCCCATCTACTCATCAGACGAGCGTGGCTTCAAGGTACTGCGCCCGGCCCGATAGCGCTACCCCATCTCCGGAAACTCTTGGATGCGAGGGGGTCAGCACCGCGTCGGCGACGGCGCGGGCGAGTCGCTTGCCGATGAGGTGGTTGGTCGCCCGGACCCGACGGACTGTGACGCCCCGCATCCGCTCGACGATGCGCAGCACCGCTTCCGACCGGAACTCGTCGAGGTTGCCCATGATCACATCGACAGGCGCCTTCACGTGAGCGAGGTCGCTGAGAGTGGTCTGTGATTCGATGGAGTGTTGCAACGACTTGACGAACGGTTCCCAGTTGCGTTCGGTGATGTCCACGGCCTTCGGGATGGGAAGGAGCCGTTGCACCAGCGCGGCGTGACGGAGGGTGAAGTCCCGGTTGGTGCGCAGGTACTCGTAGAGACGGAGGTAGAAATCCATGCGGGCGCGCTCGAACGCGTCGCCGATCTCCGCCGGGGAAAGATAGATGGGCGGGCTGACCATCACGAGCCCCGAGACCCGGCGCGGCTTGCGGGCAGCGTAGCGGGCGGCGATGAGCGCACCCATGGAGTGGCCGACGACAGTGAACGGCTCCCGCAGCCGCAGCGATGCGACGGTGCGCTCGACGGCAGCGGCATGATCGGCGAGGGTGTAGTTGGCCCAGGCAGGGGCCGGCGACTCCCCGAATCCGAGCAGGTCGATGGCGATGCAGCGGTGCGTGCGCTCGAGCAGCGGGAGGACGTTGTGGAAGGTGACCGACGAGGAGGCGATGCCATGCAGCAGCAAAACCGTTGGGCCCTCCCCGCGCTCCGCGGCGATGTGGAGGACAGGCATCCGCCGGAACAGCCGTGGTGGCCAGGCAAGATCCCCCGTCATGCGCGTACCCGGTTGTGACGGCCTCCGGAGAGGTACTCGTGGATCTGCCTGACCACGCTGGCACCCTCACCGACCGCTGAGGTCATCCGCTTCACCGACCCGCGCCGCACGTCCCCGACAGCGAAGATACCGGGGACGGTGGTTTCCAGCGAGAATCGAGCGGAGCCAGGCGAGTGAGAGCCGGCGAACTCGGCGTCTGGTCCGGTGAGGATGTATCCGTCGGCGTCCCGCTGCACCCCGACAGCCAGCCCGTCGGTGGCGGGGACGGCGCCGATGAACACGAACAGGTGCTCGACCGCAAGATCCCGCAGTTCACCGTGTGTACTTCGGACGGTGATCCGTTCCAGCCGACTGTCGCCGTCCGCGTCGACGACTTCCGATGACAGCAGCACCTCGATGCGGGGGTGATTCTGAATCTGGTCCACGAGGTACCGTGACATCCCCGCCCCCAGCTCCGCCGCCCGCACCACCAGGTACACGCGGGAGGAGGTGCGGGCGAGGAACAGCGCCGCTTGGCCGGCGGAGTTCCCACCGCCGACGACGGCGACCGGCGCGTCCCCGCACACCCGCGCTTCCTGCGCGGTCGCGGCGTAAAAGACGTTGGAGGTCTGGAACCTGTCCAAACCTGCGGCGGGGAGTGAACGGTATCTGACTCCGGTGGCCAGCACGACGACCTCCGAGGTCACCTCACGGCCGTCGTCGAACACGACACGGAACCTGTCGTCGGCCTCGACGATCTTCTTGACAGTGGCAGGGATGTCCAAGGTGGCTCCGAACTTCCGAACCTGCAGGACGCTGCGGTCGGCAAGCTCGGCGCCAGAGATCCCGGCGGGAAACCCGAGGTAGTTCTCGATTTTCGCCGACGTACCCGCCTGGCCGCCGGTTGCCACCGAATCATACAGGTAAACCGACAGCCCGTCCGACGCGGCGTACACCGCGGTTGCCAACCCGGCAGGTCCTGCCCCGACCACGACGACGTCGCAGGTCGTCGGCGGTGCCGGGGGGCGCATTCCCAGTTCAGCGGACAGCCGCGCCGGCGTGGCGGCCCGCACCGTGCGGGAGCCGCCGAGGATGACCAGGGGAAAGTCGGCTACCGTCGCCCCCAGCCGGCGGACCAGCCGCTCCGCTTTCTCGTCCTCGTCCAAGTCCACCAGCCGGTGGGGGAGCCGGTTGCGGGCGATGAAGTCCAGCACGTCACGGGTTTGTGGGGAGAAGCAGGACCCCACCACCCGCAGTCCGGCGCCGACACCGATGGCGAGGGAGCGTCTGATGAGGTAGGCGCGCAGGATGATCTCGCCCAGAAGCGGGTCGGAGGTGACGATGGCCTCCAGTTCCTCCACGGGGATCTCCGCGACCTCGGCGGCGTCGATGGCGGACACGAACGCGAACGAGGGCTGCCCTTCCAGCAGCCCCACATCCCCGACGAACCGTCCCCGGCCGTGCACGCCCACCGTCACCGGCTCGTCCGCTGGGCGCGGGTCGTCTGCTGGTTCAGTATCCGTGGTCAGCAGGTACCCGTCCAGCACGACGTACAGCGACGAGGGGTGATCTCCGGGTCGGATGAGCACCTCGCCCTTGGCGAGCCGCCGCCGCCTCCCGCGTTCAAGCAGCACGTCGATCTGTTCATCAGACAGGCGAGGAAACGCGCCGACGGGGTCGGGGGTTTCGGTCTGCGGGAGGTGGGTGTCGCCGGGGTCGACAGTGTCGCTCATAGGTATGCTTCGTCCAAATAGCACCAGCTCCAGTTCTCCCCCAGTTCCAGGGAGCGCACGATGGGATGCCCTTGCGTGAGCGCGTGCGCGCGGGCGTGGCGCATTGGGGATGAGTCGCAGCAGCCGACCTTTCCGCACGTTCGGCACATCCGAAGGTGCACCCAGTGCGTACCGGCGGCTACGCAGTCCTCACACATGCCGGGGGTGCGGGGTCGGACGGGGCGGATGAGGGGAGCGTGCGGGTCGACGTACCTCATGTGGTCGCGGCTGAGGATGCGGGCTGGTTCTCGAGGGTTTCGTCGACCCACCGCAGCAGCACGTCCGAAGGTGCCGCGCCGGCTTGGCGGGCGAGGACCCTCCCGTCTTTGAGGATGAGGAGGGTCGGTACCGCCTGAACGGAGAACTTCCGCGCCGTCTCCGGTGCAGCGTCCACGTCCACCTTCACGAGCTTGAGCTTTCCTGCCCGCTGCGTGGCGACGTTCTCCAGTGCGGGGCTGACCTGCCGGCACGGTCCGCACCAGGACGCCCACAGGTCGACAAGCACCACCTGCGGCGCCTGCTCCACAACCTGGGAGAAGTCACCGTCGCCGGCATTCACGATCCACGGGAGCGTGGTCTTGCAGACGCCGCACCGAGGGTACCCGGATGCTGCAGAAGGGACACGGTTTTTCTTCCCGCAGTTCGGGCACGAGACGACGGCGCTCATGCCGTCTCCTCGGATGCGGAGTCGTCGATGTCGAAGACAAGATCACCCTCGCGAACATCGAGAGTGACCGTCGCCCCGTCCGTCACCTCGCCGCTGAGGAGCGCCCGCCCCAGCCGTGTTTCGACCACATGGCTGATGTAGCGCCGCAGCGGGCGGGCGCCGTACACCGGATCGTAACCGCGGTCAGCGATGAACTGCCGCGCGTCCGGGGTCAGTTCGAGGCGGATATTACGCTCCGCCAGTCGGGCGCGCAGGTCGTTGAACTGCAGCTCCACGATGTCCTGGATCTGCTCGCGCCCCAGCGGTGCGAACACCACGATGTCGTCCACACGGTTGAGGAACTCCGGGCGGAAGTGGGCGCGCAGCTCAGCGAGCACGCTGTTGCGGATATCGTCGGGAATCTCGCCTCCATCGGAACCCAGCAGGTGATGGGCGCCGATGTTGGAGGTCATGATGATGATGGTGTTGCGGAAGTCGACGGTACGGCCCTGGCTGTCGGTGATCCGTCCGTCGTCGAGGACCTGCAACAGCGTGTTGAACACGTCCGGGTGGGCCTTCTCGATCTCGTCGAACAAGACGACGCTGTAAGGGCGACGGCGTACCGCCTCGGTGAGCTGGCCGCCCTCGTCGTAACCGATGTACCCGGGAGGCGCCCCGACCAGGCGGCTGACGGTGTGCCGTTCCTGGTACTCGCTCATATCGAGGCGGACCATCGCGGACTCGCTGTCGAACAGGGCCTCCGCGAGCGCCTTTGCAAGCTCGGTCTTCCCCACACCGGTGGGCCCGAGGAAGATGAACGACCCGATGGGGCGGCGCGGGTCGCGGATACCGGAGCGGGCGCGGATGATCGCGTCGGTGACCAACGCGATTGCTTCGTCCTGGCCGACCACCCGTTCCTTCAAGGTGGTGTCAAGGGAGAGGATCTTGTTGCGTTCTCCCTCCTGCAACCGGGCGACCGGGATGCCTGTCCACGCGGCGACGATCTCGGCGATCTCATCCTCGGTGACCACTTCCCGCAGCAGCCGCTGCCCGCCCTGCTTGCGGGCCAGCCGTTCCTCCTCCGCCTGGAGGCGGCGCTCGACGTCGGCCAGGGCCCCGTACCGCAACTCGGCGGCGCGGTTGAGGTCGTAGGAGCGTTCGGCGGCCTCGGCTTCGCGGCGCAGCTGCTCCAGCTCCGCGCGCAGCTCCTGCACCTTGCGGATCGCCTGTCGCTCCGCCTCCCACTGCGCGCGCTTCGCGTCCGCTTCTGCCCTCAGATCGGCGAGCTCGCGGCGCAGCTCCTCCAGCCGTTTCTTGCTGGCAGCGTCGGTCTCCTTGGACAGCGCCGCTTCCTCGATCTCCAGGCGTGTGACGCGACGGATGAGTTCGTCCAACTCAGCGGGCATCGAGTCGATCTCGGTGCGCAGCCGCGCGCAGGCTTCATCGATGAGGTCGATCGCCTTGTCCGGCAGGAACCTGTCCGGGATGTAACGGTAGGACAGCGTGACCGCGGCTACCAGGGCACTGTCTTGGATGCGGACGCCGTGGAAGACCTCCAGACGTTCCCGCAGCCCGCGGAGAATGGAGATCGCGTCCTCCACGTCCGGCTCTTCGACCATCACCGTCTGGAACCGTCGCTCCAGCGCGGCGTCTTTCTCGATGTGCTTGCGGTACTCGTCGAGAGTGGTCGCCCCGATCAGGTGCAGTTCACCGCGGGCAAGCATCGGCTTGAGCATGTTGCCGGCATCCATCGCTCCTTCCGTGGCGCCCGCACCGACGAGGGTGTGCAATTCGTCGATGAACAGCAAGATGCGCCCCTCGGCTGCAGTGACCTCAGCGAGCACGGCCTTCATCCGTTCTTCGAACTCGCCCCGGTACTTTGCTCCCGCTACCAGCGAGGACAGGTCCAGGGAGAAGATCGTTTTGTCCCGCAGCCCCTCGGGGACGTCCTCGTTGAGGATGCGCTGGGCCAGCCCCTCCACAATGGCCGTCTTTCCGACACCGGGCTCCCCGATGAGGACGGGGTTGTTCTTCGTCTTGCGAGAGAGGATCTGGATGACCCTGCGGATCTCCGAGTCCCGGCCGATGACCGGGTCCAGACGCCCCGCGCGGGCGTCAGCGACCAGATCTCGGCCGTACTTCTCGAGCGCTTCGTAGGTCTGCTCGGGGGTGGCAGAGTTCACATTCTGGTTGCCTCGGATCTTGCTGAGGGAAGCCAGGAAGTTCTCCCGGGTGATGCCGTGCTCACGGAGGATCCGCGATGCGGCCCGGGAAGACGAGTCATCGGCGATGGCGAGCAGCAGGTGCTCGACGGAGATATACGAGTCCTTCAGCCGCTTCGCTTCCCGCTCGGCGCGTTCAAGAGTGGCCGAGAGGCTGCGGCTGAGGTAGACCTGCGTGGGTTGCGGGGAGGCTCCGGACACCCTCGGCTTCCGGGCTATCTCCGCCTCCACCGCCGCGCGCACCAAGTCCGGGTCAGCGCCGGTCGCCTGCAGCAGTCGGGGAATCAGCCCCTCCTCCTGCTGCAGCAGTGCGAGCAGGAGATGCTCCTCATCCGTCTCGATCTGACCGGCGAGGACCGCGATGTTCTGGGCCGAGGTGAGCGCTTCCTGCGACTTCTGAGTGAGTGAGTTCATGTCCATGAGGTGTCTCCTTCGAGTCGGATGGTCCGGTGCTGCTCGAGCTGCTCGATGCGGGCGAGCAGGTCGAGCACGAGTGCGATGCCGGCGTAGTTCACGGCAAGATCGGAGTGCAGACGCACGATGGTGTGCACGCGGGCGGGGACGGTACGGGCGAACCACAGCCGGCCGCTGGTGTCGACGTGGGCGGTGACCAGCCCCAGCTCGACGAACTTCCGCAGCGTATCCGGGTGGATACCTGCGGCCACCGCGGTCGCCGCCAGGTCGGCCCGGGCGACACGGACGGGCAGGTGATGTGAGGTCATGATCCTCTCCTGGCATCAAACGACGATACGTCGCGGAGCTGTTCGAACAGCTCCTTCTCCTTCTTGCTGAGAGTGCGGGGAACGACGACCTTCACCCGCGCATACAGATCTCCCGGCTGTCCTCTGCGGGGCATCCCCTGCCCGCGCAGGCGGAGCCGCCTGCCAGTGGACGAGCCGGGCGGAACGTGCACGGTGACCGGGCCCCCGGGGGTGGGCACGCTGACATCCGCGCCCAGCGCCGCCTCCCACGGTGAGATGGGAAGGTCCGTTTCGATGTCCGCGCCGCTGAGCCGGTACCGCTTGCTGTCCTTCACGCGCAGCGTGACCAGCAGGTCCCCGTCCTGTCCGTCGGCGCCCGCTCCGCCTGCGCCCGCGATCCGCAGCCGCTGCCCGTCGACAGCGCCCGCTGGGATGTCGATGGTGTACTCCTGCGCGCCACCGTACGGCGACGCGACCTGCACGGTGCGCCGCCCGCCCCGGTAGGCCTCCTCGACGGTGATCTCCAGCTCCGCGGTGTGGTCGGCGCCGCGACCGAAACCACCGAAGCCGCCCCCGAAGAGGTCCTCCCAGTTCACGCTCTGCGCGCCGCCCCCGCTCCACGTGTATCGGGTGCCGCCGCTGCGGCGCGGCTGCTCGGAGGAGCGAGCCGCGTCCGCGGCGGCGTACTGGCGGAAGTTCTCACCGAACCGGTCGTACTGTGCGCGGGTTTCCGGGTCCGACAGCACATCGTGGGCTTCACTGATCCGTTTGAAGGTATCCTCCGCCCCCGGGGTCTTGTTGACGTCCGGGTGGAACTTGCGGGCCTTCTCCCGGTAGGCGCGGCGAATCTCCTTCTGATCCGCCGACCGGGAGACCCCGAGCACGCTGTAGAGATCCTCCGCCATCTCCTACTCCTCATCCGGCCTGCGGGTGACCACGACCGCAGCCGGTCGCAGCATCCGCTCAGGCGTTCCGAACCCGGGGCGAGTGACGGCGAGGATGCTGCGCGGCGGGACGCTGGCATCCTCGACGACCGAGACCGCCTCGTGCAGCTGCGGGTCGAACTCCGCACCGTCGATGACGATCTCGGGGTACCCGAGTGCGCGCAACGCATCAGCGGCCTGCGCCCGGACGGCCTGCATGCCATCCAGAACGCCCTCGTCAAGGTCCACCCCGAAGCTGAGCGCCCGGTCCAGCGCGTCGACGACGGGCAAGAAGGCTTTGGCGGTGTGCTGCCGCTCCTGCTCGCGGACGGTCTGGATCTCGCGCGCCATCCGTTTGCGGAGGTTGTCGTAGTCCGCTGCCGTCCGGCGCCACCGGTCGTCGGCCGTCTCCAACTGGGCGGCGAGCGCTGCTTGCGCGGCGCGGATCTCCTCCGGGGATACGTCGGTGAGGTCGTCGTTCAGCAGGTCCACGGCCCGCGTGTCCTCGTTCTGCTCCTCGACCATCGCGATCCTCCCTCCGTGCTACTTGTCGAATTCGGCGTCGACGACGTCGTCTTCGTCGTCCTGAGCGGGCTGCTCAGCGTGGCTGGCGTTCGCGCGGGCCGCAGCAAGGGACTGCGCAACCTGCAGCAGCTCGCCGGTGCGCTCTTTCGCTTCCTGCTCGCCGACGTTGTTTGCCACCGCTTCACGCGCCTGCGTGATGAGCAGCTCCGCGCGGGCACGCTCGTGCTGCGGTGCAGCGTCGCCGAGCTCACGCAGTGCCCGCTCGACCTGGTAGGCGGCGGAGTCCAGCTCGTTGCGGGCGTCCACGGCCTGGCGCAGCGCCTGGTCGTCAGCACGGTGCTGCTCGGCTTCCTTGATCATCCGGTCGATCTCGCCCTGGTCGAGGTTCGAGGTGCCGCTGATCGTGATCCCCTGCTCGGTGCCGGTGTCCTTGTCTTTCGCGGTCACATTCAGGATGCCGTTCGCGTCGATGTCGAAGGTGACCTCCACCTGCGCTTCGCCGCGAGGCGCCGGACGGATACCGGTGAGCTGGAACCGGCCGAGCACCCGGTTGTCTGCGGCGTTCTCCCGCTCGCCCTGCAGGACGACGATCTCCACCGACGGCTGGTTGTCCTCCGCCGTGGAGAACACCTCGCTGCGACGGGCGGGGATGGTGGTGTTGCGTTCGATGATCTTCGTCATCACACCGCCGCGGGTCTCCACACCCAGCGACAGCGGGGTGACATCCAGCAGCAGCACGTCGTCGACGTCGCCCTTGAGGACGCCCGCCTGGATGGCGGCGCCCACAGCGACCACCTCATCGGGGTTCACCGTCATGTTCGGCTCCTTGCCGCCGGTGAGCCGCTTGACGAGCGCTTGGACAGCGGGGATGCGGGTGGAACCGCCCACGAGGATGACCTCGTCGATATCGTTCTCGCTGACCTTCGCGTCAGCCATCGCCTGACGCACCGGGCCCAGGCAGCGCTCCACGAGGTCGGCCGTGAGGTCCTCGAACTTGGATCGCGTGACCGTCATCGTCAGGTGCTTCGGTCCGCTGGCGTCAGCGGTGATAAACGGCAGGCTCACCTGCGTCTGGCTGACCGAGCTGAGCTCGACCTTGGCCTTCTCGGCCGCTTCGAACAGACGCTGCAGCGCCTGCGGGTCGTTGCGCAGGTCGATGCCGTTCTCTTTCTTGAACTCGTCGGCAAAATAGTCCACCAGCCGGCGGTCGAAGTCGTCGCCGCCCAGGTGGGTGTCACCGGCGGTGGATCGCACTTCGACGACCCCGTCGCCCACGTCGAGGAGGCTGACATCGAACGTGCCGCCACCGAGGTCGAACACCAGGATGGTCTCGTGGTTCTTCTTGTCCATTCCGTACGCCAGTGCGGCGGCCGTGGGCTCGTTGATGATGCGCAGCACCTCGAGCCCGGCGATGCGTCCGGCGTCCTTGGTCGCGGTGCGTTGGGCGTCGTTGAAGTAGGCGGGAACGGTGATGACGGCCTCGGTCACCTTCTCACCGAGGAACTTGCTGGCGTCGTCGACGAGCTTGCGCAGCACCAGCGCGCTGATCTCCTCGGGCGCATAGAGCTTCCCGCGGATGTTGAACCGGGCCTCGCCGTTGGGGCCTTCCACGACGTCGAAGCCGACGGCGTTGGCTTCCTCCTTGATCTCGTCGAAGGACCGGCCGATGAACCGCTTGGCGGACGAGATGGTGCCCTTCGGGTTGAGGATGCTCTGCCGGCGGGCAAGCTGCCCCACCAGCCGTTCACCGTCCTCGGTGAAAGCGACCACCGACGGGGTAGTGCGGGCTCCCTCCGCGTTCGGAATGACCTTCGCCTCGCCGGCCTCCCAGACGGCGATAACGGAGTTCGTGGTTCCCAGATCGATTCCTACTGCCTTGGCCATGTCGAGCTTCCTTTCGATTGAGGTGAGCGCCCGGTTTCCGAGCCGCCGAAGCGAGCGCCGCACGGTTCTCAGTGGAGGTGAAACACCTAGATCTCGCTGTTCTTGTGTACGGGGCGCACACGCCTTCTGGAACGCCTTCGAGTTTAAGCACGCCGCGATGACATACCCGCCTCGCCGTCAGGTCCATCGTGGACCGCTGTTCCATTTTTTACAAGCAAGCGAACTGGAAGAAGACGCTCGAACAACCTCCGCGCTCCCTGAGCGCATCGACCGCTACCTCTGATCTCTCGCCGCCCTAACTGGGGCGCCCCCCCTTGCGCTACGATCCGAGCCCATACCGAAACAGGAGGATCAAGACGCATGTAGGACTCCCGCCGCAGCGGCTCGGTCATCGTCGGGAACACCGTCGCGGCGAGCGGGAGCAGTCGATCCGAGAACGCCGCGAAGCGCTCCGCCTCGCGGGCGTCGCCGGCCGCGCGGAGAAAGCTCGCCGTCATGGCCACGGCATCCGCGTTGTCGACGAGGAGGCCACGTGTGGCGTCGACCGGATCGGGCGTATACGAGGAGTAGCGCCGCCGGCGCAGATCGAGTTGCAGATCGAGGTCGCGAATGATCTGCGGCGGCAGCAGGCTCACGAGGTACGAGTAGCGCGACAGTCGCGCGTCGACGCCGGGCCACGGCCGTTCCGAGACGGCTGCGCCGCCCAGATGTCCGAGCCGTTCCAGCACGATCACCCGCTTGCCGGCACCTGCCAGGTAGGCGGCGACGAGGGCGTTGTGGCCGCCGCTCACGATCACGGCGTCGTAGACCCCGCTCATGGAGCCACCGTAGTGCGCGTAGCGTGGAGCCATGGTGGATGCCGGGGACTTGCTGCTGATCGCCGTCGACATCGCCCGCGAGGCGGGGGAGTTGGCGCGCCGCAGGCGGACCGAGGGTGTGGCCGTCGCTGCCACGAAGTCCACGCTCGCCGACATCGTCACGGAGGCCGACCGCGAGGTCGAGGACCTCATTCGGGCGCGGCTGGCGGCTGTGCGGCCAGGCGACGGATTCCTCGGCGAGGAGTCGGGCGCCGAGCGGGGCACGACGGGGATCACGTGGGTCGTCGACCCGATCGATGGCACGGTCAACTACGCATACGGCATTCCGCACTACGCCGTCAGCATCGCCGCCGTGGCGGGTGAGCCGGAGCCGGCCACATGGACCGCGCAGGCCGGCGTCGTGTTCTCGCCCGCGGTCGACGAGCTCTTCCGCGCCGCCCGCGGCGAGGGCGCCTGGCTGGGCGAGCGGCGGCTCGCCGTGTCGCAGGCGACGGATGCCGGGGCGTTGCTGGCGACCGGGTTCGGCTACGACCCCGCGACGCACGGCCCCGATCTCGAGCGGGTGCGTCGCGTCATGCCGCTCGCGCGTGATCTGCGGCGGGCCGGTGCCGCATCCCTCGACCTCGCCTATGTCGCCGCGGGGCGCCTGGACGGCTACTTCGAGCGCGGCCTGCACCCGTGGGACCATGCCGCCGGGGGACTGCTCGTGACCGAGGCCGGGGGACTCATCGGCGGCGCGCCGGACGGTGCGCCCGGGCGGCAGATGACGATCGCGGCCGGCCCCGACCTGTTCTCGCGGCTCCGTGAGGTCATCGCGACCTGAAAGCGATATACCGCTCGGCGTTCATGGCATTCCCAGCGCGGCCGGGGTAGTGTTTACCCGATCGTTACTTTTGCCGCCCGAACGGCACAGTGATCGCAAGCCCGAAGTACGTCGCCGCCAGGACCGCCGGCCTGCGCGGCCCGACGAGAGCCTGGAATGTGACCCTCGACACCCCCACGGCTGACGCCGCGCCCCCGCGCCGCGCCACCGCAGGATCCCCCGCGGCCGACGCCGCGACCGGATCCGGTGTCCTCACGCGTGCCGAATACCGGCGCCGCGCCGCCGCAGCGGCCGCAGCCGCGCAGGCCGCAGCCGTCGAGACGCCCGCCTCGATGGAGCCGGCGGAGGAGATCGCCGCGACGCCCTCGCTGGCCGAGACCGTCGTCGCCGACGTCGCCGCGGCCATCGCCGCCGAGACGGCGCTCGGTGCGCAGCCCGATGAAGCCTCCCGTCGCCGGCTGCGCCGCGCCGCGCGCGCCGTCTTCGAAGCGGTGGCCGAGGATGCCGGTGCCCCCAGCGCGGCCATGGCGCACGCGAGCGGGACCGATGCAGTCGGCGTGCCTGTCGCCGACCAGCTACCTCCGGCATCCGCCTTCGTCCCCAGCGCGCCGGAGGCTGATCACCGCGCCGTCGACGAGTTCGAGTTCGCGGCACGCCTGTTCTCCTTCACGGCGGAGACGCCCGTGCAGCGGGCGCGCGTCGCGGAGGAGCGCCCCGCAGCGGATGAGCCGTCCGCCGACGCCGCGCACGTGGCGCCGCGCCGTGCTCGCCGCAGCGCAGGCGCCGTCGCCAAGCGGGTGGCCGCGGCATCCTTCTCGCTCGGCGTCATGACCGTCGTCGGCCTGCTCGCGATCGGCACCACGACGCCGGCCGAAGCGGTCGCCGCGATGTCCGACCGCTCGGCGGACCTCACCGTCGCCACGACGACGACGGCGAAGGCTGCGAAGACCGACATCCAGGCGTTCGTGGCCTCCGGCGATGCGCCGGCCAGCACGCTGGACCGCCCCGAGTCGTACAACGTCGCCTCGATGGCGGAGATCGCCGCCGATTCGGGCGTCACCCTCTTCGCCGGTACCTGGGTCAACGATCCGACCGCCGCGATCCAGTGGCCGTTCCCGGTCGGCGTGCCGATCTCGGCGGCGTACGGGTCGTCGTCATACCTGTCGCAGTTCTCCACTCCGCACCGGGGCGTCGACCTGACCCCCGGTCTCGGCGCCGAAGTGCACGCCGTGGCAGCGGGCACCGTCCGCATCGCGACCGAGGCCGGCGGCGACTACGGCGTCACGGTGCTCATCGACCACGTCATCGACGGGCAGATCGTCTCCACCCGCTACGGGCACATGCAGTACGGCTCGCTGCGGGTCGAGCAGGGGGACACCGTCACGGCGGGTCAGGTCCTCGGCACGGTGGGTCAGACCGGCAAGGCGACCGGCCCGCACCTGCACCTCGAGGTGCTGCTCGGCGGGACGGCGCACACCGACCCGATCGAGTGGCTCAAGGAGCACACGAACGGCACGCACACGGTCGGCTGACCGGTTCGGCGGGAGCCTCACGCTCTGATATTCTTTTCTGGTTGCCCGCTCGCGGGCAGCACGCCCCGATAGCTCAGTGGCAGAGCACTTCCATGGTAAGGAAGGGGTCGTCAGTTCAATCCTGACTCGGGGCTCGCAGCATCCACATCTCGCCGTGTGGGTGCGGCGCGGCGGGGTAGCTCAGTTGGTGAGAGCGCACGACTCATAATCGTGAGGTCGCGGGTTCAAGCCCCGCTCCCGCTACAGACAGCAGGTCAGGCGCCGAGTTTCTTCGAGGCCTTCTTCGCCGCGGAGTCGATCGCCTTGCGGGCCTGGTTCCGGGCCTTCCGCAACGACGGGTCGTCCCACAGCTCCTTGGCGGCGTGGCTGATCTCGCGGTAGCGGGCGCGCCCCGCCTTCGCACCGGCCACGTAGGCGACGAGCCCCACGGCGATCACGAGCAGCCAGGTCTTCAGGTTCGACATACGTGCACTCCTTCTTCTGTCGACGATGTCGCCGACGGTCAGATGCCCCACTGTAGGCGCGCTCCCCGGCGCGTGCCCGGGGGTTGACAGCCCCTGGGCTATCGCCCATACCCGCCGTCGGCGAACCGCGCAATCCCCTTCGCCGCCCCTGTGCGGCGCGCGAGTCTGAATCCATGGATACGACAGCCAACCCCGACGACCAGATCCCCACGAGCGACCTCCCCCCGGCGGGACAGCAGCCTGACACCCAGGGTGCAGATCCCGTGACGGCCGAACTCGGCGACGACGGCCAGGGCGACATCGCTCCCGAGGACCTGCAGAACCCCACCGACACCGCGGAGCGCCCCGAGTTCACCGACGAGGACAACCTCGCCTCCCCGCAGGACCTGCGCGCGTCGCTCCCGGTGGATGAGATCGCCGAAAGCGGCATCGAGGGCTGACCATGAAGGCGCTGACCTGGCAGGCCCGTCGTCGCGTCGAGGTGACTGAGGTTCCCGATCCCCGCATCGAGCAGCCGACCGACGCGATCGTCCGCATCACCTCGACCGCGATCTGCGGTTCCGACCTGCACCTCTACGAGCTGATGGGGCCGTTCCTCGACCGCGGGGACGTCCTCGGTCACGAGGCCATGGGCATCGTCGAGGAGGTCGGTGCCGGCATCCGGAACCTGCGCGTCGGTCAGCGCGTCGTCGTGCCGTTCAACATCTCCTGCGGCGAGTGCTTCATGTGCGTGCGCGGACTGCAGTCCCAGTGCGAGACGACGCAGGTCCGCGAGTACGGCTCCGGCGCCGCGCTGTTCGGCTACACCAAGCTCTACGGTCAGGTTCCCGGCGGCCAGGCCGAGCGCCTGCGCGTGCCGCTCGCGGACTACAACACGATCCCCGTCGGCGAGGAGCTCCCCGACGAGCGCTACCTCTTCCTCAGCGACATCCTGCCGACCGCCTGGCAGGGCGTGCAGTACGCGCACGTCCCCGACGGCGGCACGCTCGCCGTGGTCGGGCTGGGTCCCGTCGGCCAGTTCGCCGCGCGGGTCGGACGTCACCTCGGCTACGACGTCATCGGCATCGACCCCGTACCCGAGCGCCGCGCCATGGCCGAGCGCCACGGCATCCGCACCCTCGATCAGGAGGGTGCCGTCGGTGCGGTGCTCGACGCGACGGAGGGGAGAGGGGCGGATGCCGCGGTCGACGCCGTCGGCATGGAAGCCCACGGCAACCCCGTCGTCAGTGCCGCCCATCACGCGATCGGCGCCCTGCCCGCGCCCGTCGCGCAGCCGCTGCTGCAGGCGGCGGGGCTGGATCGCACGGCCGCGCTGATGAGCGCGTTCGACATGGTGCGCCGCGGCGGGACCGTCTCGATCAGCGGCGTCTACGCCGGTGAGGCCGATCCCATCCCGATGAAGTCGCTGTTCGACAAGCAGGTCACCCTGCGGATGGGCCAGTGCAACGTGAAGCGGTGGACCGACACGCTCATGCCGCTCGTCGAGGACGCCGCCGACCCGCTCGGCACGCAGGACCTCGTCACCCACCGGCCCGCGCTCGCCGACGCCGCAGGCTTCTATGAGCTGTTCCAGAAGAAGGAGGACGGCTGCATCAAAGTCGTGCTCCAGGCATCCTGACGCCGCAGCGTCGGGACGCCCGCGACCGGCGTCGCGGCTGGCGGGACCCCGCTCAGTCGCGCAGCCGCTTGCGCAGGAACACCTGCGCGGTGCCGTCGCCCTGATCGACCCGCTCGGTCTCGACGTACCCGCAGTCCCGGTACAGGCGCAGGTTCGCCTCGCTGAGGCTTCCGGTGAACAACTCCGCCTCGGCTGCCCCGGTGGATTCCTCCGCCGCGGCGAGCAGGCGTCGCCCGATCCCCGCCCCCTGCATGTCGGGTGCGATCGCGATACGGCCGATGAGCAGCAGATCGTCGGCGGTGCGGGTGCGGATGACGCCGACGAGGCGTCCCCCGATCCGCGCCACCCAGCCGTCCGCCCCCTCGAGTTCTGCCTCGACCTCCGCCAGCGTCTGCGTCAGCGGTGACATGTCGGCGCTGCCGTAGATCTGTGCCTCGCTGACGAACGCCGCCCGCTGGATCGTGAGGACCTCCCCGGCATCCGACGGACGCAACGGCAGGATCCGCATTTCCGGATCGTGCTCGCCGCGGGCGTCGCGGGCGTCGCGGGCGACGGTGCCGGATGCCGCGGCATCCGCCTGCGCGGTGACCCCCTCCGCCAGCGCCGCCACGGCGGCGCGCACGCTCAGCGCTACGACCTCGGCCGGGTCGCCCTCGAAGCGATGCGTCGACGTCGTGACGCCGTCGACCGTCGCCAGCCCGAGATGCACCTCACCCGCCAGGTGTCCGTCGCTCGGCTCGGGGCCGCCCACGCCCGTGACGGCGACGCAGACATCGACGGCGAGCAGCTCCCGCCCGTGGGCGGCGAGCTGCGCGGCGCACTCGGGGGTGCTGGGGTCGAGCCCCTCCGTCACGCGCAGCAGCGACGTCTTCGTCGCGACGCGGTAGGCGACGACGCCGCCGGCGAACCACTCCGCCGCGTCCTCGCCCTGCCCGAGGGCGCTCGCGACGGCGCCGCTCGTGAGGGACTCGATGGCCGCCACGGTCATGCCCCTCCGCGTGCAGTCGGCGGCGATGCGGGCGACCAGGGCGTCGGTGCTGTCCATGCCCCGACGCTACCGGTGGCGAGGGGATGCCGAGGTCGTGACCCTGCGGCGCGCGCTGCACGCCGACCCCGAGCTGGGGCTCGAGCTGCCGCGCACGCAGCAGAAGGTCCTTGCCGCGCTCGAGGGACTGCCGCTGGAGATCACGACCGGCACCCGCACGACCTCCGTCGTCGCGGTGCTGCGCGGTGCGCACCCCGGTCCCGTCGTGCTCCTGCGCGGCGACATGGACGCCCTCCCCATCGGTGAGGCCACGGGCCTCGAGTACGCCTCGACCAACGGCAACATGCACGCCTGCGGCCACGACCTGCACACGGCCGGTCTCGTCGGCGCCGCGAAGCTGCTGCCGGTGCGCCAGAGCGAGCTGCACGGGTCGGTGATCTTCATGTTCCAGCCGGGGGAGGAAGGCCACGGAGCAGCGAAGGTCATGCTCGAGGAGGGCCTGCTCGACGCCGCGGGCGACCGACCATTCGCCGCGCGTGCTGTTCGACGACGCGGTCCTCGGCGACCAGGCGGCGGCGCTCGCGACGGTCGCGTGCGCGCGCACGGCACAGGCGTGAGGGCTTAGCAGAGTCGCGCTGCGGCCGTCAACCGGTGGGCACGAGCGGCCCGTCCCGCGTAGCGTGATACGTGCAACATCAGATGGCCGCAGGGTCGAGTCGACGGCGTTCGGGTCGCCCGAGCTCCCCGCAGCCATCGAGAAGGCCCCGGCGGATCCCGCCCGGGGCCTTCTCCGCGTTCGCGGGCACGTGCGTGTCGGGGGCCGGCGTTAGCATGGACCGTTCCCTCCCGCCGCAACGGAGTCGCGCATGCTCGGAAAGCTCCTCGTCCGCTACCTGTGGACCTACAAATGGTGGCTGCTGGGCGTGCTGGTGTTCCAGTTCGCCTCGGCCATGGCATCCCTCTATCTGCCGCGTCTGAACGCCGACATCATCGACAAGGGCGTCGCGACCGGCGACACCGGCTACATCTGGTCGCGTGGTGCGTTCATGCTCGCGATCGCGCTCGGCCAGATCGTCGCCTCGATCATCGCGACGTACTTCGCGGCGCGTGCCGCGATGAGCGCCGGCCGCGACATCCGGCGCGACGTCTACGAGAAGGTGAGCGGCTTCAGCGAGCGCGAGGTGTCCTCGTTCGGCGCCGGCACGCTCATCACCCGCAACACGAACGACGTGCAGCAGGTGCAGATGCTCGCGATGATGGGCGCGACCATGCTCGTCACCGCGCCGCTTCTCGCGATCGGCGGCATCATCATGGCGCTGCAGCAGGACGTGGGCCTGAGCTGGCTGATCGCCGTCGCCGTCCCGGTCCTGCTCGTGATCGCCGGGTTCATCATCAGCCGGATGGTGCCGCTGTTCCGCCAGTACCAGAACAAGCTCGACGGCGTGAACCGCGTCATGCGCGAGCAGCTGACGGGCGTCCGCGTCGTCCGCGCGTTCGTCCGCGAGCGCATCGAAGAGGCCCGGTTCCGCGTCGCGAACACCGACATCATGATCGTCGGCCGCAAGGTCGGCTCCCTGTTCGTCATCATGTTCCCGCTCGCGATGCTCGTGCTCAACGTCACGGTCGTCGGCGTCATCTGGTTCGGCGGCATCCAGGTCGACGCCGGCACGGTCCAGATCGGCACGCTGTTCGCCTTCATGCAGTACGTCGGGCAGATCCTCATGGGCGTGCTCATGGCGACGTTCATGACGATCATGATCCCGCGCGCCGCGGTCTCGGCCGACCGCATCGGCGAGATCCTCGACTCGAGCGACGCCCTGGTCCGGCCGGAGAATCCGGTCGGCTCCTTCCCGACGCCGGGCACGGTCGAGTTCGACGACGTGTCGTTCACCTACCCCGGCGCCGAGGCGCCCGTCCTGCAGGGGATCTCGTTCCGAGCGGATGCTGGGGAGACGGTCGCCGTCGTCGGCTCGACCGGCTCGGGTAAGACCACGCTCGTCTCGCTGATCCCGCGCCTGTTCGACGTGACCGGCGGCAGCGTCCGCGTCGGCGGCGTCGATGTGCGCGAGGCCGACCTCGACCGCATGTGGGAGGGCATCGGCTACGTGCCGCAGCGCGCCTTCCTGTTCACCGGCACCGTGGCGTCCAACCTGCGCTTCGGCCGCGAAGAGGCGACCGACGACGAACTGTGGCACGCCCTCGATATCGCTCAGGGGCGCGACTTCGTCTCCGAGATGGAGGGTCAGCTGAACGCCCGCATCGCGCAGGGCGGCACCAACGTCTCCGGCGGCCAGCGTCAGCGCCTGTCGATCGCCCGCGCGATCGCGCACCGCCCCGACATCCTCGTCTTCGACGACTCGTTCTCCGCGCTGGACGTGACGACGGATGCCCGGCTGCGCCAGGCGCTCTGGCGAGAGTTGCCGCAGGTGACCAAGATCGTCGTCGCGCAGCGGATCTCGACGATCACCGACGCCGACCGCATCATCGTGCTCGACGACGGCCGCATGGTCGGCTCCGGCACCCACGACGAGCTCGTCGCCTCGAACGAGACCTACCGCGAGATCGTGCAGTCGCAGCTGGGAGTGGACGCATGAGCCCTTCGACAAGCTCAGGCCCTTCGACAGGCTCAGGCCCTTCGACAGGCTCAGGCCCTTCGACAGGCTCAGGGACCGAGATGACCCAAGAGGAGCGCTACGAGCTCGAGCTCGCCGAGCAGGCGCGCCTGAACTCCGGCGACTGGGACTCGGTCGCACCCGGCAAGGCGTCGAACTTCCGGCAGAGCTTCTTCCGCATGATCGGCCTGCTGGGCCCGTACAAGTGGGTGTTCGCGCTCGTCTCCCTCCTCGGTGCGATCGGGGTCGTGCTCGCCGTCGCGGCGCCCAAGGTGCTCGGCGAGGCCACCAACGTCATCTTCGAGGGTGTGGTCTCGGCATCCCTCCCGGCGCAGTTCGCGGGCATGTCGCAGGCGCAGGTCGTCGAGGCGCTGCGTGCGGCCGGTCAGACGGACATCGCGAACATGGTCGCCGCGATGCAGAACTTCCAGGTCGGAGCCGGCATCGACTTCGAGCGGCTCAAGTGGGTGCTCGTGGCCGTGCTCGCCATCTACATCGCCTCGGCCCTGCTCACCTGGCTCCAGGGCTACGTCATCAACATCATCATGGTGCGCACGATGTGGCGCCTGCGCGAGCAGGTCGAGGCGAAGATCAACCGCCTGCCGCTGTCCTACTTCGACCGGGTGCAGCGCGGAGAGCTGATCTCGCGCGTCACGAACGACATCGACAACATCACCCAGACGATGCAGCAGTCGCTGTCGACGGCCGTCACCAACGTGCTCACCGTCGTCGGCGTGCTCGTCATGATGTTCTCGATCTCGTGGCAGCTCGCGATCGTGGCCCTCGTCGCGCTGCCGCTCATGGCGGTGGTGTTCGGCATCATCGGGCCGAAGTCGCAGAAGGCGTTCAACACGCAGTGGCGCAAGGTGGGACGCCTGAACGCCCGCGTCGAGGAGTCGTTCTCCGGCCACGCGCTCGTGCGCGTCTACGGACGCGAGAAGGACTCGCGGGAGAAGTTCCAGGAGGAGAACGAGGATCTGTACCAGGCCGCGTTCAAGGCCCAGTTCCTCTCGGGGCTCATGATGCCCGCGATGATGTTCATCGGCTCGCTCAGCTACGTCGGCATCGCCGTCCTCGGCGGACTGATGGTGGCCTCCGGCCAGCTGCGGCTCGGTGACGTGCAGGCCTTCATCCAGTATTCACAGCAGTTCACGCAGCCCCTCTCCGAGCTCGGCGGCATGGCCGCGGTCGTGCAGTCCGGCACGGCGTCGGCCGAGCGCGTCTTCGAGCTGCTCGACGAAGACGAGCAGGAGCCGGATGCCGAAGACGCGCCCGCCCTCGTCGAGGGCCCCGGCGTCATCGAGTTCGAGCACGTCGCGTTCAGCTACACGCCCGACAAGCCGCTCATCCGCGACCTATCATTCCGCGTCGAGCCCGGGCAGACCGTCGCGATCGTCGGGCCCACCGGCGCCGGCAAGACGACGCTCGTGAACCTGCTGATGCGCTTCTACGAGCTGGACGGCGGGCGGATCCTCCTCGACGGGCAGGACATCGCCGAGCTCACCCGCGACGACGTGCGGTCGCGCACCGGCATGGTGCTGCAGGACCCGTGGCTGTTCGCGGGCACGATCCGCGAGAACATCCGGTACGGCAACGAGTCGGCATCCGATCTGGAGATCGCCGAGGCCGCCGTCGCCACCCGCGTCGACCGCTTCGTGCACTCGCTGCCCGACGGCTACGACACCGTCCTCGACGAGGATGCCGCGAACGTGTCGGCGGGTGAGAAGCAGCTCATCACGATCGCCCGCGCGTTCGTCGCGCAGCCGAGCGTGCTGATCCTCGACGAGGCGACGAGCTCCGTGGACACCCGGACCGAGCTGCTCCTGCAGCACGCGATGTCGGCGCTGCGCGAGGGACGCACGTCGTTCGTCATCGCGCACCGACTGTCGACGATCCGCGATGCCGACCTCATCCTCGTGATGGAGCACGGCGACATCGTCGAGAAGGGCACGCACGACGAGCTCATCGCCGCCGAGGGCGCGTACTGGCGCCTGTACCGGTCGCAGTTCGAGCAGGCGACGACGGCCGACGAGCCCGGCGACGAGGTGCACGCGTGAGCTCGGCGGCGGTGCCCCGCCGTCGTGACGCACGCTTCGTGCTGTCATGCATCGGGGTGGGGCTGGCGGCCGGCCTGCTGTCCGGCCTCTTCGGCGTCGGGGGCGGCACGGTCATCGTGCCGATGCTCGTGCTGCTGCTGCGCTTCGACCAGCGACTCGCGGCCGGCACGTCGCTCGCCGCGATCGTGCCGACCGCGACCGTCGGGGTGATCTCTTACGCGGTGCACGG
Organism: Microbacterium aurum; assembly: GCF_016907815.1. Lineage (NCBI taxonomy): Bacteria > Bacillati > Actinomycetota > Actinomycetes > Micrococcales > Microbacteriaceae > Microbacterium > Microbacterium aurum. Next base: position 1,304,359 of record NZ_JAFBCQ010000001.1, read on the forward strand.
CTCGGTCGCGTGGATCCCGGCGCTGATCCTCGCCGCCGGCGCGGTCGTAGGCGCCCAGATCGGCGCGTGGCTGCTCGCCCGCATCCCGCAGAACGCACTGCGCTGGGGTTTCGTCGCCTTCCTCGCGGTCGTGATCGTGATGCTGTTCGTCGTCGTGCCCGCCCGCGACGCCGAACTGGTGCTGACGGTCGGGTCGGTCATCGGGCTCGTCGCGTTGGGACTGTTCACCGGGATCATGGCGGGGCTGCTGGGCGTGGGCGGCGGCGTCATCGTCGTGCCGGCACTGATGTTCCTGTTCGGCACGAGCGACCTCATCGCGAAGGGCACGTCGCTGCTGATGATGATCCCCACCGCCGTCTCGGGCACGGTCGGTAACCTGCGCCACGGCAACGTCGACCTGCTCGCCGCCGGCCTCGTGGGGGTCGCCGCCTGCACCACAACCGCCGTCGGGGCGTGGCTGGCGACCCTGATGTCGCCGCTGACCGCGAACATCCTCTTCGCGGTGTTCCTCACCTTCATCGCCGTGCAGATGGCCGTCAAGGCGATCCGCGCGCGCCGGTCGCGCTGACGGTCACGGGTTTTCGCCGGGGCACGACGCGGCGGACGCCGGCGACCCGCTCGGTAGGATCGAGGGGTGTCCGTGAATCCTGAGCTGGTCGGCCGCTCGTTCCCCCCGACCGCGCCCTACCTCGTCGGCCGTGAGAAGGTGCGCGAGTTCGCGCGCGCCGTCTTCGCGGATGCCGCGCAGCACGTCGACCCGGAAGCCGCGCGTGCTCTGGGCTACGCCGATGTCGTCGCCCCGCCGACGTTCGCGATGGTGATCCAAGATCTCACGCTGCAGCAGCTGCTCGCCGAGGAGGATTCGGGCATCGCGCTGGAGCGCACCGTCCACGCCGAGCAGCGCTTCCGCTACACGCGGCCGATCGTCGCCGGCGACGAGCTCGTCGCGCAGCTGCAGATCACGAACGTCCGCCCGTTCGGCACGGGGGCGATGGTCACGAGCGAGGCCGAGATCACGGATGCCGGGGGCGCGCACGTCGTCACCGCGACATCGGTGCTGCTGATCGGAGGCGAGGACGCATGACCACCGCGACAGGTCCCGAGACCGGCGCCGCTCTGGCCGTCGGCGACGTCGTCGCCGAGCGCACGGTCCATCTCACGCGCGAGTCCCTCGTGCGCTACGCCGGCGCCTCCGGCGACTTCAACCCCATCCACTACCGCGACGACGTCGCCGAGCGCGTGGGCCTGCCGGGTGTGCTCGCCCACGGCATGCTCACGATGGGCCTCGCCGTCGAGACGGTCGTGGCGTGGGCGGGTGACGCGGGTCGCATCCTCGAGTACGGCGTGCGTTTCACGCGTCCCGTCGTGGTGGATGCCGAGGCGGGCGCCGACCTCGTGATCACGGCGAAGGTGGGCGCGCTCGACGACGACACCGCCCGCATCGACCTCACCGTCGCGTTCGACGGCACCACGGTGCTCGGCAAGGCGCAGGTCCGCGTGCGCCGACACGCGTGACCTCTGCCACCATGCCCCAGATCGCTCCGATCCCGCTCGCGCAGCTGACGACGCTGCGCGCCGGCGGCATCCCCGCTCGCATGGTCGAGGCGCGTACGCGCGACGAGCTCATCGATGCGCTCCGCGAGATCTGGGCGGCGGGCGACCCCTGGCTGGTCATCGGCGGCGGCTCGAATCTGCTCGTCGGCGATGAGCCCTTCGAGGGAACCGTCGTGCTCGTGCGCACCCGCGGCATCGAACGCCTGCCGGCGCCGGAGGGCCGGGTGCGCCTGCGGGTCGAGGCCGGACACGACTGGGACGACCTCGTCGCCTACGCCGTCGCCGAAGGCCTCGCCGGCATCGAGGCGATGAGCGGCATTCCCGGCAGCGCCGGTGCGGCTCCCATCCAGAACGTCGGAGCGTACGGCCAGGAGATCGTCGAGACGCTGGTGGAGGTCGAACTGCTCGACGAGGCCACCGGCGAGGTGGAGGTGGTGCCGGCATCCGATCTCGGACTCGGCTTCCGCACTTCCGTGCTCAAGCATCACTACGGCGAGGTCCCGCGGCGCAGCGGAGTGATCGTGTCGATCACGCTCGAACTGCGCGAGGTGGGTCACGGCGAGGTCCCGGTCGGCGGCGTGCAGCTGCGGCAGGCGCTGCGTCTCGAACCGGATGCCGCGGTGTCGCTGCGCTGGATCCGCGACACGGTGCTCGCCACGCGCGCCGTGAAGGGCATGGTGCTCGACGACGCCGACCCCGACACGCACAGTGCCGGCTCGTTCTTCCAGAACGCGATCGTGTCGGCATCCTTCGCCCGAACGCTTCCGCCGGAGTGCCCGCGTTGGCCTCTCGCGCCGAGCGTCGCCCCCGTCACGGTCATCCCGCTGGCCGCCTTCGACGGTGTCGTGCCGCCGCCGGTGTCGACGCAGCCCGATGTCAAGGTCAGCGCCGCGTGGCTGATCGAGCATGCCGGCGTCGGCAAGGGCTTCCGGCTGCCGCGCTCGCGCGCGGCGCTGTCGACCAAGCACGCCCTCGCCCTCACCAACCGCGGCGGCGCGACGGCGGCCGAGCTCGCCGAGCTCGCCCGCTACATCCAGCAGCGCGTGCAGAGCGAGTTCGGACTCCTGCTCCAGCCCGAGCCGGTGCTCGTCGGCGTCGAGCTGTAGGCCGAGGCGGCGGGTCAGCCGAACAGCTGCTGCAGCCGCTGGACTCCCTCGAGGAGCTGGTCGTCGCCCAGGGCGTACGACAGCCGCAGGTATCCGGAAGGACCGAACGCCTCACCGGGAACGACGGCGACCTCGGCTTCGTCGAGGATGAGGTCGGCGAGTTCGAGTGTGGTGTCGACCTGCGTCCCGCGCCACGAGCGCCCGAGCAGTCCCCGCACGTCGGGGTAGACGTAGAACGCACCCAGCGGGTTCGGCACCGTGACGCCCGGGATCTTCGCCAGCTCGGCGACGATGAGCTTGCGACGGCGGTCGAAGGCCAGGCGCATCTGCTCGGCCTCGGTCTGCGGACCGGTGAGCGCGGCCAGCGCCGCGCGCTGCGCGATGTTGTTGACGTTCGAGCTCAAGTGCGACTGCAGGTTGCCCGCGACCTTGATGGCGTCGGCGGGGCCGACCATCCAGCCCACGCGCCAGCCGGTCATGGCGTACGTCTTCGCGACGCCGTTGACGAGGATCGTCTGGCCGGCGAGTTCCGGAACGGCCTCGACGATCGAGACGGCGCGCGCGCCCTCGTAGACGAGGTTCTGGTAGATCTCGTCGCTGATCACCCAGATCCCGTGCTCGAGCGCCCACTGCCCGATCGCCTTCGTCTCCTCGGGCGTGTACACCGAGCCGGTCGGGTTCGAGGGCGAGACGAACACGAGCACCGTCGTCTTGTCAGTGCGGGCGGCCTCGAGCTGCTCGACGGTGACCTTGTAGTCCTGGTCGGCCCCCGCGAAGACCTCCACCGGGATGCCGTCAGCCAGCGCGATCGCCTCGGGATAGGTCGTCCAGTACGGCGCCGGCAGCAGCACCTCGTCGCCCGGGTTCACCACCGCCTGGAACGCCTGGTACACCGCCTGCTTGCCGCCGTTGGTCACGATGACCTGCGCGGGCGGGACCTCCAGGCCCGAGTCGCGCAGGGTCTTCGCGGCGATCGCCTCGCGCAGCACGGGCAGGCCCGCGGCGGGCGTGTACCGGTAGTTCGCGAGGTCGTGCAGCGCTTCAGCGGCGGCATCCACGATGAACTGCGGCGTCGCGAAGTCCGGCTCGCCTGCCGCATACGAGATGACGGGCTTGCCCTCGGCCATGAGCGCCTTGGCCTTCGCGTCGACCTTGAGGGTCGCCGACTCGGCGATGGCGGACAGCTTGCGGGAGAGCGGGGCGCGATGGATCACACGCCCAGCGTAGTCGGGGAGATCAGCCGTCGGTGGCCGGCTTCTCGTCCGTCGTGCCGAACAGCCCCCGGCCGTGCTGCTGCAGGGCGTCGTAGGCCTCGCCGTAGGTGGTCGGCACCGGCTCGCCAGGCGCGTACTTCGCCATCAGCAGTCCCAGCAGCCCTCGGGCGGGGGAGGTGAGGGGGCGCGCGCGATGGGCGTCGGTGGTGTCCTCCGCGACCGCCTCGGGGTTCGGCGGCTGCCACAGCGCGACCGGCTGCGGCCACGTGTACGGCTGCCGCGGATGCGCGAGGCCCACCGCGTTGTCGATGGTGCGCGCGCCGTCGGCCCGGGCGGTCAGCGGCTTGAGCCCGTGTTGCCGGCAAAGGGTCGCGATGACCGAGCCGTGGTGCATCTCGTCGTGGATGACCGCGCCCGCCGCGGTGTATGCGCTGACGACGATCGACGGCGCCCGCAGACCCAGCCGATCGAACGTGAAGCCCATCTCGCCCGCACCGCTGTCATCCGGCGGCGTCGCCTTCGGCGGGGCGACGTGGTCGTAGATGCCGCCGTGCTCGTCGAAGGTCACCACCAGCGCCGTGTTGACCGCGTTGGAGCCCGTCGTCGAGGCGCTCGTGCGGATCGCGTCGTAGACGTCCTGCAGCAGCTTGTCGCCGGCGCGCACGTCGGAGTACGCGCTGTTGTCGATCTGAACCGTCGTCCCGTCGTCGAGGGTCAGCGTGCCGTCCCGCAGCTCGCCCCACGGCGGATGCATGTCGTTGTGATTGAAGATCATGCGCGGCTCGATGAACGCATAAGCGGGCAGGTCGCCGGCCGCGGCATCCGCGTAGAACTGCGTCATGTCGCGGAAGTTCGTCTTCCAGTACTTCTCCAGCACCGGCGCGTGGATGAGGCCCGTCAGAGACACCAGCTGCGTCGGGTCGTAGTACACGCGCCAGGAGATGCCCGCGTCTTCGAGTCGGTTGAAGATCGTGGCGGATGCCGGGGCGTTCAGCCACTTCGCGTACGAGCCGTCGGTGTGGTTGACGACGAACCCGTGCGAGGTGGAGGCGTGGAAGAACGACCGGTTGCAGTAGGTCTGCGACGGCACCGCGGCGAACCACCGATCGTAGACGGCGAACTGGCGGGCGAGCGCGGAGAACACCGGCAGCATGTCGGGGGAGAACCCGCCCATCGCCACCCGGTACTCCGCCGGCGTCGGCTCGCGGCGCATCGACGCACGGAAGTTGATGATGTAGTCCCGCACGAACCCCTCGTTCGTGGCGGTCGCGCCCGCCGGCGGAGCGTTGTAGGGCGCGCGCAGGCCGTGCGCGCGAAGGTCATCATTGGTCGCGGGGTCGACGACGTCGTAGAGCTGCGTGTTGACGTGCGGGTAGGTCTCGCCGGGGTCGGGCTGCGGCTGCTGCATGATGTGGTCGGTCGTGCCGGAGTACACGTGCGCGGGGATGCGGGTGCCGTCCGGCGCGGCGTTGGCATAGTCGCCCTGGGCGACGCCGTCGAACTCGGCCTGCGTCTTCTCGGCGGGGGAGTACACCCGCCCCAGCACGTTGTCGAAGCTGCGGTTCTCGAACATGAGCACGACGACGTGGTCGAACCCGGGTTCGGCGCGCTCGGGCAGCGGGGTGAACTCCGCGGGGGCCTCGGGACGGGCGCTGCCGGACGTCACGGCCCCGATGCCGAATCCGGCCCCGCCCGCGACGGCGAGAGAGGCCGCGCCGATGCCCGTCCGGCGCAGGAAATCGCGACGGCTCGTTCTGCCGTCTTCTCGGGCCGTCGACTCCATTCCGCACCCCCACGTCGTCTCCCTCAGCCTAAACAGTCGGCGACGTCGTGCTGGCCGAACGGCGTCCCTCCCCCGATCGGGGGATGGGCGCTCCGCCGGATGAGGGCTGTCGGCCGGGGCGTGCGGGGCGAACACTGGAACCATGACAGAACCAGCGGTGCGGGTCCGCGACCTGCGCAAGTCCTACGGCGATCGCATGGCCGTGGCCGGGCTCACCTTCGACATCGAGCGCGGCGAGACCTTCGCGCTCCTCGGGCCCAACGGGGCCGGTAAGTCCACGACGATCGAGATCCTCGAGGGGTACCGGCACCGCACGGCGGGAGACGTGAGCGTCCTCGGCGCCGATCCGGGGAGCGCCGACCGCCGCTGGCGGGAGCGCATCGGCATCGTGCTGCAGACGGCGGGACAGGCGGGGGTGTTCACGGTGCGCGAGCAGCTGCGGCAGTTCGCCGGCTACTACCCGCGCCCCCGCGACGTCGACGAGGTCATCGCCGCCGTCGGCCTGACGGCGCAGGCCGGCACCCGCATCGCGAAGCTCTCCGGCGGCCAGCAGCGTCGCGTCGACGTCGCGCTCGGCATCATCGGGCGCCCCGAGCTGCTGTTCCTCGACGAACCCACGACGGGCTTCGACCCGCAGGCCCGGCGGGTGTTCTGGGAACTCATCCGCTCGCTGCAGAGGGACGGCACGACGATCCTGCTCACGACGCACGACCTCGACGAAGCCCCGCAACTCGCCGGCCGCGTCGCCGTCGTCACCCACGGCACACTGTGCGCGATCGGGCCCGTCGATCGCATCGGCGGCGACGACGCCCGCATTCCGCTCGTGACCTGGACGGAAGCCGGCGCCCGTCGAGAGCAGCGCACCACCGAGCCGCTCACCTTCGCCTCCGCGCTCGCCGCGCGCCTCGGCGGCGAGCCGAAGGACCTGCAGATCCGCCGCCCCACCCTCGAGGAGATCTACCTCGGCCTCGTCGCCGCACCCGCGGCATCCGACCTCGCCGGCGTCGCCACGCCCGCCGGTCTCGACGAAAGCAGCCATTCATGAGCACCGCCACCCCGGGCACCACCGCCACCCTCGGCACCACCCTGGCGCTCGGCGCGCACCGCGCCGGCTACGAACTGCGCGGCTACTTCCGCTCCTCCGACACACTCTTCTTCACCTTCCTGTTCCCGGTGCTCATGCTCGGGCTGTTCAGTACGGTGTTCGGCGGCTCGGGCGACATCACGGGCGGCCCGGGCGTGGCCGCGATCTCCGCCGCGCAGCTGTACCTGCCGGGGATGATGGCCGCCGGCCTGCTGCTCTCGGGGTTCCAGAACCTCGCGATCGACATCGCGACCGAGCGCTCCGACGGCACGCTCAAACGGCTCGGCGGCACGCCGCTGTCGCCGGTGTCGTACTTCGCCGGCAAGCTCGGCGAGGTGCTCGTGACGGGGCTGCTGCAGGCGGCGCTGCTGCTGGCCGCGGCCGCGTTCATCTTCCATGTGCCGCTGCCGAGCACCGTCGAGGCGTGGGGGACGTTCGCGTGGGTGTTCCTCCTGGGACTCACGGCGTCGGCACTTCTCGGGATCGCCGTATCGGCCCTGCCCCGCAGCGCCCGCAGCGCGAGCGCGGTCGTCGTTCCCATCGGCCTCGTGCTGCAGTTCGTGTCGGGCGTGTACCTCTTCTTCTGGCTGCTGCCGGACTGGCTGCAGAACCTCGCGAGCGTCTTCCCGCTGGTGTGGATGGCGCGCGGGCTGCGCGCGGTGTTCCTGCCCGCGGAGTACGCGACGCTCGAACCCGGCGGCGAGTGGAACCTCGGCTGGGTCGCGCTCGTGCTGGCCGGGTGGCTGGTGATCGGCGTGATCGTCAGCCGGCTGACGTTCCGCTGGAACCGCCGCGACGCGTAACGTGAGCCGGTGATGACCGTTCCGCCCGCCCCTGGCCCTTCCTCGCGCGCCCTCGTGCCGACGCGTCTGGGGTGGGATGCCGCGGTCATCGCCGTCGTCGGACTGACCCTCGCCCTCGCGTGGCTCGCTGACCCGCCGCAGCCTGCCGGCGGCCTTCTGCTGCTGGCCGGGATCGGGCTGCTCGTCGGCGCGTACCTCGGGTTCTTCCGGCTGTGGCGGCCCGTCCCGGCGGCACGGGCCGAGGCTGGCGGGACGGCGGGGGCGCAACCGGAATGGGCACCGCGGATGTGGGGGTTCGTGGCGGCGGCCGCGGTCGCCCTCACGCTCGCGTGTGCGGCGAGCCCCAACGGCGCCTTCCTGCAAGCGCTCGCCTATCCGGTGCTGTGGACCCTCGCGGTGCGGGTGCGCGACGCCGTGATCGGGTGCGTCGTCATCGGCCTCGCCGTGTGCGTCGGGATGCTGATCTCCACCGGCTCGCTCGTGGCGGCCTCCGCCTCCGGGCTCGTCTCGCTCGGGTTCGCGATCGCGATGGGCCTGTGGATCAGCCGGATCGCGGAGTACGGCGACGAGCGCGCGGCGCTCGTCGACGAGCTCGTCGCGGCGCAGGAGACGGTGCGCGCGCTGAGCGCGGCGCAGGGCGCGTCGGCCGAGCGGGAGCGGCTGGCCCGCGACATCCACGACACCCTCGCGCAGACCCTCGCCGGACTCGTCCTGCTGAGCGAACGGGCCGCCGCGCAGGCGCGCCGCGGCGAACCGGCTGACGCCGCGGCCACGATGGACACCGTCGAGCGCACTGCCCGCGAGGCGCTCGCCGAGGCGCGCGAGATCGTCGCACGGACGGCCGCCGTCCCGGCCGATGCCACGCTCGGTCAGGCGCTGCAGCGGCTCGCCGAGCGGTTCCGCGTCGAGACGGGCCTCGTGGTGCACATCGACGGCACCGAGGCGCTGCCGACCCTCGACCCCGAGACGCAGGTCGTGCTGCTGCGATGCGCGCAGGAGGCGCTCGCGAACGTCCGCAAGCACGCCGCGGCGCGCCGCGCGCGGCTGGAGCTGTCGTCCGATGCCGCGCAGATCGTCCTCACCGTCGCCGACGACGGCCAGGGGTTCGACCCCGCGGCATCCCGCCATGGATTCGGACTGGACGGCATGCGCGAGCGCGTCGCGCTGTCGGGTGGGACGTTCGAGGTCGTCGCGGCGCCGGGGGAGGGCACGCGCGTGACCGTCCGGCTGCCGCTGCGTGAGCGTGCTGCGGAGGTGGACGCGTGATCCGGCTGCTGGTCGTCGACGACCACCCCATCGTGCGCGCCGGACTCGTCGCCGTGCTCGCCGAGGAACCCGGCCTCGAGATCGTCGGTGAGGCCGCCGATGGCGACGAGGCGGTGCGGATCGCTGCCGAGACCCATCCGGACGTCGTTCTGATGGACCTGCGGATGCCGGGCGTCGACGGCGTCGCGGCGACTGCCCGGCTCGCCGCGGGCGAAGCCGGAACCCCCGCGCCGCGGGTGCTCATCCTCACTACCTACGAGACCGACGAGCAGATCCTCGCCGCGGTCGAGGCGGGCGCCGGCGGCTACCTGCTGAAGGCGGCGCCGCGCGCCGAGATCGTCGCCGCGATCCGCTCGGTGGCCGCCGGGCAGAGCGCGCTGTCGCCGCAGGTCGCCGTGCGCCTCGTGGAGCGGATGCGCCGGCCGGCCGCCGAACCCGTGCTGACGCCGCGCGAGCTCGACGTGCTGCGCCGGGTCGCGCAGGGCCGCAGCAACCGGCAGATCGGGGTCGACCTGGGCATCGGCGAGGCGACCGTGAAGACCCACCTGCAGAAGGCGTTCGACAAGCTCGACGCCCCCGACCGCACCCGCGCCGTCACGCGGGCGATGGAGCTCGGCCTGCTGCCCTGACGCCCTCGGCGCGCGACGACCGAGCGCGTGGCTCCGCCGCCCCGCCCCAGGCGATCCGCGCCGCCCCGCGGCCGAACCCTCGCCGCCCCGCGGCCGAACCCTCACCTCCAAGCCGAACCCTCACGGCCAGGCGCGCCTGAGCGTGAGGGTTCGGGTCGGAGACGAGGGTTCGGCGACCGGCTCGGACTGTGATCAGCCGAACTGGTTCATCGTGTTGTCCTTGCCGCCGGCCTTGAGGGCGGCGTCGCCGGCGAAGTACTCCTTGTGGTTGTCGCCGATGTCGCTGCCCGCCATGTTCTGGTGCTTGACCGTCGCGATGCCCTCGCGGATCTCGCGACGCTGCACACCCTTGACGTAGGCGAGCATGCCCTCGTCGCCGAAGTAGCCCTTCGCCAGGTCATCCGTCGACAGCGCGGCCGTGTGGTAGGTCGGCAGCGTGATCAGGTGGTGGAAGATGCCGGCGCGTGCGGAGCCGTCCTTCTGGAACGAGCGGATCTTCTCGTCGGCCAGGCGCGCGAGCTCGGTGTCGTCATAGGCGACGTTCATGAGGTCGGCGCGGTCGTAGGCGGAGACGTCCGCGCCCTCCTCGACGAGAGCGTCGTAGGCCTGCTGGCGGAAGTTCAGCGTCCAGTTGAACGACGGGCTGTTGTTGTAGACGAGCTTCGCGTTGGGGATCTCCTTGCGGATCTGGTCGACCATGCCGGCGATCTGCGCGACGTGCGGCTTCTCGGTCTCGATCCACAGCAGGTCGGCGCCGTGCTGCAGCGACGTGATGCAGTCCAGCACGCATCGCGCCTCGCCGGTGCCGCGTCGGAACTGGTAGAGGTTCGACGCCAGGCGCTTGGGCCGCAGCAGCCGCCCCTCGCGGCGAATGACGACGTCGCCGTCACTCAGGTCGCCCTCGCCGATCTCCTCGACATCGAGGAAGGCGTTGTACTGGTCGCCCAGGTCGCCGGGCTCATGCGAGACGGCGATCTTCTGCGTGAGGCCGGCGCCGAGCGAGTCGGTGCGGGCGACGATGATGCCGTTGTCGATGCCGAGCTCGAGGAACGCGTAGCGGACGGCGTTGATCTTCGCGAGGAAGTCCTCGTGCGGCACCGTGACCTTGCCGTCCTGGTGCCCGCACTGCTTCTCGTCCGACACCTGGTTCTCGATCTGGATCGCGCAGGCGCCCGCCTCGATCATCTTCTTCGCGAGCAGGTACGTCGCCTCGGGGTTTCCGAAGCCGGCGTCGATGTCGGCGATGATCGGCACGACGTGCGTCTCGTAGTTGTCGATCTGCGACTGGATGAACTCGACCGCGGTCTCGTCGCCGGCGAGGCGCGCGGCGTCGAGCTTCGTGAACAGCAGGTCGAGCTCACGGGCATCGGCCTGCCGAAGGAACGTGTAGAGCTCTTCGATGAGCGCGGGGACGGCCGTCTTCTCGTGCATCGACTGGTCGGGGAGGGGACCGAACTCCGAGCGGAGGGCGGCGACCATCCAGCCGGAGAGGTAGAGGTACCGCTTGTTGGTCGACTTCAGGTGCTTTTTGATCGAGATGAGCTTCTGCTGCCCGATGAAGCCGTGCCAGACGCCGAGCGACTGGGTGTACACCGACGAATCGGCGTCGTACTCGGCCATGTCGCGGCGCATGATGTCGGCGGTGTACTGGGCGATCTCGAGCCCGGTGCGGAATCGGTTCTGCGCCCGCATCCGGGCGACGGACTCGGGATCGATGGCGTCCCAGGCAGAGCCGTGCTGCTGCTTCAGGGCGGCGATGGAGCGGATGTCGGTCTCGTAGGCGGTCATGTCACGTCCTTGTTCGATGTGTGCGGGGTGTCGGCGCGCCGCTCAGTCGGCGTCGTCCAGGTAGTCGGCGTACGCCCCGAGCGTCAGGAACGTCGGGAAGTCGTCGCCCAGGGCCACGGTGCGGAAGATCTCCGCGGCGTCGTCGAACCGATCGCCGCTGCTGCGGGGAACTTCGCCGAGCACGCGGGCGATGAGCTCCTCGATGTACTCCCGGGTGATCTTCGTGCCGTCCTCGGTGGAGCGGTCCTGGTGGATCCACTGCCACACCTGTGAGCGGGAGATCTCGGCGGTCGCGGCATCCTCCATCAGGCCGTCGATCGCGACGGCGCCGAGGCCCCGCAGCCACGCCTCGATGTAGCGGATCGCCACCGACACGTTCGCGTAGACGCCGCCGGCCGAGATCGGCAGGCCGATGTGCACGTCGATGAGCTGCGATGCCGTCACCTCCACCTCGGGGCGCTGGCGGTCGATCTGGTTCGGCCGGTCGCCGAGCACCGCGTCGAACTCCGCCTGCGCGACGGGGATGAGGTCGGGGTGAGCCACCCACGTGCCGTCGAAGCCGTCGCCGGCCTCGCGCTTCTTGTCGGCCGACACCTTCTCGAACGCCAGTGCCGTGAGCTCGGGGTCGCGTCGGTTCGGGATGAAGGCGCTCATGCCGCCGATCGCGAAGGCGCCGCGCTTGTGGCAGGTCTTCACGAGCAGCTCGGTGTAGGCCCGCATGAACGGCACCGTCATCGTCACCTGGCTGCGGTCGGGCAGGACGAACCGGGCGCCGCGGCCGCGGTAGTTCTTGATCATCGAGAAGATGTAGTCCCACCGGCCGGCGTTCAGCCCCGCCATGTGGTCGCGCAGCTCGAAGAGGATCTCCTCCATCTCGAAGGCGGCCGGCAGCGTCTCGATCAGCACGGTCGCGCGGATCGTGCCGTGCGCGATGCCGAGGTACTCCTCGCTGAAGCTGAACACGTCGTCCCACAGCCGCGCCTCTTCGGCCGATTCGATCTTCGGCAGGTAGAAGTACGGGCCGACGCCGTTCTCGATCAGCCGCTGCGCGTTGTGGAAGAAGTACAGGCCGTAGTCCACGAGCGAGCCGGATGCCGCGAGCGTGCGCCCGGTGCGGTCGGTGAACTCGATGTGCTTCTCGGTCAGGTGCCAGCCGCGCGGACGCATCACGATCGTCGGTGTGCGCTCGGCGGTGACCTCGTACACCTTGCCCTCGGGGGAGGTGTAGCGCAGCTCGCCGCGGATCGCGTCGCGCAGCGACAGCTGGCCCTCGATGACGTTCTTCCAGGTCGGGCTGGTGGCGTCCTCCTGGTCGGCGAGCCACACCTTCGCCCCCGAGTTCAGGGCGTTGATCGTCATCTTCGGGTCGGTGGGACCCGTGATCTCGACGCGGCGGTCCTCCAGACCCGGGCCGGCACCGGCGACCTGCCAGTCCGCGTCCTCGCGGATGTGGGCGGTGTCGGCGCGGAACTGCGGGTCGTGCCCGTTGCCGATCTCGAACCGGCGGCGCATGCGGTCGGCGAGGCGGTCGTGGCGGCGGCCGGCGAAGCGCGCGTGCAGCTCGGACAGGAACGCGAGCGCGTCGGGCGTGAGGATCTCGTCGTAGCGGTCACGGAGAGGGCCGGTGACGACGATCGCGCTCGTCGGGATCGGCCCCGTCGTGGGGCGGGTGGTCGTTTCGGGCGCGAAGCCCGTGGCGGTGGGTGTCATGGCCCTGTCTCTCTGTGTGTGTGGGTCGGACCCGCGGTGATGCGGGCTGGTGAAACCACTCTGGGTGAATAATCACGGTCCGGATGACCAAATCAATTGTGAAGATTGCACGATCTTCTGCTTCTGTGACACACTTCCGGACATGACGAACGTCGATGTTCACCCTTCGGCAGGCGCCGACCGGGGTGAAGCGGATGCCGATGCGCTGACGATCGGGCGCCGCATCCGCCAGCTCCGCACGGCACGCGGCATGACGCTCGACGAGCTCGCCGCGGCCGTCGAACGGGCGCCCAGCCAACTGTCGATGATCGAGACCGGTAAGCGCGAACCGAAGCTCACGCTCCTGCGCGCGATCGCCCGGGCGCTCGGTGCGACGGTCGATCAGCTGCTCGAGGCTGAGCCTCTCGACGAGCGCGCGACGCTCGAGATCGCGCTCGAGCGCGCGATGAAGGGGCAGACCTTCCGCGCGCTCGGCATCGAGCCGTTCCGAATCGGCAAGGCGATCCCCGACGACGCGCTCCGGGCGCTCCTCGCCCTCCAAGGTGAGATCGAGCGCCTCGGCGATGAGCGCTCGGCGACCCCGGAGGAAGCCCGCCGTGCCAACGTCGAACTGCGCCACCTCATGCGCCGGCAAGACAACTACTTCCCCGACCTCGAGGAGCAGGCCCGCAGCATCCTCACCGCCGTGGGCCATCCGGGTGGACCCCTGACTCAGCGCACGGCATCGGATATCGCCGCCCACCTGGGGTTCTCGCTGCACTACGTCGCTGACCTCCCGGCATCCACACGCAGCGTCGCCGACATCCGCAACGGGCGACTGTACCTCTCCAGCACGGTGCCCGCGAAGGGCGATTCACGCACCGCCGTGCTGCAGGCACTCGCGAGCCGCATCCTCGGGCACAGCGAGCCGCGCTCGTACGCCGAGTTCCTGCGCCAGCGGGTCGAGACGAACTACCTCACGGGCGCTCTGCTCGTCCCCGAGGAGCATGCCGTTCCCGCTCTCGTGGAGGCGAAGTCGCGGCGCGAGCTGTCGATCGAGGACCTGCGCGACACCTACTCGGTCTCGTACGAGACGGCCGCGCACCGGTTCACGAACCTCGCGACGCGGCACCTCGGCATCCCTGTGCATTTCCTCAAGGTGCACGAGTCAGGCACGATCACGAAGGCATACGAGAACGACGACGTGAACTTCCCGTCCGACCGCCTGGGGTCGATCGAGGGGCAGCTGTGCTGTCGGCGCTGGACGAGCCGGGTCGTGTTCGACATCCCCGACAAGTTCAACCCGTACTACCAGTACACCGACACGGGCAATGGGACGTTCTGGTGCACGGCCCGCGTCGAGGGCTCGAGCGAAGGCGCGCACTCGGTCTCGGTGGGGGTGCGCTTCGATGACACCAAGTGGTTCCTCGGGCGTGAGACGACCAACCGCGGCGTCTCACGGCACGCCGTCGAGGTGTGCTGCCGTCGCGCGCCTGCCGAGCTCGAGACGCAGTGGCGCGATCAGGCATGGCCGAACGTGCGCACGCCGCGGACGCTGCTCGCGACTCTGCCGACGGGGTCATTCCCGGGTGTCGACACGACAGACCTGTACGAGTTCCTCGAAGAGCACGCTCCGCGGGCGTGACGGCGCGGAGGGATGCCTCTCCTTGCTAGCGCGGCGGGACCAGCGTGCCTAGCGTGGGACCATGACCACAGAGACCGCCCCCGGCGGGCACGCAGGAGAACCCCATCGGCTGGGCCTGGCCCAGCGTCTGAACTGGCTCCGCGCCGGCGTGCTCGGTGCCAACGACGGCATCGTCTCCACCGCCGCCGTGGTCGTCGGTGTCGCCAGCGCGACCTCGGACGTGCTGCCCGTACTGCTGGCGGGGTCGGCCGCGCTCGTCGGCGGCGCGATCTCGATGGCGCTCGGCGAGTACGTGTCGGTCTCGAGCCAGCGCGACACCGAACGCGCCCTGATCGAGAAGGAACGGCGCGAGCTCGCTGAGGAGCCTGAGGCCGAACTCACCGAGCTCGTCGGCCTGTACGAGCAGCAAGGCCTCTCCCACGCGACCGCCACGGCCGTCGCCACGGAGCTGACGGAGAGGGACGCCCTGAAGGCGCACCTCGCGATCGAGTTGGGAATCGATCAGGACGACGTCGTGAGCCCGTGGCACGCGGCAATGGCATCCGCCGTCGCGTTCTTCACCGGTGCGCTGCTGCCGATGGCGACGATCCTCCTGCTGCCGCATCCGGCCCGGATCGTGGCCACATTCGTGGCGGTGCTGCTGGCGCTCGCCGTCACCGGCTACCTCGCGGCGTGGATCGGCGGCTCGCCGCGCGGCCGCGCGGTCATCCGCACGGTGATCGGCGGCGCGATCGCGCTCGCTGCGACGTTCCTCGTGGGCTCGATCTTCGGGACGGCCGCCGGCTGATCTCGCCGTCTCTGGTGCATCTCCTATGCGAGCGGTGAGAGTCGCGTTTTCTTGGCCTCGTCTGGGAGTGCAGCCACGACGCTCAGGGGATGACCTCACACGCACCCGCCGCGCCGTTCGTCTCCGCCGGAGCCGCTGACCGGACCATCTCGCGGCCCCTCATCCCGCGGGCTCGTGGCACGCGCCGCGCGCAGTGGAACATCGCGGCGACAGCCGTCATCTGGGCGACGAGTCTGTTCGTCGCGGCGCTGTGGGTCGCCGGCGGCGGCGTGCAGAGCCTGCTCGCCGGGGGAGGGGAGACGCTCACGACGCTCGGCCGCATCACGGGACTCGTCTCGGCCAATCTGCTCCTGTACCAGGTGCTCCTGATGGCGCGCGTGCCGCTGTTCGAGCGCGGCTTCGGCCGTGATGCCATCACGCGCATGCATCGCTGGGTCGGCTTCTGGTCGTTCTGGCTGCTCCTCGCGCACATCGTGCTGCTCGTCCTCGGCTACGCCGTCACGGCGGGCGTGAACCCGCTCGCGCAGGCATGGGACTTCGTGTGGAACTACCCCGGGATGCTCCTCGCCACAGCGGGCACGGCACTTCTTGTGATGATCGTCGCGACGAGCATCCGTCGCGCCCGTCGCCGCCTGCGCTACGAGTCCTGGCATCTGCTGCACCTCTACGGCTACCTCGGGGTCGGGCTCGCGATCCCGCACATGCTGTGGACGGGTGCGGACTTCCTGACGTACCCGCTCGCGACCGTCTACTGGTGGACGCTGTGGGCGCTCGTCGCGGCATCCGTCATCGTCTTCCGCGTGGCCGCGCCGCTCTGGCGCTCGTGGCGTCACGACATCCGGGTGCACCAGGTGGTCCGCGACGGCACCTCGGGCGTCGTCGTGCGGATGCGGGGGCGGCGCCTGGAGCGGCTCGGTGCGCGCGGCGGACAGTTCTTCGTCTGGCGCTTCCTGGACGGTGCGGGGTGGACGCGCGGACATCCGCTGTCGCTCGCGACCGACCCGTCGCGCGGTGAACTGGTCGTCGCGGCCAAGATGGTCGGCGACGGCACCCAGCGGCTGGCCTCGCTGCGGCCCGGCACGCGAGTGCTCGTCGAGGGCCCGTTCGGCCACCTGACGGGAGACGTGCGCAAAGGGCGCAAGCTGCTGATGCTCGGGGCCGGAGCCGGCGTCTCCCCGCTGCTGTCGATCCTCGAGTCCGAGCCCTACGCCCCCGGCGAAGCGATCCTCGTGACGCGCGACCACACCGACGAGGATGCGCTACGCACGGATGCCGTCGCCGACCTCGTGCGACGTCGCGGCCTGCGGCACTTCCGGCTCATCGGCCCACGCCTCCCGGAAGGGTCGACCTGGCTCCCCGCCGCGCACGCCGACTGGCGCGGCGCGGACCTCATCCGCCACCTCGCGCCGGACCTCGAGGACTACGACGTGTTCGTGTGCGGTCCGCTGCCCTGGATGTCTGCGGTGCGCGCCGACCTCGACGCCGCAGGCATCCGAGCGGATCGCGTGCACACCGAAGCCTTCACCATCTGACGCCGACAGGAGAAGACCATGAAGAAGATCGCCTACGGCATCCTTGCGACCCTCAGCGGGCTCGTCCTGCTGTTCAGCTACCGCACCTCGCTCGGTGAAGCCGTCGTGGCGTCGCCGGCGTCGGACGGCGCCTCGACGGCCGTCGACTCGGCCGCCGCCACGACGTCGGGCGCGTCGTCCGCCACGAGCACACCGAGCGAGTCGAGCACGCCGAGCGCCACGAGCACGCCGAGCGCCACGAGCACGCCGAGCGCCACGAGCACGCCGACCGAGTCGAACACGTCGGCGTCCACCTCGGCGCTCGCCGATGGCACGTACACGGGATCGGCCGTGAACACCCGCTACGGTCCGGTGCAGGTGCAGATCACCGTGAGCGGCGGCCTCATCACCGATGTGCAGGCCGTGGACTACCCCGACGGCAACGGGCGCGACCGACAGATCAACGCGCGGGCGATCCCCATCCTCGTGTCCGAGACCCTCGACGCGCAGTCCGCCGAGATCGACTTCGTGTCGGGGGCGACGTACACGAGCGACGGCTATCAGCAGTCGCTGCAGTCCGCACTCGACGAGGCCGCGGCATGACCGGGCGCCGCGTCTGGACCGTGCCCTGCATGGGGACGGTGTTCAGCGTCCACCTGACCGGTCGTGTCGACGCCGTGACGGCGGATGCCGCGGTCGCGGGTTTCGCCGCCGAGATCGCCGACATCGAGCGCGTGTTCTCGCCGTTCCAGGATGACTCCGATGTCTCCCGCATCCGTCGCGGTGCCCTCAGCCTCGAGCGGGCGGACCCGCGCGTGCGCGAGGTCGCGGCCGCGTGCGAGGTGGCCCGCGAGGTGACGGAGGGGCGGTTCAGCGGAGCGTGGCGCGGCGGCTTCGATCCGACGGGGTACGTGAAGGGATGGGCCGTGGACCGCGCGGGCGCCCGCCACCTCGAGCCGCTGCTGCAGGATGCGGGTGCCGCGGCGGTCGGTGTGGGGGCGGGGGGCGACGTCCGGGTCTGGACGGCGCCCGAGTCGACCTGGTCGTGGCGCATCGGCATCGCCGACCCGCACCACCCGGGGGCGGTGCTGGCCACGATGGAGGTCAGAGACGGCGCGGTCGCGACGTCGGGCTCAGCCGAGCGCGGCGCGCACATCGTCGACGCACGGACAGGCCTGCCCGCGGTCGGCGTCCGCAGTGCCACGGTCGTCGCCGCCGACCTCGCCACCGCGGATGTCTGGGCGACGGCGGGCGTCGTCGCCGGAATGGCGGATGTGTCCTGGATCGGCGCACCGGGCATCACCGCCGGAATGCTCGTCGCCGAAGACGCCACGGTGCGGCGCTGGACGCACGGCGTCGAGGTATCGATGATCGCCGCGTGACCTCGAGTGCCGTCACGCCCTCGGAAGCGTCAGGAGGAAGGTCGACCCCGCGGGGGAGGAGTGCTCGATGGTGACCGACCCGCCGGCTGCGACGGCGGCCTCCCGGACCAGGGCAAGCCCCAGACCGAAGCCGCGGCGGCGGCCCGCTTCGGGCCCCCTCGCGAAGCGGTCGAAGATGCGCTCCCGGTCGGCGTCGCTCACGCCGGTGCCCGCGTCGGAGACCCGGATCAGCACGTCCCGCGTGTCGGTCTCCGAACCGAGGGTCACGGTCGATCCAGCCGGCGCATGCTGGATGGCGTTGTCGAGGAGGGCGACGCAGACCCGCGTGAGCGTCGTCGGTGCCATCGGCACCGCCATCGTGCCGCCCGCCTCCACCGCGAGCTGCACGTCGGCCGCCTCCGCGAGCGGCGTCACCGTGCGCACCGCGGCGTCGAACGCCGCGACGACCTCGCCCACGTCACCCCTGGCTGCCCCTTCCGCGGCGAGGAGCATGTCGGTGAGGACGTCGTCGAGGACATCCACGTCGGTGCGCAGCGCCGAGATCGTGGGCTCGACCGGATCGCCGCGCTCGTAGCGTCGCTGCAGCGTCTGCACCCGCGCCGAGAGTGCCGTCAGCGGTGTGCGCATCTCGTGACTCGCGTCGGCGACGAACGCGCGCTGCAGGCCGAGCGCATCGGCCAGCGGGCGCACGGAGCGACGCGCGGCGAGCCAGGCGATGGCGGCCAGGAGCACGACCCCGATCGCGCCGAGGGCGATCACCCAGGGCAGGATCCCGTCGAGGTCGACAACGATGCGGTCGCCGTCGAGGCCCGGATGCCTCGTGCCGCCGTGGTGATCGTCCGGGCGGGCCGTGAGCAGCAGCACCGCGACGAGGATGCCGACGCCTGCGGTGATCACGACGGCGGCGCCGATGGCGACGAAGACGCCCACTCGCCGTGCCGCAGTGCGGATCCGAGCCTCGTCCGGCGCCGTGCTCATCGGGCCGCCGCCGCACGATAGCCGACCCCGCGAACGGTCTCGATCGTGTCGGGCGAGGTCTTGCGTCGCACGTAATGGACATAGGTGTCGACGGAGCTGAGGGCGTCGTCCGAGTCGAACACGGCACGCAGGATCTCTTCGCGGCTGAAGACGTGGTCGGGACTCTCCGACAGCAGCGCCAGCAGGCGCGTCTCCGTCGGCGTCAGCGCGACCCGCTCGCCCCCGGGGCCGTAGGCAGCCGAGGCATCCGGCAGGAAGACCCACTCGCCGAGCGAGCGACGTCGCCCGTCCAGACGGTGCCCCCGGACAAGGGCGCGCAGCCGCGCGAGCAGTTCGTCGAAGTCGAACGGCTTGACGAGGTAGTCGTTCGCTCCGGCATCCAGACCCTCGACGCGGTCCGCGACGGCGCCGAGAGCCGTGAGCAGCAGGATCGGTGTCGTGATGTGCGCGGTGCGCACGGCCTCGACGAGCGCGATGCCGTCCAAGTCCGGCAGGCGACGGTCGATGACCATCACGTCGAATCGCTCGGCCAGGGCACGCGCGAGCGCATCGCGCCCGCCGACGACGTGCACGACGTCGTAGACCTCGTCGAGGACGTCGGAGGTCATCACCGCGATCTCGGCGTCGTCCTCGACGTAGAGGACCCGCGCCCGCGGCAGAGCCTGCACAGCCACATCCACTCCTCTTCTCGACGCGTGCGCGTCGCTCAAGCCACTATCCACCCATGCGCGCGCCAAGACGGCGCCAAGAGTTCACCCGGGCCGCTCACGCGGCCGCGACGAGTGCGGCCCACAACTCCGCTCGCGCCGGGAACGACGTCAGGTCGACGGCCAGAAGCTGCTGCGCCTGCGCGATCCGCGCGCGGACGGTGTGGCGGTGCACGCCGAGGGCCTGCGCGGCCTCGTCGATGCGGGCATCGTGCTCGAGCCACGTGCGGACGGTCGCGGTGAGCGTGGTGCCGTGCTGGTCGTCGTGCTCGCGCAGCGGCGCGAGGCGGCGGTCGGCGAGTGCGCGCGCGTGGAGTGTGTCGAGGGCGGCGAGCACGCCGCCGCCGGTCGTGTCTGCGAAGGGCATGACGGTGCCGGATGCCGCGCGTCGCGCCGCCGCGATCGCCTGTGTATGGGCGCGCGAGAACGCGGGGTAGTCGGTCAGATCGGACGCGCCGACGGCGGCATTGAAGAGCGTCGCGAGCTGCGGGAGCGTGTCGCCGTCGCCCCCCGGGATGACGACGACGAGCCCGTCGGAGCTGCGTCCGTAGAAGAGCGCGCCGCGGCGCTCGGCGACGCGCAGCTCGAGCCAGTCGGCCGCGGCATCCGCCCGTGCTGCCGCCACGACGGCGACCGCCACCACGACGGGCGCCGTCGGCAGAGCGCCCCACAGCTCGCGCGAGACGCGACGCGCGAGCGTCGGATCATTCGAGAGCAGCGCATGCAGCAGGCCCGTCCGCAGCGCCCTGCGTGCGCGATCGAGGCCGACGTTCTGCTCGAGGGCGAGCCCCGCCATCGCGATGACGGAGGTGACGACGCTGCGTCCCTCGAGGTCGAGTTCGGCGCCGACGATCGCGAGGAGCCCCCGCAGGTGGCCGCCGCGGCCGAGGGTCTGCAGCGTCACCCGGTGCCCAGCGATCTCCAGGGTCGACGCCGCCCGCGCGCCGCGGCGCAGCACGGCGCCGGCCTCCGCCGCGAGGGCGTCGGCGATGGCGCCGTCGGGGGCGGGGTCGGGCGCTGCGTGTGTCGGGCGGCCGGTCGCGTCGTACAGTCCCACCCAGGCGTCCAGCTGCCGGGCGAGCTCGGCGACCGTCGCGGCGAGCCCGTCGGGGCGGAGCGCGGCGAGCGAGATCGCGCGCTGCGCCGCCAGCGCCCACGTCCGCCGCGCGTACGCCTGCGCGGCGATCGCCTCGGCGTTCGCGCGGGCGAGGGCGATGAAGGGTGTGCGGTACGGGACCTCGAACAGCGGCATCCCCTGGTCGCGGCATGCCTCCGCGAGGGCGGGCGGGATGCCGTCGCGCACCACCTCGGTGCCGAAACCCAGGCCGCGGACGCCGCGGGTACGCAGCCGGGCGACGTAGGCGCTGTACTCCACGGAATCGCCGTCGATGCCGCTCAGCGACGCGAACTGCGTGCCGGTCGTCAGGAGCAGCAGGTCGTCGGCGAGGAAGGGCGTCGGGTCGGCGAGGTCGGAGCTGTGCACCCAGCGCAGCGGAGCATCCAGCGCGTCGGCCGGCAGCGCCGCCTCGTCGGACGCCAGGCGCAGGTCGAGGTCGCGGCGCGCGAGCAGGGCGCGGAGCGTGGGCTGGGGATCCGTCATCGCACCCTCTCGGTCCGGCTGTACACGGCGTATGCCGCCGTGCTGAGAATGTACACCGCGGCGGGTGCTCGCCCGGCATCCGCCGACGTACGCTCGCGCCATGAGCATGACTGACAGCACCGTCCTGGGCGGCCCGACCCTGGCGCAGGAGCGCCGCATCGTCACGACCATCCCGGGCCCGCGCTCGCAGGAACTGCTCGACCGCAAGTCGGCCGCCGTGGCGTCGGGCGTCGCGCACACCGTGCCGATCGAGGCCGTGGCCGCTGGCGGTGGCGTCGTCGTGGATGCCGACGGCAACTCCCTCATCGACCTCGGCAGCGGCATCGCCGTCACGAGCGTCGGCAACGCCCACCCGGCCGTCGTCGCGGCCGTGCAGGCGGCCGTCGCGCAGATGACCCACACCTGCTTCATGATCTCGCCGTACGCGTCATATGTCGCCGTCGCCGAGAGGCTCAACCGCCTGACGCCGGGCGACCACGCCAAGAAGTCGGCGCTGTTCAACTCCGGCGCCGAGGCCGTCGAGAACGCCGTCAAGATCGCGCGCAAGTACACCGGGCGTCAGGCCGTCGTCGCGTTCGATCACGCCTATCACGGCCGCACGAACCTCACGATGGCCCTCACGGCCAAGTCGATGCCGTACAAGAGCGGCTTCGGCCCCTTCGCCTCCGAGGTGTACCGCGCACCGGCGTCGTACCCGTTCCGCGACGGCCGGAGCGGGGCGGATGCCGCGGCCCAGGCGATCTCGCTCATCGAGAAGCAGATCGGGGCCGACAATCTCGCCGCCGTCATCATCGAGCCGATCCAGGGCGAGGGCGGGTTCATCGTCCCGGCCGACGGGTTCCTTTCCGCGATCGTCGACTGGTGCCGCGCGAACGGCGTCGTCTTCATCGCCGACGAGGTGCAGACCGGTTTCGCCCGGACCGGCGCGATGTTCGCGAGCGAGCTGTTCGGCATCGTGCCGGATCTGATCACCACGGCCAAGGGCATCGCGGGGGGGATGCCCTTGGCGGCGGTCACCGGTCGCGCCGAGATCATGGACGCGACCCACGGCGGCGGGCTCGGCGGCACGTACGGGGGCAATCCCGTGGCGTGCGCGGCGGCGATCGCGGCGATCGACGCCTTCGAGAACGACGGCCTCATCGACCGGGCGCGGGAGATCGGGGGGATCCTCCGCGCCCGGCTCGAGTCGCTGCAGGCCGCCGATCCCCGCATCGGCGAGGTCCGGGGGCGCGGCGCGATGATCGCGGTCGAGTTCGTCGACCCCGCCACGAAGGCCCCCGACGCGGCCCTCACGGCCGCCGTCGCCAAGGCGGCGATCGCCGACGGCGTCATCGTGCTGACCTGCGGCACGTACGGCAACGTCATCCGCTTCCTGCCGCCGCTGACGATCGGCGCCGAGCTCCTGCACGAGGGACTCGACGTCGTCGCCGCCGCCCTCGCCGCCCACTGACCCGCCGACATCGGCACCACGAAGGAGTGACATGACCGAGATCACCAGAGACGTCGTCATCGTCGGGGCGGGAGCCGCCGGCCTCACCGCGGCGAACCAGCTCAAGAAGGCCGGCCTGTCGGTGGCCGTGCTCGAGGCGCGCGATCGCGTCGGCGGCCGGCTGTGGACCGACACGATCGAGGGGGCGATGCTCGAGATCGGCGGGCAGTGGGTCTCGCCCGACCAGGACGCGCTGAAGGAGACGATCGCGGAGCTCGGGCTCGAGACCTTCGACCGCTACCGCGACGGCGACAGCGTGTACGTCGGACCCGACGGGGTCGCGCACCGTTTCACCGGCGAGATGTTCCCGGTGAGCCCCGACACCGAGCGCATCATCGCCGAGGTCACCGAGCGGCTCGACGCGATGGTCGCCGAGATCGACCCCGACCGCCCGTGGGCCCACCCCCGTGCCGCGGAGTGGGACACGATCTCGTGGGACGCGTGGCTGCACCAGCAGACCGACGACGACGAGGCGATCCGAAACCTGGCGTTCCCGACCGGGTCGGCCATGCTCACCAAGCCCACCCATGCGTTCTCGCTGCTGCAGTCGCTGCTGATGGCGGCATCCGCCGGCAGTTATTCGAACCTCGTCGACGCGGACTTCATCCTCGACAAGCGCGTCGTGGGCGGTCTGCAGCAGGTGCCGCTCCTGCTCGCAGAGCGCCTCGGCGACGACGTGTACCTCGGGCAGGCGGTGCGCACCCTCGAGTACACGGATGCCGGGGTCACGGCGATCGCGGACCGCATGACGGTCCGCGCCCGCCGCGCCGTCCTCGCGCTCGCGCCGGTGCTGTACCACCGCATCTCCTTCGTGCCGCCGATGCCGCGCCTGCAGCACCAGATGCACCAGCACCTCTCGATGGGCTTCGTCATCAAGGTCCACGCCGTCTACGAGACGCCGTTCTGGCGCGCGCAGGGCCTGTCGGGCACCGCCTTCAGCCCGTACGAGATCTCGCACGAGGCGTATGACAACACCAACCACGGCGACGAGCGCGGCACGCTCGTCGGGTTCGTCTCCGACCGGCTCGCCGACGATCTGTTCCGCGTCAGCGCCGCCGAGCGCAGGGAGCGGATCCTCACGTCGCTCAGCCACTACTACGGCCCCGAGGCCATGAACCCGGTCGTGTACTACGAGAGCGACTGGGGGAGCGAGGAGTGGACGCGCGGTGCGTACGCGGCATCCTTCGATCTCGGCGGACTGCACCGCTACGGCGCCGACCTGCGCACGCCCGTCGGACCCATCCGCTTCGCCTGCAGCGACCTCGCCGGTGCCGGCTATCAGCACGTGGACGGCGCCATCCGCATGGGACGTCTCGTGGCGGAGCAGATCATCGAGGAGATCCACGCATGACGGGTCACATCGTCGTCGGGTACACGGCGACCAAGCAGGGCAGGGATGCCGTGGCGTTCGCGTCCCGGCTGGCCGCGGCGACGGGCGCCGTGCTCGACATCGCGATCATCCTGCCGAACCCCGAGCGCAGCGTCATCACGCCGCCCGACGCCTCGTACGACCGATACCTGCACGCGCAGGCGCAGCAGTGGATCGCCCAGGCGATCGACCGCATCCCCGCCGAGGTCGTCGCCCACGCGCACGTGCGCGCCGCGGAGTCGTTCGCCGAGGGGCTGGTCACCGTCGCCGACGAGCTGGCCGCGTCGTACATCGTCGTGGGTGCCGCCGACGGCGCCTCCCGCGGCCGGCACCGTCTCGGATCGACGACGACAGAGCTGCTGCACTCCTCCGACGTGCCCGTCGTGCTCGTGCCGCGCGGCGCGCGCAAGATCGCCCCGGAGACCGGGATCGCTCGGCTCACGGTGGCGGTCGGCACCCGTCCCGGCGCCGACGCGCTGATCGCCGAGACCGCCGAGCTCGCGCAGGCGGCCGGCGTCGGGGTGCGGCTGCTGTCGCTGCTGCCGGTGGATCTGCCGCCGACGGCGGACACCGGTGCCATCCGCACCGCGAACACCACCCGCGCCGACGACGTGCTCGCCGCGGCGCGGGCGGAGCTGCCCCCGGGTCTTGCCACCGACGTCGTCGTCGCCGCCGGCGACAGCATCGAGGAGGCCGTCTCGTACCTCGATTGGCTGCCCGGCGAGGTGGTGCTGGTCGGCTCCAGCCGACTCGCCCAGCCGCGACGGCTGTTCCTCGGCTCCACCGCCGCGAAGATGCTCCACGAGATCACCGTCCCGGTGATCGTCGTCCCCCGCACCCGTACCACCGACACCTCTGCGAAGGAGCAGCGATGAGTGCACCCGAAGCCACTCCGCTGGCACCCGCAACCGGCAGCGAAGCCGGCGGCCTGTCCAAGAAGGGCCTGAGCGCCGGGACGGTGGGCCTCATCGGCGCCGTCGTCATCGGCATCTCCTGCATCGCCCCGGCCTACACGTTCACGGCCGCCGTGGGACCCACGGCATCCGTCGTCGGCGCGCAGATCCCGGCGATCATCCTCGTCGGATTCATCCCGATGCTGCTCGTCGCCTTCGGCTACCGCGAGCTCAACAACCGCATGCCGGATGCCGGGACCTCCTTCACGTGGGCGGCGCGCGCGTTCGGGCCGTGGATCGGGTGGATGGCGGGCTGGGGGCTCGTCGTCGCCACGATCCTCGTGCTGTCCAACCTCGCTGGCGTGGCCGTGGAGTTCCTCTTCCTGCTGATCTCGCAGATCACCGGGAACCCCGACATCGCGAATCTGGCGTTCGAACTGTGGATCAACATCGGCGTGTGCCTGCTGTTCATGCTGGGAGCGACATACATCTCCTACCGCGACATGCAGACGACGCAGAAGCTGCAGTACGTCCTCGTCACCTTCCAGGTCGCTGTGCTCGTGCTGTTCGCCGTCATCGCGATCTCGCACGCGGTCGGCGGCGGCGGGTTCGACTACACGCCGTTCTCGTTCGAATGGTTCAACCCGTTCGCCGTCGGATCGTTCAGCGCGTTCGCGGCGGGCCTGTCGCTGTCGATCTTCATCTTCTGGGGGTGGGACGTCACCCTCACCATGAACGAGGAGACGAAGGACCCCGAGCGCACGCCGGGCCGTGCGGCGACCGTCACCGTCATCACGATCGTCTCGCTCTACCTGCTGCTGGCGGTCGCGATGATCATGTACGCCGGCGTCGGAACCGGGGAGCTGGGCCTCGGCAACGAGGACATCCAGACGAACGTGTTCTTCTTCCTGTCCGACCCGGTGCTCGGCCCGCTCGCGTTCCTCGTGTCGCTCGCGGTGCTGACCTCCTCGGCATCCTCGCTGCAGTCCACCTTCGTCGGTCCCGCGCGCACCCTCCTGTCGATGGGCCACTACGGGGCGCTGCCGCCCGCCTTCGCGAAGGTCAGCCCGCGCTTCTTCACGCCGGGATACGCGACCATCGTCTCGGCCGTCGTCGCCAGTGCGTTCTACGCCGTCATGCGCGTCGTCAGCGAGGACACGCTGTGGGACACGATCCTCACGCTCGGCATGATGATCTGCTTCTACTACGGACTGACCGCGTTCGCATGCGTCTGGTACTTCCGCAAGCAGTGGTTCGACTCGGTGCGGAACGCCTTCTTCACGTTCCTGTTCCCGCTCATCGGCGGAGTGATCCTCGCGGTGCTGTTCGTGACGACCCTCATCGACTCGATGGACCCGGCGTACGGCTCGGGCTCGCAGATCGGCGGCATCGGCATCGTGTTCATCCTGGGCATGCTCATCATCGTCGTCGGCGTGGTGATCATGATCTGGCAGTCGATCAAGCGCCCGGCGTTCTTCCGCGGCGAGACACTGTCGGTCGATGCCCCGCCGAGCGCCCGGCGCCGGCGTGAGGCGGCGCGGACGGAGGCCGGCCGGTGATCGGCGAGGCGGAGCTGCTGGCGGCGGTGCCGCGAGGACTGTACATCGGCGGCGTGTGGCAGGACGGCGGCGCGGGCACGTTCCCCGTCATCGACCCGGCCACCGGGAACACCCTCGTGGAGATCGCCGACGCGACGCCCGAGGACGGCATCCGGGCGCTGGATGCCGCGGTCGCGGCCCAGGACGCGTGGGCGGCCACGCCGCCGCGCACCCGCAGCGACATCCTGCGCCGCGCGTTCGACCTGCTCACCGAGCGGGCCGACGAGTTCGCGCTGCTCATGACCCTCGAGATGGGCAAGCCCCGCGCGGAGGCGCGCGGCGAGGTGACGTACGGCGGCGAGTTCCTCCGGTGGTTCAGCGAGGAGGCGGTGCGCATCGCCGGCCGCTACGGGACGAACCCCGAGGGCACCGGTCGGATGGTCGTGAGCCAGCGCCCCGTCGGTCCGTGCTTCTTCATCACGCCGTGGAACTTCCCGCTCGCGATGGCGACCCGCAAGATCGCGCCGGCGCTCGCCGCCGGCTGCACCATCGTCGTCAAGCCCGCCGAGCTGACGCCGCTGACGACGCTCGCCTTCGCCCAGCTGCTCGAGGAGGCGGGGCTGCCCGCCGGGGTGGTGAACGTCGTGACGACCACCCGCTCCGGCGCGGTGTCGGCGCCGATCATCGCCGACCCTCGGCTGCGGAAGCTCTCGTTCACCGGGTCGACGCCGGTCGGCAAGAAGCTCCTCGCCCAGGCCGCCGAGGGCGTGCTGCGGGTGTCGATGGAACTCGGCGGCAACGCGCCGTTCGTCGTGTTCGACGACGCCGACCTCGACAAGGCGGTCGACGGCGCGATGCTCGCGAAGTTCCGCAACATCGGCCAGGCGTGCACGGCGGCCAACCGGTTCATCGTGCACGAGTCGGTGGCGGAGGAGTTCGCTGACCGGGTGAGCGCGCGCGTGACGGCCATGAAGATCGGCCGCGGCACCGAGGAGGGCGTCCAGATCGGCCCCCTCATCGACCGCACGGCCGTCGAGGGCACCGGCGCGCTCGTCCAGGACGCCCTCGCCAAAGGCGCCCGCCTGCTGGCCGGCGGCTCGGCGATCGACGGGCCGGGCACCTTCTTCGAGCCGACCGTCATCACCGACGTCGCGGCCGGCAGCGACATCCTCCGCGAGGAGATCTTCGGACCGGTGCTGGCCATCGCGACCTTCGCCGACGAAGACGAGGCGGTGCGCCTCGCCAACGACACCGATTACGGGCTCGTCTCGTACGTCTTCACCCGCGACCTCGCGCGCGGGCACCGGATGATCGACCGGCTCGAGACGGGCATGATGGGGCTGAACGCCGGTGTCGTGTCCAACGCAGCGGCGCCGTTCGGCGGCGTCAAGCAGTCCGGCATGGGCCGCGAGGGCGGGCTCGAGGGCATCCACGAGTACCTGTCGACGAAGTACACGCTGATCCCCGCGGACTGACGCGGGCAGCCACCATCGATGCGAGAGAACGGGAGAAGAACGATGACCTACGCGGTTGTGAACCCCGCCACCGGCGAGACCCTGGCCACCTACCCGACGGCGACGGATGCCGAGGTCGAGGCGGCTGTCGCGGCCGCCGACTCCGCGGCCCGCAGCTGGGGGCGCACCTCGACCCCCGCCGAGCGCGCCGACCTGCTGCGGCGGGTCGCCGAGCTGCACCGGGAGCGCCGCGACGAGCTCGCGGCGATCATCGTGCGGGAGATGGGCAAACCGCTCGCCGCTGCCGAGGGCGAAGTCGACTTCGCGGCGGACATCACGGAGTACTACGCCGACAACATCGACAAGATCACCGGCGACACGCCCCTGGAGATCCTCGGCGAGGGGAGCGCCGTGATCCGCCGCGCGCCGCTCGGTGCCCTCCTGGGCATCATGCCGTGGAACTTCCCCTACTACCAGGTGGCGCGTTTCGCCGCCCCCAACCTGGCGCTCGGCAACACGATCCTCCTCAAGCACGCGTCGCAGTGCCCGCAGTCCGCCGCCGCGATCGCGCAGATGTACGCCGACGCCGGGTTCCCCGCGGGCGCCTACGCCGACGTGCGTCTGACCAACGATCAGGCCGCGGCCGTCATCGCCGACCGCCGTGTGCACGGCGTCTCGGTCACCGGGTCGGAGCGCGCCGGATCCGCCGTCGCGGAGGTCGCGGGGCGGAACCTCAAGAAGGTCGTCCTCGAGCTCGGCGGGTCGGACCCGTTCATCGTGCTCTCGACCGCCGACCTGGACGCCACCGTGCAGATGGCCGTCGACGCACGCCTGGACAACAACGGGCAGTCGTGCAACGGCGCGAAGCGCTTCATCGTCGTCGACGAGCTGTACGACGCCTTCGTGGCGGCGTTCGCCGCAGCCCTGGCCGAGGCGAAGGTGGGCGACCCGTTCGCGGAGGACACCGTACTCGGTCCGCTGTCCTCGCTCGCCGCCGCGGAGCGGCTGCAGGAGCAGGTCGACCGTGCCGTCCAGCAGGGTGCCACCCTCGTCACCGGCGGCACGCGCGACGGCGCGTTCTTCCCCGGCACCGTCCTCACCGGCGTGACGCCGGAGATGGACGCCTACCGGGAGGAGTTCTTCGGCCCGGTGGGTGTCGTGTACCGGGTGGCGGACGAGGACGAGGCGATCGAGATCGCCAACGGCACCGAGTTCGGTCTCGGCTCGTACGTGTTCACGACCGACCCCGAGCAGGCGCAGCGCGTCGCCGATCGCATCGACGCCGGCATGGTCTACGTCAACGTCGTGCTGGCGGACTCGCCCGAGCTGCCCTTCGGGGGCATCAAGCGCAGCGGTACGGGGCGCGAGTTGGGGCTGCTGGCCGCCGACGAGTTCGTCAACAAGAAGCTCGTCCGCGTCGCCGGGTGACGCGCGCCGGCCGCGTTCGTCCCGGCATCCTGCTCTGGCGCGACGGCGCCCCGCGCGGGAGGATGAAGGCATGGAGAACACGGATGCCGTCCGCTTGCTGACCGACGACGAATGCTGGGACCGACTGGCCGAGCAGCAGCTCGGACGCCTCGTGACCCACGTCGGCGACGTGCTGGACATCTTCCCGGTGAACTACACCGTCGACGGTGAGAGCATCGTCTTCCGCACCGCCGAGGGGAGCAAGCTCACCGAGCTGACGATCAACGACCAGGTGCTGTTCGAGGTCGACGAGTACACCGACACCGATGCGTGGAGCGTCGTGGTGCGCGGCACCGCGCGTCGCCTCGACACGCCCGAGGAGGTGCGCGCCGCCGACGAGCTGCCGCTGCGCCCCTGGATCCCGACGCTCAAGTACAACTACGTGCGCATCACCGCCACGTCGCTGTCCGGGCGCGACATCGAGCGCGGCGAAGAGCCCGACCGCTACGGCGTGCAGGAGTACTGACCGGTTCGCGTGGCCTGAGGCCATGACGTACACTGGATGGTGCAGTTGAAGTCTGCATTCTTTTGCCGTGCCCGCGTGGCCGCGGTGCACGGGAATGGGACTTCAGACCCGCGAGATCCCCGGATCTCTAGGGCGGTAGCTCAATTGGCAGAGCAGCGGTCTCCAAAACCGCAGGTTGCAGGTTCGATTCCTGTCCGCCCTGCGCGCACCAGCACACGCTGGCGCGGAAGTAAGTCCGAGCAGTTCACATTGGTGGGTACATGGTTCAGGAAGAGGCGCACGGCGAGGTCGTCGCAGCAGGCGGCGCGCCCCGTGAGAAGAAGCTGAACTTCTTCCAGCGGATCGCCCTCTTCATCCGTCAGGTCTTCGCCGAGCTCCGCAAGGTCGTCACGCCGACGCGCCAGGAGCTCGTGAAGTTCACGGCGGTCGTGCTGGGCTTCGTCGTCGTGATGATGGCGATCGTGTACGGCCTGGACCTGCTCTTCACCTGGGTGGTGCAGGTCGTCTTCGGCGTTCCGAGCTGAGCGGCCGCACGCGCGCCGCTGTGACCGCACGACCCCCGATGGAAGAGAACGCACGTGTCTGAGAAGTATGCCGACGACGCCGATTGGGCGACCGCCGCAGAGCAGTCCAGCGAGGACGACGAGGCCCAGGAGGGCAACGTCCTCGCCGAGGAGGAGCGCTCCTCGGCACCCGCCGAGCACCTGGCCATCCACGTCGTCGATGACGAGGCGGATGCCGATGACGCGGACCTGGACGACATCGAGATCGACGACCCGGAGGCAGACGCCATCGTGAACGACGCACTGGAGATCGACGAGGCCGCCGAGGCCGAGGCCGCCGCGGAGGTGCTGACCGACTCGCTCGCCGAGGAGGAGGCCGAGCGCGCCGCCGATGCCGCCGACGAGGTCACTCCCTACGACGGTCCGGACGTCAACGGCGAGCCCGACGAGACGCCCGAGGACGACGAGACGCCTGAGGACCCCTACGAGGCGTTCCGCACCGAGCTGCGCGAGCTTCCCGGCAAGTGGTACGTCATCCACTCCTACGCCGGCTTCGAGCGCAAGGTGAAGGCCAACATCGAGCAGCGCAAGTCCACGCTCGAGGTCGAAGAGGACATCTACCAGGTCGAGGTCCCCATGGAGGACGTCGTCGAGATCAAGAACGGTCAGCGCAAGATGGTCACGCGCGTCCGGATCCCCGGCTACGTGCTCGTGCGCATGGAGCTCAACGAGGACACCTGGTCGGTCGTGCGTCACACGCCCGGCGTGACCGGCTTCGTCGGCAACGCGCACAACCCCACGCCGCTGCGGTTCGAAGAGGCCTTCAACATGCTGAAGTCCCTCGTGCAGGTCACCGAGACGGCCCCCGCCAAGGGTGCCGCCGCGAAGGGTTCCGCCACGCAGGCGCGCTCGGTCATCACCGAGGTCGACTTCGAGATCGGTGAGACCATCACCATCAAGGAGGGCTCGTTCGCGGGCCTGCCCGGCTCGATCAGCGAGATCAAGCCCGAGAGCGGCAAGCTCACGGTCCTCGTCTCCCTCTTCGAGCGCGAGACCCCCGTCGAGCTGTCGTTCGACCAGGTCACCAAGCAGTAATCAGCTTCTCTCGGCTAAGATCGAGAGGTTGTCCGCGTTCGCGCGGGCGTACCGCTGTCCGGAGATACCGGATCTGCGGGAGAGCGGTCCGGTCCTGAGCCTGTCGAGGGCCCGGCATCCGTTCGAGGAAAGGAAATGCAATGGCACCGAAGAAGAAGGTGACCGGCCTGATCAAGCTCCAGATCAACGCCGGCGCCGCCAACCCGGCTCCGCCGATCGGCCCCGCGCTCGGTCAGCACGGCGTCAACATCATGGAGTTCTGCAAGGCGTACAACGCCGCGACCGAGTCGCAGCGCGGCAACGTCATCCCCGTGGAGATCACGGTCTACGAAGACCGCAGCTTCACGTTCATCCTGAAGACCCCGCCCGCGGCGGAGCTCATCAAGAAGGCCGCCGGTGTGCAGAAGGGCTCCAAGACCCCGCACACGGTGAAGGTCGCCAAGCTCACCAAGGAGCAGGTGCGCCAGATCGCCGAGACCAAGCAGCCCGACCTCAACGCGAATGACCTCGAGGCCGCCTCGAAGATCATCGCCGGCACCGCCCGCTCCATGGGCATCACGGTTGAGGACTGAGGGGGGAACGCACAATGGCTAAGTCCAAGGTTTACGAAGCAGCCGCGGCGAAGATCGACCGCGACAAGTTCTACACGTCCACCGAGG
The DNA here is from genome assembly GCF_016907815.1 of Microbacterium aurum. Taxonomy (NCBI): domain Bacteria; kingdom Bacillati; phylum Actinomycetota; class Actinomycetes; order Micrococcales; family Microbacteriaceae; genus Microbacterium; species Microbacterium aurum. Next base: position 1,336,818 of record NZ_JAFBCQ010000001.1, read on the forward strand.
CGGTGAACCTCGCGAAGGAGACCGGCTCGAAGAAGTTCGACTCCACCGTCGAGGTCGCCCTCAAGCTCGCGGTCGACCCGCGCAAGGCCGACCAGATGGTCCGCGGCACGGTCATCCTGCCCCACGGCACCGGAAAGACCGCCCGCGTCATCGTGTTCGCGACCGGTCCCGCCGCCGAAGCCGCCATCGCGGCCGGTGCGGACGAGGTCGGCGGCGCCGAGCTCATCGAGAAGGTGGCCGGTGGCTGGACCGCGTTCGACGCGGCCGTCTCCACGCCCGAGCTCATGGGCCAGGTCGGTCGTCTGGGTAAGGTGCTCGGTCCCCGCGGCCTCATGCCCAACCCCAAGACCGGCACCGTGACCCCCAACCCGGCCAAGGCCGTCGAGGAGATCAAGGGCGGCAAGATCGAGTTCCGCGTCGACAAGCACGCCAACGTGCACTTCGTCGTCGGCAAGGCCTCGTTCACGGCCGAGCAGCTGGACGAGAACTTCAAGGCCGCGCTCGAGGAGATCGTGCGCCTGAAGCCGTCGAGCTCGAAGGGTCGCTACATCCAGAAGGGTGCCGTGTCGACCACGTTCGGCCCCGGCATCCCGCTGGACGTCAACTCCATCGCCTGATCACGGCGACAACGACGGGGCTCCACCTTCGGGTGGGGCCCCGTCGTCATACCCGGGCGCGGCCGGGTGGCGCGGCGCTAGCGTCGAAGCATGACGACTCGCGCGCTCATCGACCTCCTCGGCATCGACCGGCCGATCGTGCTCGGCCCGTTCGGCGGCCTGTCCTCGGTGGCGTTGACCGCCGCCGTCAGCAGCGCCGGCGGACTCGGCTCGTACGGGCTGTACGGCTACGACGGCGCCCGCATCCGCGAGACGGTCGCGAGCCTGCGCGCGGCGACCGACCGTCCCTTCGCCGTCAACCTGTGGCTGCCGACCGGTGACGAGGTGACCCCCGACGCGGTGGATCTCCGGCCGCTGAGCGCGGCGCTCGCGCCGGTGTTCGCCGAGGTCGGCGCCGAGGTGCCCGAGCCCCCGGAGCGTTTCCTCCCCGAGATCGCCGAGCAGCTGGACGCCGTACTGGACGGGCGGCCCGCCGCGCTCAGTCTCGTCTACGGGGTGCCTTCGCCGGACCTCGTCGATGCGGCACGACGGCGGGGTATCGCCGTCATCGGCACAGCCACGACCGTCGCGGAAGCGCGTGCGCTGGCGGATGCCGGCGTGGACGCCGTCGTCGCCACGGGTGCGGAGGCGGCGGGGCACCGCGTCAGTTTCCTCCAGCCGGCCGAGCGGTCGCTCGTCGGCACCTTCGCCCTCGTGCCCCAGGTCGTCGACGCCGTCGACGTGCCGGTGATCGCGGCGGGCGGCATCGCCGACCGCCGGGGCGTCGCCGCCGCGTTCGCGCTCGGCGCGGCGGGAGTCCAGGTCGGGACGGCGTTCCTGCGGACCCGTCAGTCGGCGGTCACCGCCGGTCACCGGTCCGCGATCGCCGCCGCGGCGGACGACACGACGGTGCTGACGCGGGCGATGAGCGGACGGCTGGCCCGCGGCATCCCGAACCGGGCGATGGACCTGCTGGAGGCGGCGCCCATCCTGCCGTTTCCGGCGCAGAACTGGCTGACCGGTCGGTTCCGGACTCCGGCGGCCGCCCAGGGACGCAGCGATCTCGTCAGCCAGTGGGCCGGGCAGGCCGCGGCGCTGGCGCGCCACGACGACGCCGCCGACGTGTTCGCGGAGCTGGCGGCGGGTCTGCCGCGCTGAGCGGGAATCGTCACGCGGCGCGGGCGGGTCGGCACGTCAGATAGCGCGGCGTCGTCGCGCGGTGCGTCAGGTAGCGCGGCGTCGTCACGCGGCGCGGCACGTCGTCAGCCGTCGCGGCGCACCTCGAACCCGGTCGAGCCGGTGGGGGCGATGTCGGTCACCCGGCAGGACTGCACCCAGCCACCGCGGGGCCCGCGCCCGGCCCAGTCCACGACCGCCTGCACGGCGGCATCCGTCCCCTCCACTTCCGCTTCGACGCTGCCGTCGGGGCGGTTGCGGACCCACCCGGAGGCGCCCGTGCGCTGCGCGATCGCCTGCATGGTGTAGCGGAAGCCGACGCCCTGCACCTCTCCCGTGACTGCGATGTGCACACGCTTCATCCCTCCATCCTGTCGCTGTCGCGCCGAAGATGACAGGATGCCGTCATGGGCACGATCGACGACTACCTCGCGGGCCTCGACCCGGCCGACGCGGCCATCATCGCCCACACGTACGACATCGCCCGTGAGGTCGCGCCCGATGCCGAGCAGGGGCTCGGCTACGGCATGCCCGCTCTCGTCTACCGCGGCAAGTCCCTGCTGTCGGTGATGCGCGCGAAGAAGCACTTCGGCGTGTATCCGTTCAGTCCCGCCGCGATCAACGACATCCGAGAGCTCCTCGAGGACGTCGACCACGCGAAGGGCACGATTCGCTTCACCGAGCCGCTGCCCGACGACACCGTGCGCGCGCTGGTCGCCGCCCGCAAGGCGCAGATCGACGCGTGAGGGGTGGTCATGCCGGCCAGACGAGGCTCACCGCGATGGCGATCATGACGACGGCGATGACGCCGTCGAGGATCCGCCACGCCCGCGGCGTCGCCAGCCAGCGCCCGAGGTAGCGGGCGCCGAGCGCGAGGGCGAAGAACCAGACGACGGATGCCGTGGCGGCCCCGGCCGCGAACCACCACCGGTCGGCGCCGTGCGTGCTCGCGACCGAACCCAGCAGGAACACCGTGTCGAGGTAGACGTGCGGGTTCAGCCAGGTCAGAGCGAGGCACGTCGCGAGCACCGGCAGTAGCCGCGCGGGTGCGGCAGTGGCGACGGCGGCCCCGGCATCCGGCGAGACGGGACATTCGTGACGAGACGGCGCGTCACGCTGGCCGTCTCGTCGCGGATGTGCCGTCTCGCGAGCGGTGGCGACCGGGGTGGCACCGTCGACCACCAGCGCCTCGCCCGACCCGCGCAGCGCGCGACGCGCGGCGAGCACGCCGTAGCAGAGGAGGAACGCGAAGCCGGCCCACCGCACCGCCGTCACGAGCCAGGGGGCGCTGTGCAGCACGAACCCGAGGCCCGAGACCCCGAGTGCGATCAGCGCCGCGTCGGAGACGGCGCAGACCGCGCCGACCGCGAGAGCGTACTCGCGGCGAATGCCCTGGCGCAGGACGAACAGATTCTGCGCTCCGATCGCGACGATGAGCGACAGGCCGAGGCCGAAGCCGGCGAGGAGAGCGGTGGTCACACGTCGACGCTAGGGGCGTCAGTCAGCGATAGTCCAGTTCAGAATTCTGCACCTGATTAAGCTCAGCTTATGACGCGGATCGCTCCCGAACTTGCCCTCACCCTGGCCGCCGTCGTCGACGAGGGGACGCTGGATGCCGCCGCCGCACGGCTGCACATCACGCCCTCCGCGGTCAGCCAGCGGATCCGTGCGCTGGAGGAGCAGCTCGGCCGCGTGCTGCTGATCCGCTCGAAGCCGGTGCGTCCGACCGAGGCCGCGCATCCCGTCATCCGGTTCGCCCGCGAGGTGGCCCTGCTGGAACACGACGCGACGGCGGCGCTGGGGATCGAGCGGGAACGGGTGAGCATGCCGCTGGCCGTCAACGCCGACTCGCTCGCCACCTGGTTCCTCGCACCGCTCGCGCGGCTTGCGACGCGGCATCCGGTCGTGTTCGATCTGCACCGCGACGACCAGGACTTCACCGCCGGCCTGCTGGAATCGGGCACGGTGATGGGCGCGGTCACCTCACGCGCGCAGCCCGTGGCCGGATGCCGGGTCAGCGCGCTCGGGACGCTCGTCTACGAGGCCGTCGCCACCCCGGCGTTCGCCGCCGCGTGGTTCGGCGGAGCGGGAAGCGGCACCGTGGAACCGGATGCCGCGGCCCTCGCCGCCGCTCCCGTCATCGACTTCGACCGGCGCGACGACCTGCAGTCGCGCTGGCTCGTCGCCCGGGGCGCCCCACCCGAGGCGCCGCCGCGACATCGCGTCCCGGCATCCCACGACTTCGCCGAGGCCACCCGGCACGGACTCGGCTGGGCGCTGCTGCCGCGGCTGCAGTCGCAGGCGGCCCTCGAGGCGGGGGAGCTCATCCGGCTCGGCGGCCCGCCGGTGCCGGTGCCGCTGTACTGGCAGCAGTGGAAGCTCCGCTCCGACCTGCTCGACGCCGTCGCCGACGAGATCGTCGCCGAGGGGCGTCGGGTGCTGGAGCACTGATCGCGGCCCGCGTCGGCTGGCGAGACGCGCGGTCGGTCAGCTTTCGCCGACCGCGAGCACGATCTTGCCGCGGGTGTGGCCCTTCTCCAGTTCGCGGTGCGCGGCGGCGGCTTCGCTGAGATCGAAGACCCGGTCGACGAACACCCGGATGGCGCCGGAGTCGAGAAGTCGCGCGAGGGTGGCGAGCACGCTGCCGTCGGGCACGACCTTGTACGAGGTCGCCCGCACACCGGCGGCGGCCGCCTCCTCGGCGTAGTCCGGCCAGCCGCCCGTCGGCACGAGGATGTAGAGACCGCCGGGGCGGAGGACCTCGAGGGAGCGCGTCCCGGTGTCGTCGTGCACGTTGCCGACGAGGTCGATCACGACGTCGACCTCGCCCACGACGTCCTCGAACCGGGTCGTGGCGTAGTCGATGACGACAGAGGCGCCGAGCTCGCGCAGCCACGGCAGGTTGCCCGCGGACCCCGTCGCCGTCACGTGCGCGCCGAAGTAGGCGGCCAGCTGCACGGCGAAGTGGCCGACGCCGCCGGACCCGGCGTGGATCAGCATCCGCTGTCCTTCGTGCGCGTGCGCGGTCTCGACGACGAGGCCCCACGCCGTGAGCGCCGCGAGCGGCACCCCGGCGGCTTCGACGTGCGACAGCGATGCCGGTTTGCGCGCCACCGACAGGCTCGGGACGACGGCATACTCCGCGTACGTCCCGCCGGAGCGCGGGAAGGGCACCATGCCGAAGACCTCTGTGCCCGGCGCCAGCGGGTGCGACTCATAGGGAGCCGTCACGACGACGCCGCTGAAATCGAACCCGAGAGTGCTGGGGAAGCGGTCGATCGCACTCGAGACGCCGCGCCCGCCGCGCGTCTTCGCATCGATGGGGTTGATGCCTGCCGCCACGACGCGCACGAGCAACTCGCTGAGCACGGGCGCGGGGACCGGAACCGTCGCCTCGCGCAGCACGTCGGGGGCGCCGGCGTCGTCGAACACGACGGCGCGCATCTCGGCGGGCGGTGCGGCGACGGCGCGTCGCGCGGCATCCTCGCGGGTGCTGGCGTGCAGCGCCCCGAATCGGGGGAATCGATGAGCGGCCATGGTCGCCCCTTCCGCGTGGCTGTCGGCGTCGGCAGCGGTGATCGCTGTGCCACCAGTCAACCGCGGGAATGTCTCGGTCGTGTTACGACGCGGTCACTGAGTCGGAAACCCCGCGGGCGGCGCCCCGTCCGGCGCGCGCGTCGACGGCGGCCGGCGCGAGGATCTGCTGCGTCACCATGATCGCCGCGCCCAGGACGCCGGCCGTGGCACCCGCCCGGGACTGCACGATTGCAAGATGCTGGGTCGCCAGCGGGATGGAGCGGCGATAGACGATCTCGCGCACCCCCGCCAGCAGGTGCTCACCGGCACAGCGGTTCGTGCGCTCGCTGCTGTGGCCGGCGCCGCAGGCGTCCTTCGACGCCGCGTTCAGCCACCAGGAGTCGTGAGGGCGGAGCGGATGCCGCGGCGCGGACTGCGCGGCGGTCAGTCCGGGACGACGCCCGAGGTCAGGGCGTGGAGCAGCCGGGTGAGGCTGTGGATCTCCTCGACCGGCCAGTCCTCGAGCGCATCGACGAGGGTGCGCTCCTGCGGCGCACGCGCCGCGGCGAGGCGCTCGATACCGTGCGCGGTGGGGAAGAGGATGCTCGCGCGGCCGTCGGAGGGGTCGGGCTCGCGACGGATGAGACCGAGCTGCTCGAGCTCGCGCACGGTGCGACTCAGCTGGCCCTTGTCCACGACGAGCGCGTCGGCCAGCGCGGACTGCGAGATGCGCTCGCGGCGCACGATCGTCGTGAACACCTTGTAGGCGCCGGGCATCATCCCAGGGCTCACGCGCTCGGCGTTCTCCGAGAGGATGCGCCGCATCTGACTGATCAGCGCACTGAACTCGCCCTCGAGGGCGCGCACCGCCTGGGTGCGCGCCTCTCGAGTGTCCTCGGTCATCGTCCCGGCCTCAGCGGGCGTCGGCGTCGTCGGCGCGCGCACCGGCATCCGCCCCGCTCATCGTGCGCACCGAGCCGGTCGCCGTTAAGGTTCCCATGGCCTCGGGGACCGAGACCGTCGCGAGATCGGCTTCGCTCGCCTGCATCCGCTCGGTCGTGGTCATCGTCGTCAGCGACTTGTTCGGCAGGAACACGATCGCGATGAGCGAGATCACCGCGAACGGCACGGCGATGAGGAACGAGTGCGAGATGCCGCTGCCGTAGATGTCCTCGAACACGACGCGCAGCGCCTCGGGCATCGCGGACACCTTGGGCAGCGACCCGGACTGCAGCTGCTCGCCCCAGTACTGGGCCTTGTCGCCGAGGCTCATGAGGGCCGCGGTGATGTCGTCCTTCCGTTCGGCGACGAGGTCGATCACCTTCGCCGAGAGGGCGGCGCCCATGACGGAGACGCCGATGGTGCCGCCGAGGCTGCGGAAGAACGTGACGCCCGAGCTCGCGACGCCGATCTCCTCCGGGCGGGTCGTGTTCTGCACGACCAGCACGAGGTTCTGCATCGTCATGCCGACGCCGGCGCCGAGCAGGAACATGTAGACCGACACGAGGAAGAAGTCGGTGTCGTAGTGGATCGTCGACAGCAGGTACGAGCCCGCGACGAGCAGGATCGAACCCACGATGAGGTACGGCTTCCATTTGCCGTATTTCGTCACGAGCGCGCCGACGCCGATCGAGCTCAGCAGCAGACCGCCGATCATCGGGATGGTCATGAGGCCGGCCTCGGTGGGGGTCGCGCCGCGCGCGAGCTGCATGTACTGGCTGAGGAAGACCGACGCGCCGAACATCGCGATGCCGGTCGCGATCGAGGCGATGACCGACAGCGTGAAGGTGCTGTTGCGGAAGAGCGTCGGCGGGATGAGCGGCTCCTTGGAGCGCAGCTCGACGATGACGAACAGGATCGCGGCGATGAGCGCGCCGCCGACCATGAGGACGGTGTTCAGGCTCCACCAGTCGTTGTTGGCGAGGTCGGACCAGTCGCCCGTCGTCGCCGTGCCGGCGTTCGTGACCCAGATGAGCAGCAGCGAGACGGCGGCCGACAGCAGCACGATGCCGACGTAGTCGATGCTGGTCTTCTTCTTCGGCCGTGCGGGTACGTGCAGGGTCGCCTGCACGAGGATGAGCGCCACGATCGCGACGGGGAGGGCGACGAAGAAGTTCCAGCGCCAGCCCCACGCGTCGGTGATGACACCGCCCAGCAGTGGACCGCCGATCGTCGCGACGGCCATGATGGCGCCGAACAGGCCCATGTAGCGGCCCCGCTCGCGCGGGCTGATGATGTCGGCCATGAGCACCTGGCTGAGGGCTGCGAGGCCACCCGCGCCGATGCCCTGCACCGCGCGGAACGCGATGAGCATCTCGGGGTTCGTCGAGAAGCCCGCCGCCGCGGTCGCGAGCACGAAGATCACGATCGCGAGCTGGTAGAGCACCTTGCGGTTGGTGAGGTCGGCGAGCTTTCCCCAGATGGGTGTGGAGATCGCGGTCGTCAGCAGCGTCGCGGTGACGACCCAGGTGAATGCGGCCTGGTTGCCGTCGAGGTCGTGGATGATGACCGGGAGCGACGTGGAGACGACGGTCGAGGCGAGCATCGACACGAACATGCCGAGGAGCAGACCCGACAGCGCTTCGAGCACCTGTCGATGGGTCATGCGGGGCTTGGAGGGCCCGGCGAGGGAGTCAGACATAGAGGCCCCTAAAGGGGTTAGTGCGGGCTGCGGTGCCGAACGGCGAAAAGGTTGACACACATCAACCGTTGAGACCGGTCAACTATAGATCAATCGTTGACCGGCGTCAACTATTCCCGCATGCGAACACTCCCCCAGGGGGACAGCCGGCGGGTCAGTCGGCGAGTGCCAGCGCGCGGAAGGGTTCGCGAGGGGCGGATGCTGCGGCATCCCGCACCGACACCGCGCCGGGCGCGGGGGATGCGCCCGGTCCCTGGGTGCGACGCAGGGTGGTGCGGCGGTAGAGCTCATCGATCAGCTCGGTCGCGAGGCGCACGAGCTGCGTGATCTCGCGCTCGTCGCGGTCGACCCACGCGCAGCGCGGCTCGTCGCCGACGGGGACGAAGCCGTCGTGCTCCTCCCACACGACGAGCGTGCGCTCCGCGCCCAGCACGTGCTGCTGCCACCAGACCTGCCGCAGGTAGGTGCGGGGGATCGACCGCCAGGTCTTGTTGGTGGTCTTGATCTCGGCGAGGGTGATGCGGCCGTCGGCGTCGACGGCGATGCCGTCGGGGGTCGCGAGGTGCCGCTTCTCGACCACCGCGTGGAAGAGGGCGGACGAGGGGTGGATGCCGTGGGTCGCGGCGACCCACGCCGCGATCTCGGGCTCGCGGCGACGACCGTGGTCGGTATAGGCGTTGCCGGAGAAGCCGCGGCCGCCGCCCAGCTTCGCATCGGCCGCGCGCGCGATCGCGGTGTGGCTGGTCAGCTGCGCGACGTCGGTCGCGGTGATCCCTCGCGAACGGGCGCGCATCCACGCGACACGGTCCCGGGAGTCCGCGACGATGCGCCCGGCGAGGTCCGGGGCGACGCGTGCGAAGGCCTCCGGAGTCATGCCTTCGAGGCTAACCCTCTCCGGCGACGCGCTCGCCCCGGCACGCCGCCTCCCACCTCCTCTGCCACTCCCTCTGCCCCTCCCTCGCCCACTTCGCTCCTCCTCCTTCGCCGAGCGCGCCCCTTATCGCCGAGCGCGCTCGGTATTGCCCGCACATAGTGGGCGCACTCGGCGAGAACGGGCGCAGTCGGCGCGCCCGCGTCGCCTCCTCCCCAGTCGAGGATTTCGGCGAAGTGTCCACAGATGGGGGCTGCCGCGACCCGCGGCGGGCGCCACGCGAGGACGCTCGGACGATGCGAAACGTGGACATCCCCACCGTCCGGGCCCTCCTGCTCTCGCGTGACGACGTGATCGGCGCTGGCCGGTCGGAGCGGCAGCTGCGCGAGGACGTCGCAGCGGGCATTCTGGTGCGGGTGCACCGCGGGTGGTACATGCTCGCGGAGCACTGGGCCGGGCTGTGGCCGGAATCGCAGCATCTCGCCCGGGTCGTCGCGGTGAACGACGCCGCCGAGGTCCCGCCCGTCTTCGCGTTCACCTCCGCCGCGGCGATACTGGGTGTCGGCGTGTACCGCGCACGCGTCATGCGCGTGCACGCGCTGTATCCGGATGCCGAGCGCCGTACCGTCGGCGGTGTCATCCGCCATCGCGGGCAGCTCGATGAGGCCGACATCGTCGAGGTCGACGGCATCCTGTGCACGTCGCCGCTGCGCACGGCATACGATCTGGCGCGGCTCGCCAGCGCAGAGGTCGCGCTCGTCTTCATCGACGAGATCCTGAGCCGCATCGGCGGCGACCCGCGCCAGTACGACGTCGCTGCGGCATCCGCGTGGCTCGCGGACCTGACCGAGCGCGTCGACCGGATGCCGGGAGCCCGCGGCATCCGTCACGCCCGTTCTCTGCTCGAGGTCGCGGACGGGCGCTCGCAGAAGCCGCTCGAGGTCGTGACCAAGCTGCAGCTGCGCCGACTCGGGTTCGGGCAGCCGGCGATCCAGGTGCAGGTCGCGGCGCCGAGCCGGGGGTCGTACTGGCTCGACCTCGAGATCCAGGAGGTGGCGACGTTCTACGAGTGCGACGGTGAGGCCAAGTACACCGACGAGGCGCTGCGCTCCGGGCGGACGCTGGAGGAGGTGCTGCTCGCCGAGAAGCAGCGCGAGGACTGGGTACGCGGCACGACCCGGAAGGGTTTCGTCCGCGGCGGCAACGCCCATGCCACCAGCCCCGAGGTGCTCGCGGCCCGACTTCGGAGTTTCGGAATCGAGGTTCCGCAGCGCCGATCGGGCCTGTTTCTGCCGAGGCGGCCCCTTCTGTACGGGCAATAGTGGGCGCGCTCGGTGACAAGGGGCGCGCTCGGCGACGAGGGGGGCGGGGAGGGGCGGGGCGGGAGGGAGGGGGGACGCGGGGGCGGGCGCGGATTTGGCGGGGGCGGCGGGGGCGCGTAGAGTGGACGAAGCCAAAGACCGCTGGTCTCGGTGTGCGCGCAAGCGGATGCCGACGAAGCTCTGCACCACGCAGGGGCCCGCGCAGGTGTCACAGACAGACTCCCGGGAAACCGGATCGAAGCTCCGTGCGCTTGCGCCGGAGCTTTTTCGTGTTGTGGGGACGTTCACGAGAGCAGCGACTGCGGCCGACGCCCCGCCACCGCGGAGCGTCTCGTACACACAAGGAGTGGCCATGGCGCAGAAGGAAGCATCGGTCGCCGAGCTCACGAAGAATTTCGAGGACTCGACCGCCGTTCTGCTGACCGAGTACCGCGGTCTGACGGTTGCGGAGCTCAAGGAGCTTCGCAGCAGCATCCGTCAGGACGCGGAGTACGCCGTGGTGAAGAACACGCTGACCAAGATCGCGGCGCGCAACGCCGGGGTCGAGGGGCTGGACGACGACCTCAAGGGTCCGTCGGCCATCGCCTTCGTGCACGGTGACCCGGTCGCCGTCGCGAAGGGTCTGCGTGCCTTCGCCAAGGCACACCCTCTGCTGGTGATCAAGGGCGGCTACTTCGACGGTGCCGCGCTCTCGCCTGCCGAGGTGAACAAGCTCGCCGATCTCGAGAGCCGTGAAGTCCTGCTGGCGAAGCTCGCCGGTGCGATGAAGGCCTCGCTGACCAAGGCGGCCTACGTCTTCAACGCGCTGCCGTCGAAGGCCGTTCGCACGGTCGACGCGCTGCGTGAGAAGCAGGAGTCCGCGGCCTGACTCAGGGCCTCGGCGTAGAACAACCCCAATCAAGGAGATACATCATGGCAAAGCTCAGCACTGAGGAGCTGCTCGACGCGTTCAAGGAGCTCACGCTCATCGAGCTGTCCGAGTTCGTCAAGGCGTTCGAGGAGACCTTCGACGTCACCGCCGCCGCCCCCGTCGCGGTCGCCGCTGCCGGCGCTCCCGCCGGTGGTGCCCCCGCCGAGGAGGCCGAGGAGAAGGACTCGTTCGACGTCATCCTCGAGGCCGCCGGCGACAAGAAGATCCAGGTCATCAAGGTCGTCCGCGAGCTCACCTCGCTCGGCCTCGGCGAGGCCAAGGCCGTCGTCGACGGCGCTCCGAAGGCTGTCCTGGAGGGCGCCAACAAGGAGACCGCCGAGAAGGCCAAGGCTGCCCTCGAGGAGGCCGGCGCTTCGGTGACCCTGAAGTAATCTCGCTCTGCGAACAAGAAGGCCCCGGATGCTGTATCCGGGGCCTTCTTCGTATGTCGCGATCAGTCCGCGACCGCTCAGGGCCGCTGCACCACGAGTCGATCGCCCTGCGACGCCACCGGCATCGGATCGGTGACACCGCCGACCAACTCGCCGTCGGCATCCATGTGTCGGAACGCGAAGAACAGCCACGCGCCGTCGTCACGTCGGCGCAGGAGGCGACCGACGTACAGGTCGTCGTCGGCGAGGGGATACGCCTCGTCGATGCGGTAGGGGCCGGTGAGGGAATCCGCAGGTGCGGCCCAGATCGCGCCGCGCGGGTACTGCGCGCGCCGGCGCTCGGACGCCTGCGGCGGCAGGCACACGAACAGCAGTACCGGTCGTCCGTCGATCTCCTCGACCTGCATGACCTCGAGCTGGCCGAAGCCGTTCTCGACGGGCTCGCTCAGCGGCGGCAGCACCCTCCACGAGCGCAGGTCGGGGGAGACGGCATGGCCGACGACGCCCCGCGTGAGCGATTCGCCTTCGGTCGCGCGCGCCGTCACCAGCAGATGCCAGCCGTCGCCGTCGGGGTCGCGGAACACCCAGGGGTCGCGCCGGGTCTCTTCGTTCCACGGCGAGTTCCCGGCGAGCTCGTACCACCGCGGGTCGGATTCGACGACCGGGTTGTCGGGCGCCCTGTGCCAGGTCATGAGGTCGGTCGAGGTCGCGTAGCCGAGCCGCTGCACATTGCGTCCGTCCTCGAAACGCACCCCCGTGTAGAACAGGTACCAGAGCCCGTCGTCGCCGCGGACGACGCTGCCGGTCCAGGTCGCGGTCTCGTCGAAGGCGGGCGCGTCGGCGCGCACGAGTGCGTCCGCGACGCGCGTCCATGACACCAGGTCGTCCGAGACGGCGTGCCCGATCGACGCGCGCAGATGTCGGCGGTCGGGGTCGTGGAGCGCGCGGGAGGCGTACAGGAAGAACAGATGGTACCGCTCGCCGTCGTCGGCGAGCCAGAAGTCCCACACCCAGGAGTCGGGCAGGTCGAACACGGAGCCTCCTTCGGCTACTCGCCCCGCACCCGACTGTCGATGACGACGGCGGAGCGGCGGGGGTCGAGGGCGGCGGTCGAATTGCGGACGATGAGCTGCGACGGCATCCGCACCACACGCATCGGGCGGCTCGGATCGTCGAGGTGCTCGAGCAGCAGCTGCACGGCGACGCGGCCCTGCTCGCGCGGGGACTGGCGCAGCGTCGTGAGAGAGAACATGTCGGCGAACTCGTGGTCGTCGATGCCGATGACGCTGAGGTCGCTCGGCACCTGCACGCCGAGCCGGCGCGCGGCGATGATCGTCCCGATCGCGACTTCGTCGCACGTGGCGACGATCGCCGTGGGGCGGTTGCGCACATCGCCGAGCGCGTCGACGGCCGCGGCATAGCCGCCCGGCATCGTCACCTCCGAGACGATGTGCACGGCGTGGTTCGACAGTCCGGCATCCTCCATCGCCCCGAAGTACCCGCTCAGCCGGCGGCGGTCGACCTGCGCCCAGTGCGTCGTCACGCCTCCGCCGACGAACGCGATGTCGCGGTGCCCGAGGGCGACGAGGTGTTCCGTCGCCCGGCGGGCGACGTAGTCGTCGTCGATCTCGACGACCGTCGTCTCCTCGCCCGATCCCACGACGCTCACGACGGGCCGGCCGATCGAGAGGAGGCGGTCGATCTCGTCGTGGTCGGGTTCGAGACCGACGGCGATGAGTCCGTCGAATCGCTTGCGGGCGAGGAAGTCCTCGAAGATCCGGTTGCGCCCGTCGGTGCCGGGCTTTGCGTCGTAGAGCGTGAGGTCCAGGCCCCGCTGCAGGAGGGACTGCTGGAGGCCCTCGAGCACTTCGGCGAAGAACCACCGGTTCACGTACGGCATGACGACGCCGATGTTCTGCGTGCGTCCGGTCGCGAGGCTCACGGCGCTCGTGGACGGCACGTAGCCGAGCGACGAGGCGGCCGCCATCACGCGCCGACGCGTGTCGTCGGAGACGTAGCCGGTGCCTCCGAGCGCGCGGCTCGCCGTCGATTTCGATACTCCCGCAAGGCGGGCGACTTCCGCGATCCCGCTCACTCTGACTCACCACCTCGTGGTCACTTGCCCGTCCGCGGCCTGGTGCGGTTCCGTGTCAGCATACGAGATTTCGTCGAATCTGGGAACGGTTCCAGGTGATGTCGTGTCGCGAATGTCGCGGAATCGCAACGATCGCCGATCATCCCGACATTCACGGTTGTGCGATCCAGTCGCATCCAATACCTTGTGTGGAAGCGGTTCCCGAAACGACCGCACCGCGAAGTCTCGTGGACTCAAGGAGGAGAAGCACACATGGGCATGTCACAGCACAGACGTATCCTGGCGCCGATGATGGCGCTCGGCGTCGTCGGCCTGGCGCTCGCTGGCTGCACCGGCGGGGGCGGCGACGGCGGCGACGGCGGTGGAGGCAGCGGCGAGACCATCACCATCATGGGTGGGTTCACCGACGCACAGGCCGAAGCGTTCCAGGCGGATCTCGACAAGTGGGGTGAGACCTCCGGCATCAAGGTGTCGTACGACGGCAACACCGACTTCCAGACGGCCGTGATCGCACGCGCGACCGCCGGCAACCCGCCGGACATCGCGATCTACCCGCAGCCGGGCGTCCTGAAGAGCCAGACCCAGCAGCTCTTCCCGCTCGAGGACCTCGGCATCGACGTCGAGGCGATCACCGCCGACGAGGCCAACGGCCTCGGAGAGATCGCGGTCGTCGACGGCCAGACCTTCGGTCTGCCGTACTCGATCAACGTCAAGTCGCTCGTCTGGTACAACCCGGCGGCGTTCGAGGCCGCGGGCCTGACGGTGCCGACGACGGATGCCGAGATGACGGCACTTCAGCAGCAGATCATCGACGAGGGCCTCGGATACCCGTGGTGCGTCGGTCTCGAATCGGGTGCCGCGACCGGCTGGCCGGCGACGGACTGGCTCGAGGAGTACGTCCTGCGCTACGGCGGACTCGAGGACTACAACGCCTGGATCGCCGGCGACATCCTCTTCAACAGCGACCTCGTGAACGAGGCCGGCGACAAGGTTGCCACGGAGCTTCTCGCAGAGGGCAAGGTCAACGGCGGCGGCGCCGCCGCGGCGACCACCGCCTTCCAGACGGCCGGCAACCAGCTGTTCGTCGAGGGCAAGGACAACGGTCAGTGCTTCATGATGCGTCAGGGGTCGTTCATCGCGGACTTCTTCCCGGATGACATCAAGGCGCAGATCGCCGAGAACGACCTGACGAACATCGACTTCTTCCAGCTCCCGGCCCCCGAGGGTGCGGAGCAGGCGATGCTCGGCGGTGGCGACCTCGTGGGTGCCTTCACCGACTCGGACGAGGTCAAGCAGGTCGTGGAGTACATCACCGGCAAGGAGTTCGGCACGAACGGGTACGCCAGCCAGGCGATCTTCCTCTCGCCGCACAACGACTTCGACACCTCGTTCTACACGACGGAGTTCCAGAAGAAGGCGCAGGAGCTGCTCGCCGGCTCTGAGATCTTCGGCTTCGACGCGTCGGACCAGATGCCGGGTGAAGTCGGCTCCGGCACCGAGTGGAGCGAGCTGACCAGCTGGTTCGCCGGGCAGAAGACGATGGAGCAGGCCTTCGACGCGATCGACGCGTCGTGGCCGCGGTGATCTCCCGCCGTCGCATCGCATAGCGAAGGAGCGGCGCAGGCACTGTGCGCCGGCGCCGCTCCCCGCTAGCATCACCATCAACCTCACAACGACGTCAGGCGGTCTCGATGGGTCCCATCATCAGTGCAGTCGTATCCGTGGTCCTGGGCCTCGGTGTCTCGTTCCTCATCTTCTTCCTCCTCAACTTCGTCGTCGAGAAGACGCACGACCGGACGAAGACGCGGCTTCTGCCGTACGTCTTCCTGCTCCCGGTCATCCTTCTCGTCGCCGTGTTCCTGCTCTATCCGGCTCTGCGCACGTTCGTGGAGAGCTTCATGGAGGCGAGTCAGCGACGCGGCGAAGGCTCGACGTTCGTCGGGCTCGACAACTACATCTCGCTCTTCACGGACCCGAACTTCCTCGGCGTCCTGCTCAACAACCTGCTGTGGGTCATCGTCGTGCCGACCGCGGCGGTCCTCATCGGTCTCCTGGTCGCGATCCTGACCGATCGCCTCGGCAAGAAGCGCGAGACCACGTTCAAGTCGATCATCTTCCTCCCGATGGCCATCAGTGGCGTCGCCGCGGCCGTCACCTGGCGCTTCATCTACTTCTACGCACCACCGGGCAACCCCCAGATCTATCTCCTCAATGCGATCTGGACGGGGGTCACCGGCAACGATCCGGTCCCGTGGCTCACGATCGACGCGGGGCGCCTCAACAGCTTCCTGCTCATGTTCATCGTCATCTGGCTGCAGGTCGGTTTCGCAATGGTCCTGCTCTCGGCAGCCATCAAAGGCGTGCCCGAAGAGACGATCGAGGCCGCTCGCCTCGACGGCGCGAGTGAGCGGAAGGCCTTCTTCCTCGTGATCGTCCCGCAGATCCGCGGCACGGTGCTCGCCGTCTTCGTCACAGTCACGATCTTCGTGATGAAGAGCTTCGACATCATCTATGCGATGACGGGCGGGCAGTACAACACGAGCGTGCTGGTGGTCGAGTTCTACGCACAGCTGTTCAGCTTCCAGAACCCGGGCAAGGCCGCTGCGGTCGTGATCGTCCTCATGATCGCGGTCATCCCGCTCATCGTCTACCAGATCCGTTCCTACAAGTCGCAGGAGGAACTCCGATGACCATCGTTCCCACTCCGATCGTCGACGAGGACTCGGGCAAACGCGAGATCGTCGACCTCGACAAGAAGTCGAAGAAGCGGCTCAACAAGGACGGCACCGAGAAGGGCAAGCCCCGCGTCCTGATCACCATCATCATGGGGATCATCGCGGTCGCCTGGCTCTTCCCGCTCCTCGGACTGCTCATCACGAGCCTCCGCCCCCGCGCGGACGTGGAGGCGACCGGGTGGTGGACCGCGATCCTCAACCCGTTCCAGACGACGTGGACCCTGGAGCCGTTCGCCCAGGCCTGGGACGCGCTGGATGCCGGGACGACGTTCTGGAACTCCGCTGCGGTCACCATTCCCGCGACGGTGCTCCCGGTGATGTTCGCGGCCATGGCCGCGTACGCCTTCACGTTCTTCCAGTTCCCCGGCAAGGAGATCTACTTCGCGGTCATCCTCGGCCTCATGGTCGTGCCCATCCAGATCGCGGTGATCCCGATCCTCCAGCTGTTCGTGTGGTTCGGAAACACGACCGGCATCCAGATCATCGGGCAGTATCAGGCCGCCTGGATCGTGCACGCCACATTCGCGCTGCCGTTGGCGATCTACATCCTGCGCAACTACATGCAGACTCTGCCGAACTCGCTGATCGAGGCGGCGAAGATCGACGGTGCAAGCCACTTCCAGATCTTCTGGCGGCTCATCGTTCCGATGTCGGTGCCCGCACTGGCCTCGTTCGCGATCTTCCAGTTCCTGTGGGTGTGGAACGACTTCTTCGTCGCGTACCTGTTCATCCAGAGCGGTCCGAACCAGGTGCTGACGCAGGGGCTGTACACGCTGCTGGGCCAGTACGGCCAGGGCTGGCAGCGCGTGGCGGCCGGCTCGTTCATCACCCTCGTGGTGCCGCTCGCGATCTTCTTCGGTCTGCAGCGGTTCTTCGTGCGCGGCCTGACGGCCGGCTCGGTCAAGTAGTCGTCACGAACCGCAGAGGGCCGGGAGCGCAACGCTCCCGGCCCTCTCGCTGTGCGCGGGGTTTCAGCCCACCGCCCTGCAGTCCACCGCCGTTCAGTCGACGGCCACCGCGTGGTAGATCACGGCCTGGTCGGGGTGGATGCGCGGCGCCGCCACGCCCACGGTCGCGAGCACGTCGCCGCGGAAGCGCGCGCCCGGGAAGCTCACGTCGGCGCGCTCAGCGCGGTCCCAGTACTCCTGGCTCGCGAGGATCTCGGCGTCGCTCGGCTCGCCCCACCACACGGGCGGGATGAGGCCCGAGGGCAACGTCCCGATGAAGACCGGGGCCAGGTCGTACATCCGCTCGGGATCGAGACCGCGCAGCTTCAGCCTCGCCGCAGGCTCGGGGTGGGCAGTGTCGAGCAGCGCGGAGGAGTACAGAGCCTCCGCGCGATCGGGGGAGACCACACCGTGCACGACCACGCGGGGGTCGGTCGTGTCCATGCGCACGACCTCGCCGCCGAGCAGCAGGTGTCGGTGCCGCACGTGGAAGTCGATCCAGCGGGCGAGGAGGGCGAGCTCGGCATCCGTCGCCTCGCCGAGGTTCCACTCGATGCCGAGGTGTCCGAAGATCGCCGTGCCTGCTCGGAAAGACAGGTCCAGGCGGCGCCCCGTCGTGTGCGAGCGGTCCGAGGCGATGTGCGCACCCAGGAACTCCGGCGGCGCGAGCTGCGTCGACCAGCGCATCATCGACTGCCGGTCGTGCGGGTCGCTGTTGTCCGAGACCCAGATGCGATCGGTCAGCTCGAGCACGCCGAGGTCGACGCGCCCGCCGCCCGACGAGCACGACTCGATCTCCAGCGTCGGGTGGGCTTCCTTCAGCTCGCGCAGCAGACGGTAGAACGCGCGGGTCTGCTCGTGCACGACGGGGCGGCCTCCGTGCTCGCGGTCGCCGGCCTCGGTGAGGTCGCGGTTGTGGTCCCACTTGATGTAGTCGATCGCGTACTCGTCGAGCAGCGCGAGCATCTGGCCTTTCACGTGCTCGTACGCGCCGGGGGCGGCGAGGTTGAGCACGTGCTGCGCGCGGGATTCCACGGGCAGCTCGTCGCGCGCCGCCATGATCCACTCGGGATGCCGCCGGGCCAGGTCGCTGTCGAGGTTGATCATCTCGGGCTCGAACCACAGGCCGAACTGCATGCCCTTGGCACGCACGTGGTCCACGAGGGGATGCAGCCCGTCGGGCCACACGTCGGTCGAGACGACCCAGTCGCCGAGACCCGCCCGGTCGGTGCGGCGGTCGCCGAACCACCCGTCGTCGAGCACGAACCGCTCGATGCCGATCTCTGCGGCCTGGTCGGCCAGTGCGATCAGCTCCGCCGCGTCGTGGCGGAAATACACCGCCTCCCACACGTTCAACGTGACGGGACGATCCGCAGGGCGATGCGCGCCGAGCGCGCGCAGGTGGGCGTGGAATCGGTGCGCGACGGCATCCAGTCCGTCCCCGTACGATCCGAAGACCCATGGGGTCTCGTACGCCTCGCCGCGAGTGAGCACGATCTCGCCGGGCAGCAGAACCTCGCCGCCGCCGATCACCTGCTCACCGGTGTAGACGCGCTCCGCGTAGTGGTGGTGGTTGCCGCTCCACGCGGTGTGCACGGCCCACACGGGGCCCTGTGCGAATCCGAAGCCGGGCACGCCGACGTGCAGCACGTATGCGCTGTCGGCGCCCGTGCGTCCGCGACGGTTCTCCCGCAGATGGATACCGGCCCGCAGCGGGCCGCGCTGGGGGAAGCGCTCGTAGTTGTGCTGACCGGTGAAGTCGAGCACCTCGGTCGCCTCGGCGGGAAGCGGGAAGCACAGCGACACGTCGTCGACCGTGTAGGCGGCATCCTGCAGGTTCGTGAGGATCGCGCGCGAGCGGACGAGGCCGCTCGGCAGGAGTTCGAGCTCGAGACGCAGTTCGAGGCGTCCCTGGTCGTCGACCGCGTGGAACACCACGGCTCCGGCGC
Source organism: Microbacterium aurum (assembly GCF_016907815.1). Classification (NCBI taxonomy): domain Bacteria; kingdom Bacillati; phylum Actinomycetota; class Actinomycetes; order Micrococcales; family Microbacteriaceae; genus Microbacterium; species Microbacterium aurum. The sequence goes on from NZ_JAFBCQ010000001.1 coordinate 1,355,968, forward strand.
CGTGCCGGACCACCCCGTCCACGGGGGACCCGTCGAGCTCGACGCCGGTCACGGCGAACTTCGGCGACCAGCCGCGGCCCGACGCGGATCCCGCGACCCCGGGGCGGCCGGTCCAGCCGGTGTGGTGCTCCGGCAGCAGCGCGACGCGCGGGGGTGTGTCGACGTTGTTCGATCCGACGACGGGGATGCTGCCGTCGGTCAGCCCGCGCAGGGCGTCGTCGTCGAGTTCGCCGAGCCGGGCGCCCCAGTGCACGATCGACGGGAGTCGTCCGTGTCGGGCGTCGACCAGGAGGGAGACCTCCGCGTGGGCGAGATGGAGGATGACGTCGGGGGTCGTGTCCATAGACCGCCCATTCTCCCATATCGCGCCCGTGCCGACAGCGCGGGGCAGGTCATAGTGTGTGATCCATGGATGCCGCGACCGACGTCGACGCCCCGCCCGCGCCCGTAGATCCCCGCGTCGGCCTGTCCGCCGCCGAGGTTGCCGAGCGCGTCTCCGCCGGCCGCACGAACGCCTTCGTGTCGGATTGGAGTCGGAGCGTCTGGAACATCGTCCGGGCCAACGTCTTCACGCTCTTCAACGCGATCGTCGGCGCCTGCTTCCTCATCCTGCTGCTGCGCCCGCGTGCTCGCGGACCCCTTCCCCGACGCGGACCGGCTGCGACCGACCGCCACCATCCCGTTCTCGTCCGCCCGCAAATGGAGCGCGGTTTCCGAGGCGGGCGGCACCTGGGTCATGGGAGCCCCCGAGATGGTCTTCGGTGACGCCGCCACCGACGACACCGGCGACTTCGGCCGCCGGGTCACCGAGCTCGCGGCGACCGGCCGGCGCACCCTTGTGCTCGCGCACGCCCCGGCATCCCTCACCCCCGCCGAGGCCGAGGCCGAGACCCTGCCGGCCGGCCTCGTCCCGGTCGTGCTGCTGACCTTCCGCGAGCAGATCCGCCCCGATGCCGCCCAGACGCTGGAGTACGTCCGGGAGCAGGGCGTCAGCATCCGGATCATCTCGGGCGACAACCCCCGCACCGTCGCCGCCATCGCGCGGGAAGTGGGGCTGGACGTCGCGGAGGGCTACGACGCGCGCACACTCCCCACCGACGAGGCGGAGCTCGGCGAGATCCTCGACGCGCACGAGGTGTTCGGGCGGGTCACGCCCGAGCAGAAGAAGGGATGGTCACCGCGCTGCAGGCCCGCGGCCACACCGTCGCCATGACCGGCGACGGGGTCAACGACGCGCTCGCGATCAAGACGGCCGACATCGGCATCGCAATGAACTCCGGGGCGGCCGCCACGAAGGCCGTCGCCCGGCTGGTGCTGCTGGACGGCCAGTTCTCGCACCTGCCGGCCGTCGTCGCGCAGGGACGCCAGGTGATCGCCAACATCGAGCGCGTCTCGATGCTGTTCCTCACCAAGACCGTCTACGCGACGACGCTGGCCGTCGTCTTCGGCGCGCTGCTGCTGGAGTTCCCGTTCCTGCCCCGGCAGCTGTCCATCACCGACGGGCTCACGATCGGCATCCCGGCGTTCTTCCTCGCGCTCATGCCGAACGCGCGCCGCTACGTGCCCGCTTCCTGCCGCGGTCACTGTCGTTCGCCGTGCCGGCGGGGCTCATCATCGCGACGGGACTCACGACCTACTCGCTGCTCGCGCGCAGTCTCGAGGTGCCGCAGCCGCAGCTGCGCACCGGGACCACGATCATCCTCGCGATCGTGGGCATCTGGGTGCTCGCGGTGCTCTCGCGCCCGCTCAACCGCTACAAGGTGCTGATCGTCGGGGCGATGTTCGTCGGGCTCGTCATCATCTTCACCGTGCCGCTGTCGACGGCCTTCTTCGATCTGCGCGACCCGGGGGAGGATGCCGCGGTGCTGCTGACCCTCGTCGCGATCCCGATGATCGCGGCCATCGAGGTCGTGCGCTTCTTCCACCGGCGCTTCCTCACCCGGGCACTGGCCGCCGCGGGCCTCGACAGCGCCGCCGCACCCGCCCCGACGCCGCCGGCGATCACCGTCGCCGCCGTGCTCGCGTACGTCGCTGCCCTCGCGGCGACGGGGCTCGGGCTGATCGTGCTGCTCGCGCGCTACGACGTGCCCGACGACGACGTCCTGCGGGTGTCGCTGCTCGGTGCCGGCATCGCCCTGTTCGGCCTCATGATCCTCGCGGCGGCGGCGGGCATGCGGCGCGGCAGCGGTCTGTCGCGGCTGCTGGTGAGCGTGTACCTCCTGATCGTGGTCGGCCTCACCGTGCTGGTGCTCGCCGACAGCCGCCTGTCGAACCTGTGGGCGACCGGGGTCGCGGTGATCGGCGTCGTGGCGATCGTGCTGCTGTGGCTGCCCCCGGCGTCGCGATTCTTCTCCCGCCTGCGCGACTCGTCGATGACAGCCTGAGCGGGTGAGGCGCGGGCGTACCGGCGCAGAGTCGGCGCGCTGGCTCAGTCGGTGCAGGCCAGGCCTCGCCGGAGCGAGGTCATGAGGTCGATCTCGGCGGACTGGGTGTCGATGACGCCCTGCGCGACCTGCAGCGCGCGCGGCTCGGACCCCAGCTGCAGCAGCGCCTGCGCCATCGGGAGCGCGCCCTCGTGGTGGCGGATCATGAGCGCGAGGAACGTGCAGTCCGCCGCCGTGCCGGTCTCGGCGCGCATCGCGGCGAGTTCCGCGGGGCTCGCCATCCCCATCTGCGTCAGCAGCTCCGCTTCGGATGCCCCGGGAGTCGCGACGTGCTGGTGGGCCGTGTCCGCGGCATCCATCCACGCCATCAGCGGCCCGCCGGACTGCGGCAGGTTCCACTTCACGAGCCAGTCGTAGAACTCGCCCTTCTGCGCGGACTGCGTGGTCGCGATGTCGTAGGCGAGAACGCGCACGTCGGGGTTCTCGGTGGTGCGGTAGATGTCCATCGCCATTTCGACCGCCTGACCGTGGTGCACCTGCATGTCGCGGGCGAATCCCGCCTCGGGGGAGTCGCTCGTGGGCACCGTGCCCGCCCCCAGCGCGCCGAAGGTCGAGAACCGGCCGATCGCGAACGCGACGCCCGCCACGGCGACGACGACGAGCAGCACCGCCCACCAGGGCGGGAGGGTGCGGCGGTCGCCGTCGAGGTCGGTCACGACTGCTTGCCGGGCCCGTCGATCGCGCCCGTGCACGCGGCACCCGGCTCGGGCACGTTCTGGTTGCGCCAGTACTCCTCGAAGAACTCCGGAATGCGGGTGTCGGAGGCGCGCTCGAGCTGCAGCTGCGCGTTCCACGCGCTCAGCACGATGGGCGACGGCAGCCCCTCGTAGGGGGAGAGGATCACGTACGTCGACGGCAGGTGCGACGTCAGCTCGTCGAGCTCGGCGCCCGACATCTGCGCCTGGTCGTACGTCACCCAGACGGCGCCGTGCTCGAGGGAGTGGACCGCGTTCTCGTTCTGCTGCGGCTGGTCGTAGATGCCGCAGTTCAGCCAGTACTGGTTGTGCGGGCCGCCCGCCGGCGGGTTCTGCGGGTAGTCGACGGTGCCCGCGACGTGCTGCGTCTCGTTCGTGAACGTCTCGACGCCCTCGATCTCGGCGCCGGTGCCGCCGGCCTCGTAGGTGACCTTCTTCGGCGCGAAGATGACGGATGCCGCGATCAGCGCGACCACGGCGAGACCCGCCGTGACGCCGACCACCCACCAGGTCAGCCGGCTGCGGCGGCGCTTGGCGAGCTGGCGCTGGTACTCAGCGAGCTTCTCCTGCTTCTGCTGCTCGCGCTGCTGCTTGACGGACAGCTCGATCTTGGCCTGCGTGGCGGGGTTGCCGCTGGAGCGCTTGCCGGAGGACGTCGGGGTCATGTGCGTGATCTCGGCTCGGGGACGGGAAGGCGCTCCGCCGTGCGGAGGCACCCCTCGAGTCTATGCGGCCGCATGGGAGGAGAGGCTGGGAAAGCGCTAGACTCAGCCTCTGCCCCGAATCGTTTCGAGCCGTTCCCGCGCTCCCCGATCCGGCAGCCCCCGCCTCTCCCCACGAACGTCTGGACACCGTGCGCGACACCGCATCGATCCCCACCGTCAGCCCCGACCAGCGCGCCGGCGCCGCCCGCACGGGCGCCATCCGCACCCTGGGCGCCAACCCGGCCACCGCGCCGATCGTCCTGCACCCCGGTGACGCCATCTCCACCGCGCGGCGCGTTGTCTACATCATCCTGCTGGGCGCGCTCACCGCCCTCGGCCCCTTCACGATCGACCTGTATCTGCCGGCCTTCCCGGTGCTGCAGGAGGACTTCCACACCACGGCCGCCGCGATCCAGCTGACCCTCACCGGCACCATGATCGGGTTCGCGCTCGGCCAGCTCGTCGTCGGTCCCCTCAGCGACAAGGTCGGCCGTCGCGTGCCGCTGCTGGCCGTCACGGCGCTGCACGTGGTGGCCAGCGTCGCGGCCGCGCTCGCCCCGACGCTCGAGCTGCTCACCGTCGCTCGCGTCTTCATGGGCGTCGGCGCCGCCGCCGGCGGCGTGGTCGCCATGGCGATCGTGCGCGACCTGTTCGGCGGCCGGCGGCTCGTCGTCATGCTGAGCCGGCTCGCCCTCGTCTCCGGCGTCGCGCCCGTCGTCGCACCGCTCATCGGATCGGCGCTCCTCGCCGTCATGCCCTGGCGCGGGATCTTCGTCGTGCTCGCGATCTACGGCGTCGTCATGCTCGTCTCCGCCATCGCGCTCGTCCCCGAGACCCTCCCGAAGGCGCGGCGGCAGGACAGTGGCGGGGCCACGGTGCTGCAGCGGTACAAGAGCGTGTTCAGCGACCGGGTGTTCATCGGCGTGCTCATCATCGGCGGCATGACCTTCAGCGGACTGTTCTCCTACCTGTCGGCCTCGCCGTTCCTCTTCCAGGAGGGCTACGGCTTCGACGCGCAGCAGTACGGTCTGCTGTTCGCCGTCAACTCCCTCGGCGTCGTCCTCGGCGTGCAGACGGCGTCGCGGCTCGCGGCGCGCTTCGGTCCGCAGTGGGTGCTCGCCTGCTCCACCGCGGTGCTCGTGCTCGCGGCATCCGCCATCATGGCGACCGACGCGCTGGGATTCGGAGTGTGGGGGACGATGGTGCCGCTGTTCGTGTTCATGACCGCATGCGGCTTCACGTTCCCGTGCGTGCAGGTGCTCGCGCTCGATCGCCACGGGAAGGCCGCCGGGACCGCGGCATCCGTCATCGGCGCCGTGAACTTCGGGGTCGCGGGCATCATCACCCCGCTCGTCGGCGCCCTGTCGGAGGGGGCGGGGATCACCGCCACGACGATGGCGATCGTCATGGCCGGATGCGGCGTCGTCGCGGTGCTGTCGCTGTGGTTCGTCGTGCGCCCGCGGACCGTGGAGCGTCTCGCGCCCTGACGGGCACCCGCGGCGCGGGGTCGGCGCGGTGCGGACGCCGTCAGGCATGATGGGGCGATGCGCCCGCCGATCGACGACGACCTCATCACGACACGCCTGCAGCGCCTCGTCATCGGGGTGGTGCTCATCGCCGCGACGGTCGGCCTCGGCATCCTCATCGCCCTCGAGGCCGACGTCGACGTCGACGACTGGTGGAACGGCTTCGTCTCGACCTTCGCGTTCCTGCAGCCGTTCTCCCTCGCGCTGAACTTCCTCGGCGGCGGGTGGTTCGCGACCTTCGTCGTGCCGCTGGGCGGCGCCGCCGTGATGCTGGTGCTGCGCCGTCCGTGGGGCGCCGTGTTCGTGCTGGCGGCGTCGGCGGGAAGCGCGCTGGTGGTGCAGGTGATCAAGGGGATGTTCGGTCGCGCGCGCCCGGAAGACATGATCGTCGTCTCGGATCACGGCTCCTTCCCCTCGGGGCACACCGCCAACGCCGCCACCATCGCGACGATCGCCGTCGTGCTGTTCCCGCGGATCTGGGTGGCCGTGATCGGCGCTGCGTGGATCTTCGCGATGGCGTTCAGTCGCACGCAGGTGCACGCCCACTGGCTGAGCGACACGGTCGGGGGGACGTTGGCGGGGATCGGTGCGGCGCTCGTGGTGGCCGGCGCGTTCACGGTCGTGCTGGAGCGGGAACGGGCGCGGGCGGATGCCGGGGGTCGGCGCGTCGGGGCGCCGGCCGCCCCCGCGGCACGACAGGCGTGAACGGCGGCGGGGTCGCTCGCTAGGCTGACGCCATGAGCGCTCCCGATGACGCGGAACTGGCCCGACTGCAGGCCGAAGCCGAGGCGGCGGAAGCCGCACTGAAGCTCGCACAGGCCAAGGCGGCGCTCGCCGCGGCCCAGGCCGCGCGGGCGGCGGCGGGTGGTTCGGCGGCGGATGCCGGTGGTTCGGAGGCGGCGGCGGCGGATGCCGGTGCGGCCGATTCCGAGGAGAAAACGGATGCCGAGGACGATATCCCGGCATCCGCTCCTCGGAATCCGCCATCTCCTCGGAATGTGACGCCGGATGCCGAGGCGCCGGCATCCGCCGCCAGCCCGACCGGACCGCTCGACGCGGACGAGGTCGCGGCGGTGGTCGCCGGCTACACGTTCGAGGGGGCGACTCTGGACCTCGGCGCTCTCATGAACACGGAGCCGGTGCCGACGGCGCAGATCCGCATTCCGCTCGCGATGATGAACCGGCACGGGCTCGTCGCCGGAGCGACCGGCACGGGCAAGACCCGCACCCTGCAGGGACTTGCCGAGCAGCTGGCCGAGAAGGGCGTTCCGGTCTTCGCCGCCGACATCAAGGGCGACCTCTCCGGTGTCGCCACGCCGGGGGAGCCGAGCGACAAGCTCCTCGCCCGCACGCAGGCGATCGGCCAGGACTGGAAGCCCACGGCATCCGTCACGGAGTACTTCGCTCTCGGCGGCATCGGCAAGGGTGTGCCGGTGCGGGCGACGGTGTCGGGGTTCGGGCCGCTGCTGCTGAGCAAAGTGCTGGGGCTCAACGCGACGCAGGAGTCGAGCCTCGGACTGGTGTTCCACTACGCCGACGCCAACGGGCTCGCGCTCGTCGACCTGTCGGACCTCCGCGCCGTGCTCACGTACCTCACGAGCGACGAGGGCAAGGCGGAGCTGAAGACGCTCGGCGGGCTGTCCGCCGCGACGGCCGGGGTGATCCTGCGGGAGCTCATCACGTTCGCCGACGACGGGGCCGACGTGTTCTTCGGCGAGCCGGAGTTCGACGTCCGCGACTTCTTGCGCACCGCCCCCGACGGGCGCGGCGTGCTGTCGCTGCTGGAGGTGCCGGGCATCGCCGACAAGCCCGCGCTGTTCTCGACCTTCCTCATGTACCTGCTCGCGGAGCTGTTCGAGATCCTCCCGGAGGTCGGCGACGCCGACAAGCCGAAGCTCGTGTTCTTCTTCGACGAGGCGCACCTGCTGTTCAAGGACGCGTCGAAGGACTTCCTCGCGGCGATCACGCAGACGGTCCGCCTCATCCGCTCGAAGGGCGTCGGGGTGTTCTTCGTGACGCAGACGCCGAAGGACGTGCCCTCCGACGTGCTCGCCCAGCTCGGGTCGCGCGTGCAGCACGCGCTGCGCGCGTTCACCCCCGACGATGCGAAGGCGCTGCGCGCGACGGTCGGCACGTACCCGAAGAGCGGGTACGACCTGGAGCGGGTGCTGCAGGAGCTCGGCACGGGCGAGGCGATCGTCACCGTCATGAGCGAGAAGGGCGCCCCGACACCCGTCGCGTGGACCCGGCTGCGGGCGCCGCAGGGGCTGATGTCGCCGACGCCCGACCCCGACATCCAGCGGGCCGTGCACGCGTCGCCGCTGCTCGCGAAGTACGGCACGGCGATCGACCGGGAGTCGGCGCGCGAGATCCTCACCGCGAAGATGAACGCCGCCGCCGAGGCGGAGGCCGCCGAGGAGGCGGCGGCCGCGAAGGCGAAGGCGGATGCCGAGTACGCCAAGCAGCAGGCCGCGATCGCGAAGGCCGACGCCGCCGCCGAGAAGGAGCGGCAGAAGGAGTACGACCGGCTGATGAAGGCGTCCGGCGGTACGTCGCGCACGCGGACGACCCGCAAGGCCGAGAAGTCGCCCATCGAGCAGGTGCTCGGGTCGAAGGCGACGCAGACGATCCTGACCTCCGTCATCCGCGGCATGTTCGGCACCGGCCGGCGCTGACGCGCCGCGGCGCGGCGGCGTGGCGCCCCCGCCGCCTACCTCGCGCGTGCCGACCGCGCAAGCCACTCGTCCGGGCGCCGGCGGCGCGCTTACGCTCGCAGTCATGAGTGCGTTGTCGGCCCCCACGGGGCGTGAGCCCGACCTGCGGACGCGGCCCCGAGACGACGGAACCGCCCCACGGGCGCTCGTCCTGGGGGCGACCGGATACATCGGCGGACGGCTCGTGCCGCGGCTCGTCGCGGCGGGATACCGCGTGCGGGTGCTCGTCCGCGACCCCGCCCGTCTCGCGGCGTTCGCGTGGGGCGATGACGTCGAGGCCGTCGAAGGGTCGGCGACGGATGCCGGGGCGCTCGCCGCCGCGTGCGACGACGTCGACGTGCTGTACTACCTCATCCACTCGATGGGACAGGGGGGCGGATTCGAGGAGGCCGACCTCGCCGCGGCGCACGCCGTCGCGCAGGCGGCGGCCGCGGCATCCGTCCGTCGCATCGTGTATCTCGGCGGTCTGCATCCGCGCACCGGCGACCTCAGCCCGCACCTGCGCTCGCGCGTCGCGGTGGGCGAGGTGTTCCTCGCCAGCGGCGTGCCGACGCTCGTGCTGCAGGCGGGCGTCGTCATCGGATCGGGGTCGGCGTCGTTCGAGATGATCCGGCACCTCACCGAAGTGCTGCCGTACATGCCCGCGCCGCGGTGGGTGCGCAACCGCATCCAGCCGATCGCGATCCGTGACGTGGCGCACTACCTGCTGGGCGCCGCGCGGGTGGATGCCGCGGTCACCCGCGCCGTCGACATCGGCGGTCCCGACGTGCTGCGCTACGGGCAGATGATGAACGGCTACGCGGTCGAGGCGGGTCTGCCGCAGCGGGCGATCGCGGCGCTGCCGGTGCTGACGCCCGGACTCGCATCGCACTGGGTCAACCTCGTCACGCCCGTGCCGCGCGCGATCGCGCGGCCGCTCATCGCGTCGCTCGTGCACGAGTGCGTCATGGACGACCACGCCGTCGATGCGCTCATCCCGCCCCCGGCGGACGGCCTCACTCCCTACCGGCGCGCGGTCGCGCTCGCCCTCGGCCGCGTCGAGGCCGACACCGTGGAGACGAGCTGGCAGGATGCCGAGGTCACCGGCATTCCGTCGGATCCCCTCCCGAGCGACCCGGACTGGGCTGGCCGCACCGTGTACACCGATGTGCGGAGCGCCGCGACGACCGCATCGCCGGATCGGCTGTGGGCCGTCATCGCGGGGATCGGCGGCGAGAACGGCTGGTACTCCGCGCCGCTGCTGTGGGCGCTGCGCGGCTGGATGGACCGCGTCGTCGGTGGGGTGGGCCTCACGCGCGGACGCCGTAGCCGCGGACGCGTCGCCGTCGGCGACGCGATCGACTTCTGGCGGGTGGAGCGGGTGGAACCGGGCCGGCTGCTGCGGCTGCGCGCCGAGATGCGCGTGCCGGGGCTCGCGTGGCTGGATCTGCAGTGCGAGCCGGAGGAGGACGGCGGCGGTGCGCGCTACCGGCAGCGCGCGGTGTTCTTCCCCTCCGGGCTCGCCGGGCGGCTGTATTGGCTCGCGGTGCTGCCGTTCCACGGGTTCATCTTCCGCGGTATGGCGGCGCGGATCACGGCAGCCGCCGAGGCGGATGCCGCGGTGCCCGCCGCCGGTTCCGGTGACGCGATCAGCGGTTGACGCCTGCGCCGCCGGGTCCGCTACCGAAATCGGCACGCGCGCCTGAGAGTTTCGACCGCGGGTGCTGATTTCGATAGCGCGTGCGGGTCGGCCGCGCGCCTGAAGGTCTCGACCGCGCGTGCTGATTTCGACAGCGCGCGCGGGTGAGCGCGCGGCCCCGGCCGCGGGTGAATAAACACGGCCTGACCGGCGGGGGTCTCCGCGCCGCGGGCTAGCGTTGTGGTATGGACACGTCGTCCCGCGCCGGCGTGGCGTCCCGCGCCCGGCTGCTGCTGGTCCTCCCCGCCGCGGCGGCACTCGTGCTCGGGCTCATCGCGGGGCTCCTGCTGCTCGGCCTGCCGCTGCCGATCCTCTCCGACCGGCTCGCCGACCTGCACGCGCCGCTGCTCGTCTTCGGGTTCGTCGGCACCCTCATCAGCCTCGAGCGTGCCGTCGCACTGCGCGCCGGCTGGGCGTATGCCTCGCCCGCGCTCCTCGCCATCGGTGCGATCGCCGCCGTCACGCCTGTGCCGCTCCCCGCCGCCCAGGCCGCGACGGTCGCGGGGCTCGCGGTGCACGTGCTGCAGTACCGGGCGATCTGGCGCCGCCAGCCCATGACGGCGACCGCGGTGCAGGCGCTCGGCGCGGCGGCCGGCCTTCTCGCCGCGGTCGCGTGGTGCGGCGGGGTGCCGCCTGCGCCTCTCGTCCCCCTGCTCGCCGCATTCCTCGTGCTCACGATCGCGGGGGAGCGGCTTGAGCTCGCGCGAATCGCGGCCCCCGGCATCCGTGCCGAACGCGTCCTCTTCGCCCTGGCACTCGCCCTCGCCACCGCCTGCCTGCTGTCGCTGACCGCCCCGCTCGTCGCCGTGCCCGTCGCGGGGTTCCTGCTGCTCGGCCTCGTCGCGTGGCTCGTCCGGTACGACGTCGCGCGGCGGACGGTGCGGATGCCGGGGCTGCCGCGCTACGTCGCGGTGTGCCTCCTGGCGGGGTACGCGTGGCTGGCCGTCGCCGGCGCGGGATGGCTGCTCCGCGGAGCGCGCACCGAGGGCGCCGTCTACGACGCGACGACGCACGCGATCTTCCTCGGCTTCGTGATCACGATGATCATGGCCCACGCGCCCGTCATCCTCCCCGCCGTGCTGCACGTCGGCATCCCGTACCACCCCGCGCTGTACGCGCCCGTCGCGCTGCTGCAGGCTGCACTCCTCGTCCGGGTCGTCGCGGGTGACGCATGGGGCTGGGTGCCTGCGCTGCAGGCCGGCGGCATCGGCGCTGCCGCCGCCCTGATCCTGCTCGGCGCGACGGCGGTCACCCTGTCGCTGCGCAACCGCAGCATCGAGAGGAGACGCGCGCGTGTCACGGCGTAACTGGTATCTGCTCACGAACTCGGTCGTGTTCGGCTGGATCGTCCTCACGATCGTCGCCGTCACGATCCACCGCTTCGTGCCGCAGCCGCTCTGGCTCATGATCCACGTGCCCCTGCTCGGGGCCGTCACCGCCGCGATCCTGGTGTGGTCGCAGCACTTCTCCGACACCCTGCTGCGCCGCCCCGCCCCGGCCGAGCGGGCCGGCCTCGCCGTGCGCCTCGGCCTGCACACGCTCGGCGCGGCGGTCGTGATCACCGGCATCCTCGCCGGTGTCACGATGCTCGTCGTCGCCGGCGCGGTGATCGTCGGCGCCGCGATCCTCACGCACGGCGTGATCCTGACACTGCAGCTGCGCCGCGCCCTGCCGGCGCGGTTCTCGCCGCTCGTGCGCTACTACGTCGCCGCCGCGGCGGTGTTCCTCGGCGGCATCGCGATCGGCGCGACGATGTCGGCGGCGGGCGACCCCGACCTCACCGACCGGCTCGTGACGGCGCACCTCGTCCTCAACGCCTACGGCTGGATCGGCCTCACCGCGCTCGGCACCCTCGTGCTGCTGTGGCCGACGGTGCTGCACGCGCGCATGGGCGAGACCGCGGATGCCGCGGCCCGCCACGCCCTGCCGGTGCTCGTCGCGGGACTGGCGATCGCCGCGGTCGGACCGCTCCTCGACGTGCGTCTGCTCGTCGCCGGCGGCATGCTCGTCTGGCTCGCCGGTGCCTTGCGGATCGGCGTCGAGGGGTGGCGACAGGGGCGGTCGATGCCCCCGGCGACCTTCGCCGGCTGGAGCCTCGCCGCCGCCTTCGGCTGGGTCGTCGTCGCGGCGGCGACCCTCGCCGCGATGAGCGCCGTCAGCCCGGATTGGGCGCAGCTGCGCGCCGGCTATCTCATGGTGCTCGGCCCTCTCGTCGTCGGCTTCGCGGTGCAGCTGCTGCTCGGGGCGCTCAGCTATCTGCTGCCCGTGGTCGCGCTCGGGAGCCCTGCCGCCGCGAAGGCCGGTGCGGAGATGCTCGACCGCGGCGCCGCCTTCCGCGTCGCGGCCTTCAACGGCGCCATCGTGCTGTACCTGCTGCCGATGCCGTCCGTCGCGCGCGTGCTGCTCTCGTTCGCCGCGCTCGGCGTCGTCATCGCGTTCGTCGTGCTCGCCGTCCGCGCCGTCGTCGCGGGGCGCCGCGTCCGCCGCGACGAGGGCGCGAATCCGGACCGCAGTGGACGGGTGAGCCTCGGGATGCCGGTGGCCACCGCCCCCGTCGCTCCACCGCGCCGCGTCGGCGCCGTCGCTGCGGCGTTCACGGTGCTGGCCCTGTGCGTCGCGGGCGGCGTCGCCGCCGACCCCGCCGCTGTCGGCATCTCGACCGCGGCGGGCGGGGCGGTCGTCGCCTCGGGCGAGACCACCGACGTGACCGTCGAAGTCGAGGGCATGCGGTTCACGCCCGCCGAGATCGAGGTGCCGTACGGCGACGCACTCGTCGTCACGTTCCATAACACCGGCACCGACGTGCACGACCTCACTTTCGCGAACGGGGTGCGCACGGCGCGGCTCGCGCCGGGCGCGAGCGAGACCGTCGAGGTCGGCGTCGTCGGCGCCGACCTGGCGGGCTGGTGCTCGATCGCCGGGCATCGGCAGATGGGCATGGAGCTCGCCGTCGTCGTCACCGGCGCCCCGGCCCCGGGCGCCTCGGTGACGGATGCCGCGGGCTCGGCCCACGGTCACGATCACAGGGGCGGGATGGATGCCGGAGAGGGCTCATCCGCCGCCGACGCCGCCCGCGACATCGACCTCGAGGCCGAGCCCGGCGCGGGGTTCACGCCGTGGCCGGCGGCGCTGGCCCCGGCATCCGCCGACACCGTCCACCGCCTCACGCTCGAGGTCACTGAGGAAGAGGTCGAGGTCGCGCCCGGCGTCACCCAGACGCGCTGGATGTTCGGCGGCAGCGCGCCGGGGCCGGTCATCCGCGGCAGAATCGGCGACCGCTTCGAGATCACGCTCGTCAACGAGGGCTCGATCGGTCACTCGATCGACTTCCACGCCGGCGCGCTCGCGCCCGACGAGCCGATGCGGACGATCCAGCCCGGCGAGACCCTCACGTACACCTTCACCGCGACGCAGGCGGGCATCTGGATGTATCACTGCTCGACGATGCCCATGTCGATGCATATCGCCGGCGGCATGTACGGCGCCGTCATCATCGACCCGCCGGACCTCGCCCCCGTCGACGGCGAGTACGTGCTCGTGCAGGGCGAGATGTACCTCGGGACGCAGGGCGGCACCGCTGACGCCGACAAGATCGCCGCGCAGACCCCTGACCTCGTCGCGTTCAACGGCTACGCCAACCAGTACGCGTACGAGCCGCTGCCCGCCACGGTCGGCGAGCGGGTGCGAGTGTGGGTGCTAGATGCCGGTCCCAACACGGCATCGTCCTTCCACATCGTCGGCGGCCAGTTCGACACCGTGTTCGCCGAGGGGGCCTACACGCTGAGACCCGACGATCCGGGCGGATCGCAGGCGCTCGCGCTGCAGCCCGCGCAGGGCGGGTTCGTGGAGCTGTCGTTCCCCGAAGCGGGCAACTATCCTTTCGTCACGCACATCATGAGCGACGCCGAGAAGGGCGCCAAGGGGGTGTTCCATGTCGGGCACTGAATTCGCGAGCACCCGCGTCCGGACCGACGAGGCGGGCAGGGTCGTCGTCGGCGATCACGCCGAGGCCGTGCGCATCGCACAGGATGCCGTCACGTTTCGACGGGGCATGCTTCGATTATCCGTCGCGTTTCCCCCGGTGGTCGCGCCGGGGCGGGCGCCCGCCGCGGCGTAGCCTGGGCGGGTGAGCATCCCCGCCGCCGTCATCACCGTCTCCGACCGGTCGGCCGCCGGTGTGCGACCCGACACCAGCGGCCCCATCGCCGTCGCGCAACTGCGCGAGGCGGGGTTCGCGTGCGCGGACGCGACCGTCGTCCCCGACGGGGCGGATGCCGTGGCCCAGGCGCTCCGCGACGCGATCGCCGTCGGCGCCCGCGTCGTCGTCACGACGGGCGGCACAGGACTGTCGCCGCGCGATGAGACCCCGGAGGGGACCGCACGCGTGATCGAGCGGGAGGTGCCGGGGATCGCGGAGGAGCTGCGTCGCCGCGGCCTCGCCGACACCCCGGCATCCCTCCTCTCGCGCGGCATCGCCGGCGTCGCCGGACGCGCCCTCATCGTCAACCTGCCCGGTTCGCCGCGCGCCGTCGCGACCGGCATGTCCGTCGTCGTGGCGGTCGCGGCGCACGTCGTCCACCAGCTCGAAGGGGCCGATCACGCATGACCATCGCCATCGCCCGCATCTCGGACGCGCCGCTCGACGCCGCCGCGCACCTCGCCGCCGTCGAGCAGCCGTGGGTCGGCGCCGTCACGAGCTTCATCGGCACCGTCCGCGCGCAGGACCCCGAGGCCGCCGGTCCCGTCGTGGCGCTCGAGTACTCCGGGCATCCGGATGCCGAGGCCACCCTGCACGACATCGCGATGAGCGCGATCGGCGACCGCCGTGCGATCGTCGCGGTCAGTCACCGCGTGGGGCGGCTCGCGGTGGGCGACGCCGCCGTCGTCATCGCCGTCGGCACGGCGCACCGAGGCGACGCGTTCACGATCTGCCGCGATGTCATCGAGGAGATCAAGCGGTCCCTGCCGGTGTGGAAGAAGCAGTGGACCGACGACGGCGAGGCCCTCTGGAAGGGCATCGGCGGCTGAGGGCGTCGGACGAGCGGTGAGACCCGGCGGGGCTCAGCCCCCGGCGAACGGGGGGAGCACGTCGACGACGGATGCCGCCCCCAGCGCCGTCTCGTCGTCGCTGCGACGGCCGTCCACGAGCACGGCGCAGCGGGGGAGGATCACGCCGAGCGCGGGGTAGTCCGCCGCGAGGGTGCGGCGCAGTGCGCCGAGCGTCGCGTCGTCGCGCTGCTCGGTGGCGCGGCCGGCGAACTCCTCCGCCGCGGCGAAGTAGCGCACCTGCGTCATGGGCGGTCGTCCCAGCCCGCGGCAAGCTCGGTCACCGCCGCGACCGCCGCCCGGACGTCGTCGGGAGAGCCGCCCGCGCGACCCGCGACGAGCCCCGCTGCGAACGCGCTGAACGGCGCGGCGGGTCGCGCCACCCCGTTCGCGACGTCACGGGCGAGGTCGAGGATGAGCGCGATCGGCAGGTCGTCGTCGGCGAGGCCGAAGCGCTCGCGCAGCGCGGCGGCCCGCGCGTCCAGGGCCTCGGGGGGAAGAGTGCGATCGCTCATGGCGTCTCCTTCGTGGGGGTGAGAAGCGCGGTTGGGATTGGCCGGGGGCGCGCACCGGCGCGCTCGGCATCGTCCCACGTGTCGATATCGTCCGTCGCCGGCCCGGCGGCGATGAGCTCGAGCCGGAGCGGCCCGACGAGTGTCCGCACCGAGGCGTGCGTCCCGGCATCCGGCAGCGCCGCCGCCGCGCGGCGCAGTGCCGCGGTGCGGTACAGGGCCGTGAGCCACTGTGCGCGGCCGTCGCGGTCGCCGAGGCACCAGCCGTCGAGGTCGGCGGATGCCGCGGCGCGCGCGCCGGTCAGCGCCGCGACCGCGGCGGCGGGGTCGGCGAGGTCGCAGGCCAGGACGAGCGTCCAGGTGGGTCCGGGCGCGTCCGGCCGTGCCGGCTGCTCCGGCAGCGCCGCGAGCGCCGCCACGATTGCGGCGGCGGGTCCCGTGAAGGGCGGGTCCTCGCGGACCCACGTGACGGCTCCGGCCACGTCGCTGCGCGCGGGACCGGCGACGACGACCGGTTCGCATCCGGCGACGGCGTCGAGCGCCCGCTGGAGCAGGGAGCGGCCGTCGATCTCGAGCAGCGGCTTGTCGATGCCGCCCAGGCGCGTCGCGCGGCCCCCCGCGAGGAGGATCGCGCCCGTGCCTTTGCGCTCGGTCATTCCGGGCGCGTCCAATCGCCGCTCTTGCCGCCGGTCTTGCGGACGAGGCGCACGTTCTCGATGGCCGTCGCCTTGTCGAGGCCCTTCACCATGTCGACGATGGCGAGGCCCGCCACGGCGACGGCGGTGAGGGCCTCCATCTCGACGCCCGTGCGGTCGGCGGTGCGGACGGTCGCCTCGATCTCGACGCCGGTGTCGGTCACCTCGAGGTCGACGGTCGCGCCGTGCACGCCGATGATGTGGGCGAGCGGCAGCAGCTCGGGCGTGCGCTTGGCCGCCTGGATGCCGCTGATGCGGGCCACCGCCAGCACGTCGCCCTTCGGGGTCGTGCCGTCGCGCAGCGACGCGACGACATCCGGCGCGCAGCGGACGAACCCGCGGGCGGTCGCGGCGCGCACGGTCGGCTGCTTGTCGGTGACGTCCACCATGCGGGCGTGGCCGGCGGCATCCAGGTGGGTGAAGCTCATGGCATCCTCTCGGTCTTCAGTCCAGCAGCATGACGTCGACGGCGTCGCCCGCCGCGACCGCGTCGACCTCGGCGGGGACGACGGCGTACGCCTCCGCACTGCCGAGGCGCCCCGCGAGGTGCGAGCCACCGGCGGAGGCGGGGGTGACCCGCCACCCGGCGGGATCGGTGCGGTCGATCGTGACGGGCAGGTACTGGCGCCGGCCGGGCGGAGTGCGCCAGCCGACGGCGGCGGGCAGCCGCAGCACCGGCCGGTGCACCGACGTGCGGCCCTGCAGGGTGAGCAGGGCCGGGCGCACGAATGCTTCGAAGGAGACGGCCGCGCTGACCGGGTTGCCGGGCAGGCCGAACAGCAGCGTCCGTTCCGCGACCCCGAAGCCCTGCGGCTTGCCGGGTTGCATCGCGATCTTCCCGAAGGTCATCTGGCCGACGGTCTGCCGCACGACCTCGTACGCGCCGGCGCTGACACCGCCGGTGAAGACGATCGCGTCGACGGCGCCCGCGCCCGCCGTGAGCTCGGCGACGAGCGCCGCCAGTTCGGGCCCGGCGTCGTCGACGCTCGCGCGGCGCACGATCTCGGACCCCGCGCCGGCGGCGAGGTGTGCCAGCAGGATGCCGTTGGACTCCGGGATCTGCCCGCGCTCGAGCGGCGCGCCCGCCGGCACGAGCTCGCTGCCGGTGGAGACGACCGCGACGCGCGGACGCGCGGCGACCTCGACCCGGTCGATGCCCGCCGCCGCCAGCGCGCCCAGCTGCAGCGGCCCCAGTCGCGTTCCGGCGGGCAGCACGACATCGCCCGCGCGCGTGTCCTCGCCGCGGCGGCGCACGTGCGCGCCCTCGGCTCTCGGCGCGGCCGTGACGACGATCTCGCCGAGCGAGTCGGCGAGCCCGCCCGCGGTGTCCTCGAACGGCACGATCGTGTCGGTCGCCGTGGGGACGGCGGACCCCGTCATGATCCGGATCGCCTGCCCCGGCGCGAGCGGCGGATCGGCCGGCGAGCCCGCGGGCAGGTCGGCCACGACCCGCAGCCGCCGCGGCGTGTCCCCGGCCGCCGCGACGTCGGCGTACCGGACGGCGAACCCGTCCATCGCGGAGTTGTCGAACGGCGGCAGATCGACGCGGGCGTGGGCGGGCGCGGCGAGCGTGCGCTCCGCGGCATCCGGCAGCGCCACCGTGACGGCCTGCAGCGGCACGACGACGGCGAGGATGCCGGCGAGATGCTCCTCGACCGTCGCCATCGCGCTCACGACCACGCCGCCAGTCCGCCCGCGAGCACGCGCGCGTCGACGCCGCGGGCGCGCAGCGTCTCGGCGGCCTGTAGTGCGCGGATCCCGTGCGCGCAGATGACGACGACGGGGCCGTCCGCCTCGAGCGCGGACGGATCGGCGAGGAACGTGCCGAGCGGGATCAGGACGGAGTCGCGGACGATCCCGGCATCCGTCTCCCACGGTTCGCGCACGTCGAGGAGCGTCGCCGCCTCGTCGGCCTGCGCCGCGAGCATCTCGGCCGCCGTGACGTGCGGGATCGGCTCCGGTGCGGCCGGCGCGGGGGCGGGGCCGGCGGGCGTCGGCGCGGCGGGGGATGCGGCGGCGGATGCCGAGTGCAGCGGCACGTCCGTCGTCCGCCCCTGCAAGGCGTCGATGAGCAGCACGCGGCCGAGGAGCGGTTCGCCGACACCGGTGATGAGCTTGACGGCCTCGGCGGCCAGGAGCGACCCGACCTGCATCGTCAGGGCGCCGAGCACCCCCACCGCCGCGCAGCTGGGGGCTTCGCCCGCCTGGTCCGGCGGGTGCAGATCGGCGAGCACGACGGGTTCGCGGCCGGCGGGGGGCCGCGACCAGAACACCGTCACCTGGGCGTGGAACTCCTGCACCACGCCCCACACGAGCGGCACGCCGAGCCGCTCGCAGGCGGCCGCGACGACCGCGCGGGTCGCAAAGGTGTCGGAGCCGTCGATGACGAGGTCGGCGCCCGAGAGGAGGGCGTCGGCGTTGCCGGCATCCAGCCGCTCGCGCACGGCGCGGACGACCGTGTGCGGGCTGAGCTCGGCTGCGGCGCGAACGGCGGAGTCGACCTTCGGGGCGCCCACGTCGGCGAGACGGTGCAGCACCTGCCGCTGCAGGTTCGGCAGATCGACGGCGTCATCGTCGATGACGGTCAGGATGCCGACACCGGCGGCCGCGAGGGCGAGCACGGCCGGTGACCCGAGGCCCCCGGCGCCCACGATCGCGACGTGCGCCGCCGCCAGGCGGCGCTGGGATTCCTCGCCGAAACCGCGCAGCACGGCGTGCCGCTGCGTGCGCTCGCGCTCGTCCGCGGGGAGCGCGGCGACGGGCGCGACGAGCGGGGGCAGCGGCATGGGATCAGGGTAACCCTCCGGGTGTGCGGTGGCGGGCGCGCGTCGACCGTGGAAACCGCGGCTGCGGAATAAAACCGGTGAGAGATCCGCGTGTGCGGGATAGTTTGGCTGCATGAGCGCATACCGCATCTCCGACGCCGCCCGTCTGCTGGGCGTCAGCGACGACACCGTGCGCCGGTGGGTCGACCAGGGCGTCCTGTCGACGACCGGCAGGACCCCCGTCGAGATCCCCGGCGCCGACCTCGCGGCCAAGGCCGTCGAGCTCGCTCGCGTGCCCGGCGACCCCACCGACGTGCTCTCCAGCGCCCGCAACCGCTTCACGGGCCTCGTCACGCGCGTCCAGGTCGACGGGGTCATGGCGCAGGTCGACGTCCAGTCCGGGCCGCACCGCGTCGTCTCCCTCATGTCGGCCGAGGCTGTCCGGGAGCTGAACCTCGAGCCCGGCTCGCTCGCCGTCGCCGTCGTCAAGGCCACCACCGTCATCGTCGAGACCCCGAGGGACTGATCATGCGCCGCACATCGCTCACCGCCCTGGCCGCCGTGGCCGCCGCCGTCCTCGCCCTCACCGGCTGCGCGTCCGCAGACACCGCTCCGGTGGCGACGCCATCGGAGACGGACGCCGCCGCGACGCTGTCGGGCAGCCTGACGATCTCGGCCGCGGCCTCCCTCGCCGCCGCCTTCGACGAGCTCGCGGCCGAGTTCGAGGCCGCCCACCCCGAGGTCGATGTCCTGCCGATCAGCTACGACGGGTCGTCGACGCTCGCGACGCAGATCATCGAGGGCGCCCGCGTCGACGTGTTCGCCTCGGCCGACGAGAAGAACATGCAGAAGGTCGTGGATGCCGGTCTCGCGAGCGACCCCGAGCCGTTCGCCACGAACGTGCTCACGCTCGTCGTCCCGACGGGGAATCCCGGTGGCGTGACCGGTCTCGCCGATCTCGCGAAGCCCGACCTCAACGTCGTCCTGTGCGCCGCCGAGGTGCCCTGCGGCGCGGCGTCGGCGACACTCCTGCAGAACGCCGGCGTGACGGCATCCGTCGACAGCTATGAGCAGAATGTGACGGCGGTGCTGACGAAAGTGGCGAGCGGCGAGGCCGACGCGGGGCTCGTGTACGTGACCGATGCGGCCACGACGACCGACGTCGAGACGGTCGACACCCCCGGCGCCGACGCGGTCGTGAACACCTACCCCCTGGTCGCGCTGAACGGTGCTGCGAACCCCGAGGCGGCGAGCGCGTTCGTCGCGTTCGTGCTGTCGGACCGGGGCCAGCAGATGCTGAGCGCGCTCGGATTCGGGGCGCCGTGACCACGGACCGCATCGGCGGCATGGCGAGCCGATGAGCGAGCGGCGGGGGTTCGTGCCGCAGGTGCTGGTGGTGCCTGCCGTGCTGGGTCTCGCCCTGCTCGTCGTGCCGCTCACCGCTCTCGTCGGCCGTGTGGACTGGTCGACGCTCTGGGCCGACGTGACCTCGCCGGCGGCGCTGTCGGCGCTGGGACTGTCGGTGGTGACCGCCGCGATCGCCACCGTGGTGTGCGCCGTGCTCGGCGTGCCGCTGGCCCTGCTCATCGCCCGGTCCGGCGCGCGCGTCGCGGCGCTGCTTCGTGCCGTCGTGACGGTGCCGCTCGTCCTGCCGCCGATGGTCGGCGGCGTCGCGCTGCTGTTCCTGCTCGGCCGCAACGGGTGGCTCGGCCGGCTGCTCGGCGAGGTCGGCATCCAGGTGCCGTTCACAACGGCGGCCGTCGTCATCGCGCAGGCCTTCGTCGCGCTGCCGTTCCTCGTGCTCGCGCTCGAGGGGTCGCTGCGGGCCACCGGCGTCGGCTATGAACAGGCCGCCGCGGCGCTCGGCGCGGGACGGTGGCGGATCCTCTGGCGGGTGACGCTGCCGCTCGCGGCGCCGGGACTGCTGGCCGGCATCGTGCTGTGCTTCGCGCGCGCGGTCGGCGAGTTCGGCGCGACGGCCCTGTTCGCCGGCAACGCCCCCGGCGTCACCCAGACGATGCCCCTCGCGATCTACACCGCCTTCAATGGCGCGGGTGTCTCGCAGGGGACGGCGGTGGCGCTGTCGCTCCTCCTGCTGATCACCGCCGTCGCGGCGCTGCTGCTCGTGCGCGCCTGGCGACCGGGACCATCGAGCGCGGCGGTCGGACGGTGACCGGCGCGGCGCTCGACGCGCACGTCGTCGTGCGGCGGCGCGGGTTCGTCCTGGATGCCGCGGTCACCGTCGCCGGCGGCGAGGTCATCGCCGTCATGGGTCCGAGCGGCGCCGGCAAGTCCACCCTCCTGGCGGTGGTCTCGGGGCTGCTGCGCTCCCGCGAGGGACACGTGCGGGTGGGCGGCCGCGACGTGTCCACGCCCGAACGGCAGGTCGCGCCGCAACGCCGGGGTGTCGTGCTGCTCGGGCAGGAGCCGCACCTGTTCCCGCACCTCACCGCGCGCGACAATGTCGCCTTCGGACTGCGGCGCCGCGGGGTCCGCCGCGGACAGGCGCGCGCAGAGGCCGAGGAGTGGCTGGCCCGGACCGGCCTCGCCGACCACGCCGGCCACGCGCCTCGGGAGCTGTCCGGCGGTCAGCAGCAGCGCGTCGCGCTGGCGCGCGCGCTCGCGACGCGGCCCGAGGTGCTGCTGCTCGACGAGCCGCTCACGGCCCTCGATGTCGAGACCGCCGCCGACATCCGCGCCCTGCTCGCGACACAGCTGCCGGCCGCGGGCACGACGACCGTCATGGTGACCCACAGTGCCGTCGACGCCGTAGCGCTCGCGTCGCGGCTCGTCGTGCTGGAGGGCGGGCGGGTGTCGCAGGACGGGCCGATCCGCGATGTGCTGACGACCCCCGCCACGGCGTTCGGCGCGATGATCGCGGGCGTCGGCCGGGTCACCGGCACCGTCGCGGGCGGCGTGTGGCAGGCGGGTGCGCTCGCCGTGCCGGCGGGAGGTGTGGCCGAGGGGAGCGCCGTCGCCTACCTGCCGCCCGGCGCTGTGCGCCTCGCCGACCCGCGGGAAGCGGCATCCGTCGCCGGTGCGTGGCGCGCGCGCGTCGCGCGGCTGGAGCCGACGGTCGCGGGCGTCCGGGTGGTGACGACCGGCCCCGAGGTCGCCGTGGATGTGCCGGTCGCGACGGTTGCCGAGCGGAGCATCGCGGCGGGTGGTGAGATCGGGATGCGGGTGGACCTCGCCGCCGTGCGGATCGTCGCGGAGTGAGACGGCACGCGAACCGCGCCGCCCGGCCCGCGAGCGCTCACGACGCGGCCGAGCCGTCTTCCAGCCGCACGGTCCGGTCGACGAGACCCGCCGGCACCGTCACATGCGAGATGAGCACGACCGCCTGATCGGGTCCGACGGCGCCGAGCAGGTCGGTGAGCAGGGCGTCGGAGGCCGCAGGATCCACGCCCGCGGTCGGCTCGTCGAGAACGAGCACCGGGAAGGCGCGCAGGATGCCGCGGGCCAGCGCGATCCGCTGCGCCTGACCGCCCGAGACGAGCGCCCCGCGCTCGCCGACGCGGGCGTCGAGGCCCCCGCGCTCGCGCAGCCAGGCGCCCAGGCCCACCCGCTCCAGGACGGCTTCGAGCTCGGCATCCGTCGCCGTGTCGCGCGCGAACAGGAGGTTCTGCCGGATGTCCTCGTCGAACAGCATCGGCTGCTGCTCGCAGAGGCCGACGGTGCGCCGGACGGCGTCGGCCGACAGCTCACGGACGTCCGTGCCGCCGAGGGAATATGTCCCTGTCGCGGGCTCCAGGAAGCGGACGAGCACGTGGGCGAGTGTCGTCTTTCCCGCGCCGCTGGATCCGACGACGAGCAGGCGCTCGCCGGGGCGCACGTCGAGGTCGATGCCGTGGAGCGCCGGTGCCGCGGCACCGGGCCAGCGCGCGGAGACGCCGCGCAGCCGCAGACCGGCGCCGTCGGCGGAGGTCAGGGGCGCGGCGACGGCGGAGGGCTCGGTCGCCTCCGCCGGAAGCTCGGCGGGGATCTCGTCGGGGACGGATGCCGCGATGCGCTCGGCCGCGGCACGCACCTGGCGCCACGACGACGCGGCCAGCGGCACGGCGGTGAACACCTCGAAGACGGCCATCGGCACGAGCACCGCGACCGCGAACGCGGGTGCGGTGAGGGTGCCGTCGCCGACGGCGGGTGCGGCGGCGAGCACCGCGAGCACCGAGGCGGCGCCGGCCAGCAGCGAGACGAGGGCGGTCGTGCCGGCCTGCGCTGCGGCGCGTCGGACCACTGCGCGGCGGAGCGCCGCGTCGGCGCTGCGGATCCGCTCGCGCGCCGCCGGCTCCGCGCCGTAGGCCACGAGGACGTCGAGGCTGCCGAGATGGTCGAGCACGGCGTCGGCCAGCCGCGCGCGCAGCGGGGCGATCGACCGTTCGGCGCGCGAGCCGGCGGCCCAGCCCCAGCCGGTCGCGATGACGCCCGCGACGACGAGGCACGCGAGCAGCGTGAGCGCGGCCGGCCACCACACGAACGCGATCAGCACGACGGCACCGAGCGCGACGCTCGCGGACGACACGAGCGGCAGCACGACCCGCAGCGGCAGGTTCTGCAGCTCGTCCACGTCGTCGACGAGGGCGCCGAGCACCGAGCCGCGGCGCGTGCGGGTGAGCCCGTCGGGGGCGAGCGGAATGAGCCGGCGGACGAGGTCGGTGCGCGTCGTGGCGAGTTGCCGCAGGGCCGCGTCGTGGCTCGCGAGGCGCTCGGTGTAGCGGAAGGCCGCGCGGCTGAGGGCGAACGCGCGGACGCCGACGACGGCGGTGCCGAGGAACAGGACCGGCGGCTGCTCGCTCGCGAACACGATGAGCCAGGCGCTGCAGGCGAGGAGGGCGACGGCGGACGCCTCGGACAGGAAGCCGCTCGCGGCTCCCGGCCAGAACCGGCGCCAGGGCGGCATCGCCCGGCGGAGGATCGCGGTGGGCGACCCCGACGTGTCGGCGGATGCGCTCACGCGGCCACCTCCGCGGGCTGCAGCGAGACGATCGTGTCGGCGATCGCGCGGGCGGTGGGGCGGTGCGAGACGAGCAGGACGGTCGCGCCGTCGTCGGCGAGGGTGCGGACGGCGCGCCACAGGCCCTGCTCGGTCGCGGCATCCAGCGCGGCGCTCGGCTCGTCGAGCGCGATGACGGGCGCGTGACCGCTCAGGTGCCGGTAGATCGCGCGGGCGACGGCGACCCGCTGCGCCTGTCCGCCGGAGAGCCCGGCCCCCTGCACGCCGAGTTCGGTCGCCGGGTCGAGCCCCGCCGCCTGGGAGAGGTGCAGGGCGCGGCGCGCGAGCGCTCGGGGGCCCGCGACTTCCGCATCGGCCCCGTCGCTGCCGACCGGTCCGGTCGCGGGGTCGCCGAGGCGCACGTTGTCCTCGATGGTGCCCGCGATGAGACCGGGCTGCTGTCCCGCCCACGCGAGCCACGCGGACGGCGCGAGCGCGCGGACGTCCCGTCCGGCGACGGTCGCGGTGCCCTCGAACCCGGCGGCGCCGCGCAGGGCGGCGAGCACGCTGGTCTTGCCGCTGCCGCTCGGCCCCTCGATGAGGGTGACGGTCCCCGGCTCGGCCGTGAACGACACCGCCGGCAGCAGTCGCTCGCCGCGGCGGACGCGCAGCCCGTGCACGACGACGGCCGGCGTATCCGCGGCATCCGTCACCGCTCCCGCCGTGCCCTCCGCGGCATCCGTCTTCGGCACCGCTTCGGCTGCCGCGTCGAGGACCGCGAAGACGTCGTCGGTCGCGGCGACGCCCTCCGCGGCGGCGTGGAACTGCACGCCGACCTGGCGCAGCGGCAGGTAGGCCTCCGGTGCCAGCAGCAGGACGAACAGGCCGACGGCGAGCGTGAGCGACCCGTCGATGAGCCGGAACCCGATCGAGACGGCGACGATCGCGACGGAGATCGAGGCGAGCAGCTCGAGCGCGAAGCCGGAGAGGAAGGAGACCCGCAGCACCCGCATGGTCTCGCGTCGATACGACGCGGTGACCTTCTCGATCGACGACACGGCGCGGTACTGCCGGCTGAACAGCTTCAGCGTCGACAGCCCCCGCACGGTGTCGGCGAAGCGCGCCGCCAGCCGGCCGAGGGTCTGCCACTGCGCGTTCTGCACGGCGCGCGTGGCGAGGCCGATGAGCACCATGAACAGGGGGATGAGCGGGATCGTGAGGATGACCGTGAGGCCCGAGATCCAGTCCTGCCACCACATCACGGCGACGAGAATCGGCGTCGCGATGACCGTCAGCACGAGCTGCGGCAGGTAGCGCGCGAAGTACGCGTCGAGCGCCTCGAGACCGCGCCCGGCGATGACCGCGAGCCGTGCCGTGTTGCGCTGGGCGAGCCACTCCGGCCCGAGGGCGGCGATCGCCGTGACCAGCTGCGCCCGCAGCTGCGCCTCGACGCGGGCGGATGCTCGGGCGCAGACGATCTCGCGCGCCCACAGCAGCGCCGCGCGGAGCACGATCACGCCGGCCAGGGCGGTGAGGATGCCGGTGAGCTCGGCGGCCGGGATGCCGTCGATCACGCCGGTGATCGCGCGCGTGACGAGCCACGCGAACGCCACGATGACGAGGGTCTGCGCGACGCCGATCGCCGCGATCGCGACGAAGAACCCTCGCGACGCCGTCGCGTAGCGCAGCAGCCTCGGGTCGACCGGGCGCATGCGCGTGCGCGCGGGCGTGGGGTCGGCATCCGGCATCCTTCGATCCTCGCAGATCCCGCGGGTGGTCGCGGGGGCCGCGAGGGCCGTGAATACCCACGGTCTGCCGGGTGGGCGGCGCGGACCCCGGCGGGTAGCCTCGGGGTCATGGTCGCCGTTCCCGTCGTGCTCACCCGGCCCCGCCGGCCGAGCCCGCGCGCGAGTGCGCCGGACGAGACGGGGCGGCCGGGCGATCCGCTCGTCGACAGATTCGGCCGCGTGCACCGCGACCTGCGCATCTCGCTCACCGACCGCTGCTCGCTGCGGTGCACGTACTGCATGCCCGAGCAGGGCAACGAGTGGCTTGCGCGCACCAGCATCCTCACCCTCGACGAGATCGAGCGCGTCGCGCGCGTCGCCGCGGCCTCCGGCGTGACGACGTTCCGCCTGACCGGCGGCGAGCCCCTGCTGCGCCCGGACATCGTCGAAGTCGTGCGGCGTCTGGCCGCGATCCGCACGCCCGGCGGTGCGCGGATCGACCTCGCGATGACGACCAACGGCATCCGCCTCGCCGAGCTCCTCGGCCCGCTGCAGGCGGCGGGACTGCGGCGGCTCAACATCTCGATCGACACGCTCGACCGCGACCGGTTCCGTGCGCTCACGCGCCGTGACCGCCTGCACGATGTGCTCGACGGGATCGCCGCCGCCGCGGCATCCGACCTGCGCCCCCTCAAACTCAACGCCGTCGCGATGCGCGGCGTCAACGACGACCATCTCGTCGAGCTCGTCGAGTTCGCGCTCGCACACGACGCGCAGCTGCGGTTCATCGAGCAGATGCCGCTGGATGCCGGTCACACCTGGGACCGGGCTTCGATGGTCACCCGCAGTGAGATCCTCGACGCGCTCGGCGCCCGCTGGACGCTGACCCCCGTGCCCGGACGCGGCGGCGCGCCCGCCGAGAAGTGGGCGCTCGACGGCGGCCCCGCGACGGTCGGGGTCATCGCGTCGGTGACCGCCCCGTTCTGCGGGCAGTGCGACCGGCTGCGTCTCACGGCCGACGGCCAGCTGCGCAACTGCCTGTTCTCGACGGGGGAGTACGACCTGCTGCCCGTGCTGCGCGGGACGGATGCCGGGGCCGCGGCGGATGCCGGAGCCGAGGTTGACGCCGGGATCGCGGCGGATGCTGGGACGGACGCGGCCGTGGATGCCGTGCTCCGGGCGTGTGTCGCGGGCAAGCTGCCCGGCCACGCGATCGACGATCCGTCGTTCCTACAGCCCGCCCGCGGCATGAACGCCATCGGCGGATAGGGCGCCGCGCGGAGCTCGCGCTCCGGCACCGCGCCCGCGCCGAGGTCAATGCACCTCGGCGACCTCGGCCTCCTCGATGACGGCACGGGTGATCCGTTTGCGGAAGATCCAGTAGGTCCACGCCTGGTAGGCCAGCACGAGCGGGAGGAAGACGAGCGCCGCCCAGCTCATGATCTCGAGGGTCATCTGCGTCGAGGAGGCGTTCTCGATCGTCAGGCTGTTCGCCGGGTCGTTGGAGGCGGGCATGACGTACGGGTACAGCGCGAGCCACAGCGTCAGCACGGCGAACACGATCGTCACGGCGCCCGCCGCGAACGCGCGGCCGTCGCGGTCGACCCAGTTGAAGACGACCGAGGCCAGGAGGGCGACGGCGGCGATCACGCCGCACGCGATGACCGCCCACAGCAGCGGCGCCTCGCGGCCGGCGGCGATCACGACGGTCCACACGACGGTGCCGGCGGCGAAGACGACGGTCGGGATCGCGAGCTTCTTGCCAAGCGCCTGCGCGTCGTGGTGCACCTGCCCGTCGGTCTTGAGACCGACGAAGTACACGCCGTGGAGGAAGAACAGCAGCAGCGTCGTGACGCCCACCCACAGCCCGTACGGGTTCAGCAGGGTGAAGAGCGTCCCGGTGAAGTTCTTGTCGGCGTCGATCGGCACGCCCTGCACGATGTTGCCGACGGCGACGCCCCACAGCAGGGCCGGCACCACCGAGCCGACGACGATCATGGCGTCGAACCGGCGCTTCCACGAGAGGTCCTCGCGCTGGTGGCGGTACTCGAACGAGACGCCGCGGGCGATGAGCGCGAGCAGGATCAGCAGCAGCGGCAGGTAGAAGCCGCTGAAGAGCGTCGCGTACCACTCCGGGAAGGCCGCGAACAGGCAGGCGCCGGCGACGATCACCCAGGTCTCGTTGAGGTCCCAGACCGGGCCGATCGTGTTGATCACCTGGCGGCGCGAGACCTCGTCCTTGCCGAGGAAGGGGAGCGACATCCCGACGCCGAAGTCGAACCCGTCGAGCACGAAGTATCCGACGAACAGCACTCCGACGATGAAGAACCAGAGGTGGGCGAGATCCATGTCAGCTTCTCCTAGTAGACCGTCGACGGGGTCTGGTCGACGGGCAGGTCGGATGGGTCGGGGTCGTCGGGGCCGGGCAGCGCCTGCGGTCCCTCACGGACGGTCTTGAAGATGAGTCCGAACTCCACGACCGCCAGGATCGCGTAGATCAGGGTGAAGGCCACGAGCGAGACGAGCACGGTCCAGCCCGGCACGTTCGGCGAGACGCCGTCCTCCGTGAGCATGAGGCCGAAGACGATCCACGGCTGGCGGCCCATCTCGGTGAAGATCCAGCCGACGAGGATGCCGAACAAGGCCAGCGGCGCCTGCCAGATCGCGATCTTCCACATCCAGCCGGCGACCGGGCGCTTCGCGCCCTTGCGGGTGACCCAGAGACCCACGACCGCGATGGCGGTGGCGAGCAGGCCGAAGCCCATCATCCAGCGGAACGACCAGTACGTCACCCAGAGGATCGGGGCGAAGTTGCCGTCCAGGCGGTCGGCGAACTGCGGGAACAGCTCGGTCGCGTAGTGCAGGTTCAGGTCGTTGATGCCTTCGACGCAGCCGTTGAAGTCGTGCGTGGAGAGGAACGCGAGCACGTACGGCACCCGCAGCGACCACACTTCGCCGGTGCCGTCGGGGGTGCCGATCGAGAAGAGCGAGAACGACGCGTCCGCCCCGCAGGCGGAGTTGAACATCGCCTCCGCCGCGGCCATCTTCATCGGCTGGGTCTGCACCATCACGAGCCCCAGCTGGTCGCCGGAGAGGAACACCGCGACGAAGCCGGCGATCATCGCCCACAGCCCGAACCGCAGCGATGAGCGCATCATCTCGACGTTCTGGCGTCGCGCGAGGTGCCAGGCGGATGCCGCGATCATCACCCCCGCGGCGAACATGATGGCCGACGACAGCGTGTGCGGCAGCTGGGTGAGGGCGACCGGGTTGGTCAGCACCTGCCAGAAGTCGGCCATCTCGGCGCGGTGCCCCTCGGTGGACATCTGGTAGCCCTTGGGGTTCTGCATGAACGCGTTCGCCGCGAGGATGAAGTAGGCCGAGAGCCAGGTGCCGGCGACGGTGATCCAGATGGTGGCGAGGTGGATGCCGCGGGGCAGCTTGTTCCACCCGAAGATCCAGAGGCCTATGAAGGTCGCCTCGAAGAAGAAGGCCATGAGGCCCTCGAAGGCCAGGGGAGCGCCGAACACGTCGCCGACGAAGCGGGAGTAGCTCGACCAGTTCATCCCGAACTGGAACTCCTGCACGATGCCGGTGACGATCCCCATCGCGAAGTTGATGAGGAAGATCTTCCCGAAGAACCGCGTCAGGTGCAGCCACTTGACCTCTCCGGTGCGGTACCAGACGGTCTGGAAGATCGCGATGAACAGCGACATCCCGAGCGTGAGCGGCACGAAGATGAAGTGGTAGAGGGTCGTGAGGCCGAACTGCCAGCGGGCGAGCAGCAGCGGGTCCAAGAAGTCCATCGCGGTCCTTCCCCAGAGGGATGTCTTTCGTGAGACTGAAGCTATCCAGTGGTCTCACAGCTTCGCAGCGGCGGGGGCCGTGAAAAAGGCGCGAGCCCGGCGGGCTCGAGCCTTGCTTATGCGGGAGTGGGGACGCGACCCGCGTCGGCGAGCATCAGCTGCACGACGCATTCGTTCGGGTCGCACGAGGGGCGCATGCCGTCGATGCTCAGCGGGCCGCCCGCGGCGGCGAGGACGCTCTGCATGAGTTCGAGGTGCACCTGGCACAGCACCTCGCGGTGCGCGGCCTGGGCGGTGGCCTGGGCGCAGGGGGTCAGATCGATCGTGAGGTCGCGCTCATCCACGAGCGGGTCGAAGCCGGCGTCGATGAGATCTTCCACGAGCGCATCCACCTGGTGCAGGGCGTCGGGCGCGAGCTCGGGATCCTCACCGGGCAGCACGCGACGCATGAGGTCGCCGCGCTCGGCGGCGGCGATGACCTTACGCCGCTGCACGGCGCTGGTCGCGGCGATGCCGTCGGCGGCGCTGTAGAGCACGCGCGGCCGGCCGCGGGTGGTGCGGTGCTCGGCGGCCGCGACGACGTACCCCTCGTCGATCAGGCGCTGCAGATGCTCCCGCACGGTGTTCGGATGCAGCTTCGTGGCGGCGACGATCTCGGCGATCGTGCGCTGCGGCTGCTCCTGCACCAGGTGGAGGATCTCGACACGCGAATAGCTGGAGATGGCGCTGTACCCCGTGGGGCGACCTGTGGTCATACCACCCATTATTCACGGCGACGGCGGTCCGCGCCAGTCCCCGCGGCGGCGTGTTTCTTCCGGCCCCGCCGGAAGGCGTGCCGAAAGCAGGCGAAACCGACGCTTGGGGCCGCCTCACCGGCGGTTTGCGTCGATTCCGCCTGCTTTCACGACGGCCGCGGCTCGCGCCGCAGTGCGCAGTCAGGCGCGGGTGCTCTCCCAGCCGAGCGCCGGCGCGACGTGCGTCGCGAACGATTCCACCAGGCGCAGGTTGAAGGCGACTCCCAGCTGGCTGGGGATCGTGAGCATTAGGGTGTCGGCGGACATGACCGCGGCATCCTGCTGCAGCTGCTCGACGAGCACGTCAGGCGCGGCGGCGTAGGTCTTGCCGAACGTCGAGCGGAAGCCGTCGATGTAGCCGATGCCGTCGCCCTCGTTCGAGTGCCCGAAGTAGAGCTCGTCCTCGGCCGTCGTGATAGGGAACACCGACCGGCTCACCGACACGCGCGGCTCGCCGGCGTGACCCGCCTCACGCCACGCGGCGCGGAACCGGTCGATCTGCTCGGCCTGCAGGATGTCGAAGGGGCGGCCGTCGGCTTCGGTGACGAGCGTCGACGACATGAGGTTCAGCCCCATCCGCCCGGCCCACTCGGCGGTGTCACGCGAGCCCGCGCCCCACCAGATGCGGGAGCGCAGCCCCTCGGAGTGCGGTTCGATCCGCTGCAGGCCGCTGCCGGCGCCGAACGGCGAGTTGGGGTCGCGCTCGGCGATGCCCTCGCCGCCGATCGCGCGCCAGAACAGGTCGAAGTGCTCGCGGGCGAGGTCTGCGCCGCGCGGGTCCTCGGCGGTGTAGCCGAACTTCTCGTAGCCGCGGACGACGGTCTCGGGTGAGCCGCGGCTCACGCCGAGCGCGAGCCGCCCGTCGGAGATGAGGTCGACGGCGGCCGCCTCCTCGGCGAGGTAGAGCGGGTTCTCGTACCGCATGTCGACGACGCCGGTGCCCATCTCGATGCGCTCGGTCTTGGCGGCGATCGCCGCCAACAGCGGCATGGGCGACGCCTGCTGGCGCGCGAAGTGGTGCACGCGGAAGTAGATGCCGTTCGCGCCGAGCTCGTCCATGCCCTGGGCGAGATCGATGGCCTGGTGCAGCATGTCGCCGGCCGTGAGCTGCCGGCCGCCGCCGAGGGGGCCGTAGTGGCCGAAGGAGAGGGTTCCGAAGCGTTGCATGTCGGTGCCAACCGTACGCCGCCGCGTTTCA
The DNA here is from genome assembly GCF_016907815.1 of Microbacterium aurum. Taxonomy (NCBI): domain Bacteria; kingdom Bacillati; phylum Actinomycetota; class Actinomycetes; order Micrococcales; family Microbacteriaceae; genus Microbacterium; species Microbacterium aurum. Next base: position 1,387,208 of record NZ_JAFBCQ010000001.1, read on the forward strand.
TTCCGGTGAATGGATGCCGCGGCATCCGGCCTCGCATGCGTGCGCCTCGGCGTCCGCCCACGCGCCGACGCGCGGCGTCACGTCCGGAATACCCGGCGCGGGCGCGTGCTTGGATCGGAGCATGACCCGCATCGCGCACACCGACCTCGACGTCTTCCCCCTCGCCCTCGGCGGCAACGTGTTCGGCTGGACCGCCGACCGTGACGAGTCCTTCCGCATCCTCGACGCGTTCCACGCCGGCGGCGGGAACTTCATCGACACCGCCGACTCGTACAGTGCCTGGGTGGCGGGGAACGCCGGCGGCGAGAGCGAGCGGATCATCGGCGCCTGGCTCGCCGACCGCAAGCCCGACGGCGTCACCGTGGCGACGAAGGTCAGCCAGCATCCGCAGTTCAAGGGCCTCGCGGCAGCGAACGTCCGCGCCGCGGCCGAAGCCTCGCTCGAGCGGCTCGGCGTCGAGTCGATCGACCTGTACTACGCGCACTTCGACGATGCAGAGACCCCGCTGGAGGAGACCGTCACCGCCTTCGGCCAGCTCGTCTCGGACGGGCTGGTGCGCTACACCGCCGTGTCGAACTACTCCGCCGACCGCATCCGCGAGTGGGTCCGCATCGCGCGTGATCTCGGCGTCGCAGCCCCCGTCGCCATCCAGCCGCACTACAACCTCGTCCACCGCGAGATTGAGGACGACATCGTGCCGGTGGCCGAAGAGCTGGGGCTCGGACTCGTGCCCTACTTCTCGCTCGCGAAGGGCTTCTTGACCGGCAAGTACCGCTCCACCGAGGCGGAGGGGGAGGCTTCGCCGCGCGCGGCGGCCGCCGCACAGTACGCGACGCCGCAGGGGCTGCAGATCCTCGAGGTGCTCGAGCGCATCGGCGCAGCCCACGAGGTGTCGATCGCCGCGACGGCGCTCGCGTGGCTGCGCGCCAAGCCCACCGTCATCGCCCCCATCGCCTCGGCGTCGAAGCTCTCCCAGGTTCCGGACCTCCTCGACGGTGGCCGCGTCGAGCTCACCGCCGACGAGGTCGCCGAGCTCGACGCCGTCTCGGAGTGGACGCCGACCGACATGTGACGCCCCGGCGCCCCGCGCCCGCGCAGCTGCCCAAGCGCCGCGCCCAAGCGCCGAGTGCGCCCGTTCTCGCCCAGCGCGCCCGTTCTGGCGCCCGCAGAACGGGCCCGGTCGCGCGCAATGGGCGCACTCGGAGACAGCAACCGGGACAGGGACAGCGGCGGCGGGGACAGCGGCGGCGGGGAGAGCGGCGCCCCGCGCGCCCGTGCCCAAGCGTCGAGTGCGCCCGTTCTCGCCCAGTGCGCCCGTTCTGGTGCGCGCAGAACGGGCGCACTCGCGCACAGTGGGCGCACTCGGCGACAGCAACAGCAACAGCGGCGGCGGCGGCGGGGACAGGTCAGGGCCGCAGGCGCTCCATCGCGGCGAGGAACGCGTCGATGTCGAACGCGAACTGCTCCTCGCCGTAGTTGTCCACCCGCGCATCGATCAGCGTCCGCAGCGCGGCGTAGCCCTCGCGCTCGCTCATGAGCGCCTGCCGCAGATCCTCCACCTGCGGGTGGCCGCCCTCGCGGGAGCCGATCACGGCGTCCTGCGCGAAACCGCGGCAGATCGTCACGAGCAGGTGCATCGCCCGGCTCACGGTGACCGGCGCGAATCCTGCCGCGAGCATGCGCTCGGCGATCACGTCGGCGGGTCCGGTGATGGCGAGGTCGCGGGGGCTCGTGAACCGGAAGTACGGCAGCCACGGCCCGACGTCCACGAGGCTTCGCCACATGCTGCGGGCGTAGGCGCGGCAGGCGTCCTGCCAGGTGTCGCCGAGGTCGAGGCGGTCGGCGGCGACGCGGGTGCGGAATGCGTCGATGGCCAGCAGTTCGAGAAGGCTCTCGCGGTCGCTCACGTAGTGGTTGAGGGCCTTGCGGTCCACGCCCAGCCGCGTGGCGACACCCTGCATCGTGAGATCCTCCGGTGCGATGCCGCGCGCCGCGTCGATGATCGTGTCGAGGTCGAGCCCCGCCCGCGCACCGCGGCCGCGGCGCGGTAGAGGCGTAGGTTCGGGCACAATGCCGATCCTAATCGCCCTCGGCTACCATTTCCCGCACGGGAATAGTTTTTCCCGGCAGGGAATTGAACAAGGTGAGCCCGTCCCGAGGCTCACGAAGGAGATCGACCATGTCAGAGAAGACACCCCTCACCGCATCCAGCTCCATCGGCGACTGGCTCGACAGCGAGATCGGCGGCCCGCTCGTGCGCGGACTGCTCGCCGCGTCGGGCGCCTCGGCGGATTCGCTCGCCCCGCTGCGCGGACTGCCGCTGCAGCAGCTCGTCGCGCTCAGCCAGGGCCAGATGCCGCAGTCGGTCGTCGACGACCTCGTCCTGAAGGCCAACGACGGCGTCATGCCCGAAGCGGCCGCGACCGGCTGGACCGAGAAGATCACGCCCGGCCGCTTCGCCGGGAAGACCGTCATCGTCACCGGCGCCGCCAGCGGCATCGGGCGCGCCACCGCATCCCGCGTCGCTCGCGAGGGCGGCCGCGTCGTCGCCGTGGACGTGTCGGCCGACCGACTGGCGGAGTTCGCGTCGTCGCTGACGGATGCCGAGGTCATCACGGTCGCCGGCGACATCACCCAGCAGGAGTCCATCGACGCGATCGTCGCGGCGGCCGGGGAGCGTATCGACGCGCTCGCCAACGTCGCAGGCATCAACGACGACTTCTCGCCGCTGCACGAGACGACCGACGCCATGTGGGACCGGGTCATGGGCGTCAACGTCACGGGGGCGTTCAAGCTGACCCGCGCCGTCCTGCCCGCGATGATGGCCGCGGGCGCCGGCTCCGTCGTCAACATCGCGTCCGAGGCGGGCCTGCGCGGTTCGGCCTCGGGCAACGCGTATACGACGAGCAAGCACGCCGTCATCGGCCTCACCCGCTCGGCGGCGTTCATGTACGGCCCCCACGGCATCCGCGTCAACGCCGTCGCCCCCGGCGGCGTCGCCACCGGCATCCCGTTCCCGCCGCACGTGTCCGAGGCGGGGAAGGCCCGGCTCCAGCCGTTCCAGGCCTCGATCCCGACCCTGGCCACGGCGGAGCAGCTCGCGGCATCCATCACCTTCCTGCTCTCGGACGACGGCGTGAACCTCAACGGCGTCGTGCTCCCGAGCGACGGCGGCTGGTCGGTGCAGTAATCGGCCGGCACCGGCCCGCCGTCTAGGCTGGGCCGGTGCCTGCACTCTTCCCGACCGCACCCGCCGCCCGCCTGTCGCCGCAGGTGCACGCGTGACCGCCGCGCTCGCCGGCGGCGCCGTGCTGCGTGAGGCGCGCCCGGGCGATGAGGACGGGATCCTCGCCCTCATCCACGCGCTCGCCGTCTACGAACGCGAGCCGGATGCCGTGGCGAACACCGCCGAGATGCTCGCCGACACGCTGTTCGGCGCCGAGCCGCGGGCCTTCGCCCACGTCGTCGAGCGGGAGGGGCGGATTGTGGGGATCGCGATCTGGTTCCTCACGTACTCGACGTGGACCGGCCGGCACGGCATCTGGCTCGAAGACCTCTACGTCGACGAGGCCGAGCGCGGCGCCGGCCACGGCACGGCGCTCATGCGCGCGCTCGCGGCCGTCTGCGTCGAACGCGGCTACGCGCGCTTCGAGTGGACGGTGCTCGACTGGAACGCCCCCTCGATCGCGTTCTACCGATCGCTGGGCGCGGAGCCGATGGACGAATGGACCACGCAGCGCCTCAGCGGCGACGCCCTCGCCGCGCTCGCCGCCGTCTGACGCCTCGGCGACCGGCCGTCGCCCGCGTCGCCGCCCCGGCGTAGCGTTGCGCGCATGAGCCGCACCGCGCCCAAAGAACCCGTCATAGAGCTCAGCCGCGACGAGGCCCGGCGGATCGCCGTGCGGGCGCAGCTGCTCGACGCGCAGCGCCCGGGAGATGTCGTCGAGGTCGCCGAGCAGATCGGCGCGATCAAGATCGACCCGACGGCGACGATCGCGCCGGCGGAGCAGACCATCGCGTGGAGCCGGATCGGCTGGTCGTACGAGCCCGGTCAGCTCCGCAAGGCCGTCGAGCAGGACCGACTGCTGTTCGAGTACGACGGCCACGTCCGGCCGGTGTCGCTGCTGCCCGCGCATCTGGCGCGCATGCGCGCCCGCGTCTTCCGCGCGCAGGCGTCGGAGTGGATGGCCGCCAACGCCCGCTTCCGCGCCGACGTGCTCGCGCGCCTGCGCGCCGACGGCCCCCTGCTCGCGGCGCAGATCCCCGACACGAGCCAGGTGGCGCACCGCAACGAGGCCGGCTGGTACGGCTCGAACCAGGTGCCGCGCATGCTCGAGCTGCTGTCGTACCTCGGCGAGGTGGGCATCGTCGGGCGCGAGGGTCGTCAGCGAGTGTGGGACATCGGCGAGCGCGTCTTCGCGGACGTTCCGGTGCTCGACGCCGACGAGGCGGGGCGGATGCTGGACGAACGGCGGCTGCAGGCGGCCGGCATCGCCCGGCAGAAGTCGCCGTGGACCCCCGTCGGAACGGCGGGCGTCGCGGCATCCGTCGAAGGATCGACGTGGAAGTGGCGGGTCGATCCCGCAGCGCTCGAGAGCCTCGACGACGATCCCGGCGGGCGCGTCGCGATCCTGAACCCCTACGACGGGATGCTGTTCGACCGCCCGCGGCTGGCCGAGCTGTTCGGCTTCGAGTACGTCCTCGAGCAGTTCAAACCGAGAGCGCAGCGCGTGTACGGGTACTTCGCACACCCGATCCTCGTCGGCGACCGGTTCGCGGGGCTGCTCGGCGCCGAGCTCGACAAGAAGAAGGAGAACCTCGTCGTCGCCGCCGTCCACGAGATCGCCGACCTCGAGGCGGAGGAGCGCGAGATGGTGGATGCCGAGGTGCAGGACCTCGCCGAGTGGCTCGGCGTGCCGCTCGTCTTCGCCGCGACGCGCTGAGCGCCTGCCCGCGTGTCATACGGCGACACGGGATTCGTCGGACCGGTGACCCACCGGCGACGATGGTCGAGTCGGGCGTGAGGATGCCGCCGCGACACCGACAGGAGGGTGCCATGGGCAGGCGAGGATTCACGACGCGTCAGGTGCACGAGCGCGCGCCGCAGGCGGCGGCGACGCCCCGGGCGACCCCGATCTACCTGACCGCCGGATTCGAGTTCGACGAGTACGAGCAGGCCGCCGCCCATTTCGGCCAGGGTGAGGGCTACGCGTACACGCGCATCGGCAACCCCACGATCGAGACCGTCGAGCACACCCTGGCCGCCCTGGAAGGCGGCTCGCAGGCGCTGCTGCTGGCGACCGGCCAGGCGGCGACGTCCGTCGCGCTGCTCGCTCTGCTCGAGTCGGGGCAGCACGTCGTGTCGTCGGCGCACATCTACGAGGGAACCCGCGGCCTGCTGCGCGACAACCTGTCACGGCTCGGCATCACGACGACGTTCGTCGACGACATCCGCGACCTCGGCGCGTGGGAGGCGGCCATCCGACCCGAGACCCGGGTGCTGTTCGCGGAATCCATCTCCAACGCCGCCAACCGCCTCATCGACACGACCGCGCTCGCCGACGTCGCGCGACGCCACGGCATCCCTCTCGTCATCGACAACACCTTCGCGACGCCGTACCTCATCCGCCCGCTGGAGCTCGGCGCGGACGTGGTCATCCACTCGACGAGCAAGTTCCTCGCCGGTCACGGCAGTGTGCTCGGCGGGGCGGTCGTCGACAGCGGCCGCCTCGACCCCGCCCGGGCCGCTGAGCTGTTCCCGCATCTGGCTGCGCCCGGCCGAGGCGGCACGCCCAGTCTGCTCGAGCGCGCCGGCGGCGATGCGCGCATCGCGTACGCGCGGGAGGCCGTCGCGGCGCGCTTCGGCCCCACCCCGTCGCCGCTGAACGCCTTCCTCATCGGCCAGGGCATCGAAACGCTCAGCCTGCGCGTCGCACGCCAGAGCGCCAACGCGCTCGCCGTGGCCCAGTGGCTGCAGGACCGTCCCGAGGTCGAGAGCGTCGACTACGTGGGACTGCCATCGCACCCCGACCACGACATCGCCGTGCGCGACCTGCCGGACGGCTTCGGATCGGTGTTCACCCTGACCCTGCGGGGCGACGCTGACACCGCGCGCCGGTTCGTCGAGGCGCTCGAGGTCTTCACCCACATGACCCACCTCGGCGACGTGCGCTCCCTCGTGCTGCACCCGGCATCCACCTCCCACGCCTTCCTCAGCGACGCCGAGCGCGCGGCCGTCGGCGTGCACCCCGGCACCCTGCGGGTCTCGATCGGGATCGAGGATGCCGCGGACCTCATCGACGACCTCGCGCACGCGCTCGCCGCGGCCAGCGACGTGTCCGTCGCGGTCGTGGCATGAGCGGTGCCCGGCTGCAGCACTTCGGCTGGTTCCTCGCGCGCGGCTTCGGACCGCACGGGTGGGGGCATCCGTACCTCGACTGGGATTGGGACTGGACGCGTCCGGACCTGTACCAGCAGTCCGCCCGCGAGCTCGAACAGGCCGGCTTCGATTTCGTCCTGATCGAGGACGCGCCCTCGCTCGGTTCGCCGCAGACGATCGACCTGCGGGTGCGGCACGCGTTCGGCGGCCCCAAACACGACCCGCTGCTGCTCGCGCCGTACCTGTTCCAGGCGACGCGCGCGCTGGGCGTCATCCCGACCGTCAATCCCGCGGCGTACCTGCCGTACACGGCCGCGCGGCAGTTCGCGACGCTGCAGCACCTGAGCGGCGACCGGCTCGGGCTCAACGTCGTGACCGACACCGCGAGCGCCCGCCACTTCGGCGACGCCCCGCAGCTGGGCCATGACGCCGCCTACGACCGGGCGGAGGAGTGGCTCGCCGGCATCCGTGCCCTGTGGCGGTCGTGGGACGAGGGCGCGCTCGTGCGGGATGCCGCCTCCGGCGTGTACGTGGACGGGTCGCGCCTGCACGCGACCGCCCACCGCGGCGACTACTTCGCGTTCGACGGACCGCTGAACGCCGTGCCGTTCACCGCCGGTGAGCCCGTCATCGCGTCGCCGGGAGGGTCGGGCCGGGGCCTCGGGTTCGCCGGGGCGAACTCCGACATCCAGCTCGCGCTGGCGCCGCTGCACGAGAAGAGCGTGCGCGAGTACCGCGCGAAGATCCACGCCGCCGCGATCGAGCGCGGCCGCCGGCCGGAAGACATCAAGATCCTGTTCGCGATCCAGCCCGTGATCGTCGCATCGCCCGAGGAGGCCGACCGGGTGGTCGCGGCATCCCTCGCCCCCTCGGACGCGACGCTGCGCCTCATCGCGCAGCGGCAGTCCAGCGACCTCGAGACCGACCTGACGGCGCTCGACCTCGACGCTCCGCTGGATGCCGGGATCTTCGGCGACCATGTCTCGCACGGGTCGATCCGCCGGCTCACCGGCGACCGCGACGTGGCCACGACGCCGCTGCGGGTGCACCTCACGGCGCTCGCGCGGCTCGGACGGCTCTCGGACCGCTCCGGCTTCGTCGGCACCGCCGAGGAGTTCGCCGACCTCATCGAGGAGCTCGGCGAGTGGGGCAACGACGGGGTGCTGCTGTGGGGCGACCTGCACCCGGTGACGATCCACCGCACCCTGGACGAGCTCGTTCCCGTGCTGCGTCGCCGCGGCATCCTGCGCCGGGAGCTGCTCGGCGACGGCCTGCACGCCAACCTGCGCGCCTTCTGACTCTCGTCGGGTGACGCCAGCCCGCTCGCGGGGTCGCGTGTGGTCGCTATGGGGCGCTGATTCCGACCACATGCGACCCGCCGAGCGTGGGTCAGCGACCCCGCGCGCAGCCACGGCAGACGGCGGAGGGCCCGGCATCCCCGAAAGGATGCCGGGCCCTCCGCGACGGATCAGTTCAGGTTGTTGGCGGCGAGCCAGTCCTTCGCGATGTCCTCGGGCGAGCGCTGGTCGACGGTCGACTCGACGTTGAGGGCGACGAGGCCCTCCGGCGTGAGCTTGGCGCTCACGGGGTTGATCACGTCGGCGATCTCATCGGCGACCGACGTGCTGACGACGGGGACGACGTTCGATGCGAGGAACAGGCCCTCGGGGTCTTCCAGCGTCACGAGGTCCCGCGTCTGGATGCGCGGGTCGGCGCTGTAGACGTTCGCGACCTGGATGTTGCCGGCGACGAGCTCGTCGACGGTCGTGTCGGCGGTCGCCGAGAAGGTGACATCGACGCCGTACTTCTCCTTCAGGCCCGTCGGACCGTAGGGGCGCTCCTCGAGCTCGGGGGCACCACCGAGCACGAGCGGCGTGATGCCGGCGAGGTCGCCGATGCTCTTCAGGTTGTGCTCGGCGGCGAACGCGGCGGTCACGTTGTACGAGTCCTGGTCGGTCGCGGTCGACTGGTCGAGCACGGTCAGGCCGTCGGGCAGGGCATCCTTCAGCGCGGCGTACACTTCGTCGGACGTCCTCGCGGTCGTGTCCGCGTCGAAGAACTGCAGCAGGTTGCCGGTGTACTCGGGGAACAGCTGGATCGAGCCGTCCTCGAGCGACGGGATGTACGCGTCGCGCTGGCCGATGCGGAACTGACGATCGACGGTGAAGCCGGCGCCCTCGAGCGCCTGCGCGTAGATCTCGGCGATGATCTCGTTCGAGTAGTAGTCCTGGCTGCCGACGACGATCGTGCCGGATGCCGCGGTGTCGGTCGAGCCCGAACCGCTGTCGAGCGGGTCGCCCGACGCGCAGGCGCTGAGGGTGAGTGCGGCGACGGCGGCGAGCCCGGCGGCGAGCGTCAGGCGGGAGCGGATGCGTGTCATGGTGATGCCTTTCAGGGTGCAGTGATGGCGGGTACGGGACGGGTGCGGGTCTTGCGCGCGGGACGCGCGCGTGCGGTGACGCCTCGGGGGACGACGAACCGCTGCAGGAGCGCGAACAGTCCGTCGAGGACGAGGGCGAGCACCACGACGACGATCGAGGCGCCGAGCACCTGATCGAATCGGCGCAGCGGGATGCCCTGCAGGATGAAGAAGCCGACGCCGCCGAGGCCGATGTACGCGGCGATCGTGACGGTCGCGACGACCTGGAGGGTCGCCGAGCGCAGGCCCCCGATGAGCAGCGTCAGCCCGAGCGGCACCTCGATGCGCCAGAGGACCTGCCACTCGGTCATGCCGACGGCGCGGCCGGCGCTGATGACGCTGCGGTCGATCGCCTCGAATCCGGCGTAGGCGCCCGCGAGGATCGACGGGATCGCGAGCACGACGAACGCGACGACGGCCGCCTCCGTCTTGTAGACGACGCCGATCAGGAGGTAGAGGAGCACGACGAGGCCGAGCGTCGGGATCGCCCGGGCGGCACCCGAGAGCGCGACGGCGAACTCGCGACCGCGGCCGGTGTGACCGATCGCCCAGCCCGCCGGGATCGCGATGACCGCGGCGATCGCGATCGACCCGAACGTGAACGCGAGGTGCTGCCAGATCGCGGTCGGCAAGGTCAGCGACCCCGTCAGCCGGTCGGGGGAGAAGATCCAGGCGAAGGCGTCGAGGAAGAGGTTCATGCGACCACCTCCACGGCAACTCGCTGCATGGCCCGCCGCTCGCGGCGGCTCTCGCGCCGCGGTGCCCACGGCATGAGCAGGCGTCCGAGGACGATCAGTACGACATCGACGACGAGGGCGATCACGACGACCGCGATGACGCCCGAGAGCACCTCGGGGATGATGCGGCGTTGCGAGCCGTCGGTGAACAGGTAACCGAGGTTCTGCACGCCGATCAGCGCGCCGACCGTCACGAGCGAGATCGTCGAGGTCGCCGTCACGCGCAGGCCCGCGAGCAGGACGGGCCCCGCCAGCGGCAGGTCGACCGTCCAGAACCGTCGCCACGCGCCGTAGCCGACCGCGATCGCCGCTTCGCGCGTCACGGGGTCGACCGACGCGAGCCCGTCGGTCGTCGAGCGCGTCATGATCGCGACGGCGTAGATCGTCAGTGCGACGATGAGCGTCGTCTCAGACCGCAGGCTGAGCCCGAACGCGGCCGCGACGACGGCGAACAAGCCGAACGAGGGGATCGTGTACAACAGGCCTACGGTCGTCAGGATCGCGCCGCGCCAACGCGTGTAGCGGAACGCGAGCCAACCCAGAGGCAGCGCGATCACGAACCCGACGACGATCGGGATGACGCTCTGCCGCAGATGCGGAAGGCTCAGTCGCCAGATCAGGTCGAGGTTGTCCCAGATCCAGCTCACGCGCTGCCCTCCGCGGCGGATGCCCCGGCATCCGTCAACACACCCTGTGCGCGACCCGTCGCGTCGACCACGATGGTGCCGTGGTCGGTGCGCTTGAGTGAGAGGGCTCGGGCGCCGCGCTCGGCGCCGATGAACTGGGCGACGAATGGGCTCGCGGGGTTCTCGATGATCTCGTCGGGCGTGCCTACCTGCGCGATCCGGGCGCCCTTCTCGAGGATCACGACCTGGTCGCCGAGCAGGAACGCCTCGTCGATGTCGTGCGTGACGAACACGACGGTCTTGTCGAGGTCGCGCTGCAGGCGCCGCGTCTCGGTCTGCAGCTCTTTGCGGACGATCGGGTCGACGGCGCCGAACGGCTCGTCCATGAGGAGGATGTTGGGGTCGGCCGCGAGGGCACGCGCGACGCCGACGCGCTGCTGCTGGCCTCCGGAGAGCTGCCGCGGGTAGCGGTCGGCGAGCGCGCGGTCCAGCCCGACGATGTCGAGCAGCTCGAGGGCGCGCTGGCGGGCCTGCTTCTTGGGCACCCCGTTCAGCACCGGGACGGTGGCGACGTTGTCGATGACGCTGAAATGCGGGAGCAGTCCGGCATTCTGCAGCACATAGCCGATGCCGCGGCGCAGCTTCACCGGGTCGCGACCCGTGATCGACTCGCCGTCGATCGTGATGTCTCCGCTCGTCGGCTCGATGAGCCGGTTGATCATGCGCAGCAGCGTCGTCTTGCCGCAGCCTGAGGATCCCACGAACACCGTGGTCTTGTGCGCGGGCAGCACGAGACTGAAATCGTCCACCGCGACGGTGCCGTCAGCGAAGCGCTTCGTGACGGAGCGGAACTCGATCGCCATACGTCCTCCGGGTCGGATTCTCCACCCAACCACATGCTTCCGACATCGCCCAGGGGGTTGGCACACGCCGTCACACTCGGGTAAGGCTGGGCGCATGGATGCTGCAGAGTACGACCTCATTGTCATCGGAGCCGGCCCCGTCGGCGAGAACGTCGCCGACCGGGCGGTGCAGGGCGGGCTGTCGGTGGCGATCGTGGAGAGCGAGCTCGTCGGCGGGGAGTGCTCGTACTGGGCGTGCATGCCGTCCAAGACGCTGCTGCGCGCCGGGGCGGCGCTCGCCGCGGCCGTCGACGCGCCGGGAGCGCTGCCGGCGGCATCCGGCCCGCGCCGCGTCGACGTGGCGGCCGTGCTGCGCCGCCGCGACGAGATCGTGCACGAGTGGAACGACGCCGGGCAGGTGCAGTGGCTGCAGGATGCCGGGATCGAGCTCGTCCGCGGACACGGGCGGCTGACCGGCGAGCGCGAGGTGACGGTCGCGCGCGACGGTGCGGATGCCGCACGCCTCCGCGCCCGGTACGCGGTCGCGGTCTGCACCGGCTCGGCGGCGCTGCTGCCGGACATCCCCGGCCTCGCCGACGCGCGGCCGTGGACGTCGCGGGAGGCGACGGCCGTGCAGCAGATGCCGGAGTCGCTCGTGATCCTCGGCGGCGGCGTCGTCGCGTGCGAGATGGCCACGGCGTACGCGTCGTTCGGCGTCGCCGTGACGGTGCTCGCGCGCTCCGCCCTGCTGCACGGCGTCGAGCCGTTCGCGGGGGAGTTCGTGACGGATTCGCTGCGTGCGGCGGGCGTCGACGTGCGCACCGATGCCCAGGTGACGGCGGTGGTGCGCGAGGACGATGGCCGCGTGCGGGTCGATCTGTCGGAGGGGGAGAGCGTCACCGCATCCGAGATCCTCGTCGCGACCGGTCGGGTGCCGCGCACCGGCGACCTCGGACTCGAGGCGGTCGGGCTGGAGCCGGGCGCCTGGCTCGACGTCGACGACACGCTGCGGGTGCGCGGCAGCGCGTGGCTCTATGGCGTCGGTGACGTCACGCACCGGGCGCTGCTGACCCACCAGGGCAAGTACCAGGCGCGGGCCGCCGGCGACGTGATCGCGGTCCGCGCGCACGGCGGCGAGGTCGACGACGCGCCGTGGGGCGCGCACGTGGCGACCGCCGACCACGACGCCGTTCCGCAGGTGGTGTTCACCGCACCGGAGGTCGCCGCGGTCGGGCTCACGGCGGCGCAGGCGGAGGAGCGCGGCATCCGCGTCCGCGCGCTCGATGTCGACCTCGCGCAGATCGCCGGCGCCAGCACCCGAGCCGCGCACTACCGCGGCCAGGCGCGCGCCGTCGTCGACGAGGACCGCGGTGTGCTCGTCGGGGCGACGTTCGTGGGGGAGGATGCCGGGGAGATGCTCCACGCGGCGACGATCGCGGTCGTGGGCGAGGTCCCGCTGCACCGGCTGTGGCACGCGGTTCCGGCCTACCCCACGCTCAGCGAGGTGTGGCTGCGCTGGCTCGAGGCCTACGGCCGCGAGTCGGCCGTGTCGACCTAGAGTCTGAGGCGCGAAGCGACGAAAGAGCTTCGACCTGCCTGCTCCCAAGTAGTACCGACTTTCGTCGCATAGACGGCTCGACGATCGGCACGTCAACCGTCGCAGGCGGTGCGGCGACCGTTATCGACTGCGTGGCCTACCCCACCTCGTTCAACTGCGGGCTGGGCGTCGTTGCTACTCTCAGCGGCCCCGGTTTGGGCTTGCTTCGCTACGCACGGGTTGCTGACGGTACGCTCGATCTCTTGCGTGGCGCTCCGAAGGCTGGGCTGCTTCCCGCTGGAATTGCAGCTGCGATCGGAGGATTGCCGTCACTATGGGAATGAACCCCAAACGGACCACTGGCTCGAAACGTCGCCCGGCTCAAGTATTGGCGTGGACAGCGGCCGGAATCGCGTTGTCGGTTGCGACGATACGACTCTTTGTCGGCGCGAGCGCTGGGCGGGACTTGGGGGCGTTCGCGATCGTTGTCGCGGTGCTCCTAGCACTGTTCTTCATAACCCTCGTTACGATTCTTGTCCTGTTGTCGTTGCGGCGTTCGCGGCGCCGCGGGCTCATGTCTTTGCGCGAGCGGTACCCCGATGCCGTCGTGCTGCCGGTGAGCGTCGGGAAGGACCAGTCGCAGGTTCTCCGAGACATTGGTCGGGTCTCTCGAGGGTTCCACCCACCCCAGGAGGCGAAGGCAGTGGTTTCCAAAGAGGGCTTCGCTCTCTGGAACAGCCGCGGATCGTCTCTCATCGCGGTGGCGTTGGACCCACCCGTTCGGTACCAGCCCGGAAACTACACCACACTGGCGGGGACCTTTCGAACGCTGAACGTGGACTTTCTGAAGGGCGGCGAACGCGTTGAGCTCACTCTCTTCCCGCTCGATGAGAACAGCGGCTTCATCCCGCGGCAACTTGATTCTGCCGCGCTGGATCAAGTCGTTCGACAGCTCAATGGTGAGCTCGGCGTGCGTGCGCTGGCTCGAGGCCTACGGCCGCGAGTCGGCGGTGTCGTGACGCGAGGACCACGCCGATCTATTGACTATCGATAGCTAATCTATCGATAATCGATGCATGGACCTCGATCTTCCGCGCCCCGCACTCGGACTCGTCATCACCACCCAGGTGTTCCTGGGCATCCTGTTCGTCGTCGGCCTCGCCGCGATCGCGCTGCTTCCCGGCTTCTCCTCGAGGGTCGCGATGAGCCTTCCGGAGTACGCAGAGCTGCGCGACCCGCTCCTCGCGATCGCGATCTCCGTCACGATCCTCGGCCTCATCGCCCTCGCCATGGTCGCGCTGCTCGTGCACCGCATCTACGCCGGCACGATGCTGACTCGAACCTCGCTGCTCTGGGTCGATGTCATCGTCGCCACGCTCTTCTGCGCGGTGGTTCTCGACATCGTGGGTGTCGTCGCGATCAGCAACGCTCAAGCCGGCAATCCCTTTCTCGGCATCGTCCAGGCAGTGGCCTGCCTCACCGTCGTCGCGCTCGCCTGCATCACCCTCGTTCTCCGGTCGCTGCTGCGGGGCGCGATCGTGATGCGCGCCGAACTGGACGACGTCGTGTGATGGCCATCCGCATCACCATCGACCACATGCTGGCGCGCCGCGGCATGAGCGTCGGCGAGTTCGCGGACAGGGTTGGCATCACCCCCGCGAACGTCGCCGTGCTGAAGAACGGCCGCGCGAAGGCCGTCCGGTTCTCGACCCTCGACGCGATCTGTCGCGTCCTCGAATGCCAACCCGGCGACATCCTCCATCACGAGGGCTGATGCCCCCTGACGTTCACATCGCGACAAAGCGCTGGGATGCATCGGCATCCCTGTCAAGCCCCTCCACCGCGCGACGCCGTCGCGCGAGGATCGGGCCATGACCGATGCCGACCCGACACCCGACATGACTCCTGACGAGAAGCGCCGCGACCAGCTGTTGCGCGCGGAGCACTCGACCGAGGCCGATGCGGCGCCGCGGATCGAGGTCAGCGAACACGACGGCGTGACGCGCATCGACATCGCCGACACCGCAGCGGTGCGCCCGGGCCCCGGCCCCGGAGCGGAGGAGTCCTAGCCTGCGGCCCTCGCCGTTCAGGTGGCGCAATCGGCGGCATCCGGTCGACCGAGGCCGCGGTTTGCGCCACCTGGGTCGAGTCCGCCGGCGCGCGCAGGGTGGTAGCGTCGAGAGCGATAGCGCCTAGGGTTCCGGGGCCGCCGCAGTCACGTGGCTGAGCGGCTCGCCTGGTCCGAGCGGCGCCACGGCACGGCCTCCGACACAGGCGACCCGCCGTCATCTGACAGGACAAAAGCCCGGAGGAGCCCGTTCGTCGCGCCCGCGACGGATGCCAGGGTTCCGAAAGTCTGTCATGTCGCCACTTGCCGTTCTCCTCGTCCTCGGGGCCGCCCTCGCCCACGCCGCCTGGAACGTGCTCGCGCACGGCACCAGCCGTCTCGGCCTGCCCTTCCTCTGGTGCGGCGCGCTCGTCAGCACCCTGCTGTGGGTGGGCGTCGTCCCGCTGACGGGCGGCTTCACACCCGCGGATGCCGGCGGCTTCCTCCTCGGCATCGCCGTCTCCGCGGTTCTCCATGTCGCGTACATGCTCGTCCTGCAGAGCGGATGCCGCGTCGGCAACCTCTCGACGGTGTACGCCACGCGGGCTCCCGCAGAAGTGCCGTGACCTGCGCAAACCTGGATCGTGTCAGTTTAGTGCCCCACGCCCGGCCGGAGTGCGGCGATGATGTCGGCGGCTTCCCCCGTTGGCGGGGTGGTCGCGGTGAGTTCGTGTCCGTCGATGGTGATCGTGACGTCACGCAGCGGGCGCAGCGCGCGGACGATACGGCGGACCGTCACGCCGGTGGTCTTGTAGAGGTGCCGGCTGATCGCGAGAGCGCAGAACACGACGGTGAGGTGCGCGTGGATCGAGTCCGCGGTCGACGCGAACATCGGCCTCGCCCGCAGGTCGGTCTTTGCCATCCGGAACGTCGCCTCGACCTGGAACAGGTCATGGTAGGCCGCCACGATCTCTGCAGCGGAAGCCGTCGCGGTGCTGAGGTTGGTGACGTACCCCTTGAGGCCGATGTATTCGCGGGCCTTCTCGACTCTTGCCCAGTTCACGCCGGGCTTGGTGCCGAGGGTGACGAACCGGTCCTTCTTCGCCGGGCGGGTGCCGGCAGCGATCTGCTCGGCGCGTTCGATCTGCTTGTTCAACGTGATGTTGTCGCGGATCTTCCGCTTGTGGGAGTACTGCCACACCACTCGCCGCTCCCGCGCGTTCACACCCGCACCCATGGTTCGGGTGGTCTCGACCGTCTCCCCATCGGTGACGATGTTCCCGACGGTCGCGTAGTGCTCGGCGAGATCGTATGGCGCGGAGGAGGTGCGGGAGCCGACGATGAAACCGAACCCGGCGTCCTCCAGCCGGTTCAGGTTCGCTGCGGACAGCATGCCGGCGTCCGCGACGACCACGACCTCGGTCGCGGAGTGACGTTCGCGGAACTGGTCGAGGACGGGCAGCAGGGTGAGAGTCTCGCCCCTGTTGCCCGCGAACTCGTGGACTTCGAGGGGGAACCCGCCCTGGTCCACGAGGAGGCCGACGAGGATCTGCGGGTCGACGCGGCGCTCTTTGCTCATCCCGACCTTGCGGAGCTTGTCTTCACGCTCCGCCTCGAAGTAGAGGGTGGTGACGTCGTAGAGCACGACGGTGAGCGGGCCAGATCGGGTCGCATGCGCGTAGGCTGCGGCGGCGATCTTCGACCGCCAGTCCTGCTCAACGCTGCGGGCGAGGGTCCGCCACACGGTCGACAGCGACGGCGCACCCGGGACACCGAGCTCGTCCCACACCCGCAGCGTGTCCGCCTTGCTGGTCGGCTCGACGACGCGGGCCAGGACCAGCTTCTTGAATGTGTCGTTGCCGACCGCGTCGAACCCGAGACGGGCGTAGGCGTCCTCGAGGACATCCCACAACAACCTGGACCTCGACCCGGTCACCGTCGGCGCGGTCGTGGCCGGCGGCGTCGCGCCCAGCCCGTCCAGATCGAACGGGACATGCCCGGCCAGCTCCGCGATCCGCTCCCGCGCGATCGCGACCAGCACCG
The DNA here is from genome assembly GCF_016907815.1 of Microbacterium aurum. Classification (NCBI taxonomy): domain Bacteria; kingdom Bacillati; phylum Actinomycetota; class Actinomycetes; order Micrococcales; family Microbacteriaceae; genus Microbacterium; species Microbacterium aurum. Next base: position 1,403,838 of record NZ_JAFBCQ010000001.1, read on the forward strand.
CGAGCTGCTCATCGTCGTGCGCGGAGCCGAGGTGCTCCACGATCGTCCGCACACCACGGGTCTTCGACGCGATCTGCACCGCCGTCGCACCCGACGCGGTGCGCACCTTCCGCACGAACCACCCCACCGAGCGAGTCTAGATCGACGCCGTTAGTGCCCCGCACGAGGCACCAACACCCCCGGAAAATCAAGCCTCAACGATCCTCAACCCGCGAAATCACCCGACGGTGACACGATCCAGGTGCAGAGCGGATGCCGCGTCGGCAACCTCTCGACGGTGTACGCCACGCGGGCTCCCGCAGAAGTGCCGTGACCTGCGCAAATACGGGCACGAGCGCGTCGGCAGCCGGTGGGAGCTGTGCGGCGGATTCGCCAGCCACGTCCACGTGCGTGCCGGCACCCCGATCGTCACCGTGGGGGAGCGGATGCCGGCGCGCGTCGCCGCGCCCGCCGCGTGCGCGACGGCCACCGCCGTGGCGGCCCTCCGCCGCGCCGAGCGCGAGGTCCCGGTCGCCGGCGCGGTGGTGCTCGTGTCGGGCGCGGGGATGGTCGGGCTGTCGGCTGCGGCGCTCGCCGCCGACCGCGGCGCGACGGTGATCGTCGCCGACCCCGACAAGCGCCGACGCAAGCTGAGCCCCCGGTTCGGGGCGAGCGCCGCGATCGACCCCCGGGAGTGCGACGCGCTGGCCGGCGCCCTCGCCACCCTCGGCCGGGACGAGGTCGACATCGCGATCGAGGCGTCGGGGTCGCCCTCGGCGGTGGCCGCGGCGCTCGCGGCCGTCGGCATCGGCGGAGCCGTGGTGCTCGTCGGGAGCGTCTTCCCCGGTGGAACGGTTGCCGTCGACCCGGAGCGCATCGTCCGGGGTCTCGTCACCGTCGCCGGCGTCCACAACTACACCGGCGAGGATCTCCGCGACACGGTGTCCTTTCTGCGCGACGCGTGGGGCCGGCATCCGTTCGAGGACCTCGTCGAGCCCGTGTTCGCGCTCGCCGACGCCGACGAGGCGCTCGCCGCCGCCGCGGGCGGCGAGGCGCTGCGGGTAGGTCTCGACCCGCGCCGCTGACCCCCGCGGCGCGCCACGGGCGCCCGAACTACGCTGGACGCGTGCCCGACACGACGATCACCCCCGCCGCTCTCACTCACGCCGACGATCTCGCCGACTTCGTCGCTGCATCGCCCTCGAGCTTCCATGCCGCCGCCGAGGTGGCCCGGCGGTTGACGGATGCCGGGTTCACCGCGCTCGACGAGCTCGCGGCGTGGCAGGTGGTGCCGGGTGCGAAGCAGTTCGTCGTGCGCGACGGCGCCGTGCTCGCCTGGGTCGTCCCGAGCGGGCCCGGTGCGTCGACGCCGTTCCATATCTTCGGCGCACACAGCGACTCGCCCGCCTTCAAGCTCAAACCGAAGCCGACGACGGGGCGGCTGGGGTGGCTGCAGGCCGGGGTGGAGATCTACGGCGGACCCCTGCTGAACTCCTGGCTCGATCGCGAGCTGCGCCTGGCCGGTCGCCTCGTGCTCGACGACGGCACCGAGGCGCTTGCCGCGACCGGGCCGCTGCTGCGGCTGCCGCAGCTGGCCATCCACCTCGACCGCGAGGCCAACGACCACCTCGCCCTGCACAAGCAGACCCAGACGCAGCCGGTATGGGGTCTGGGTGAGGCGGCCTCCGCCGATCTGCTCGCCGAGCTGGCGACATCGGCAGGGGTGGATGCCTCTCGCATCCGCGGCTACGACATCGTCACCGCCGACGCGGCCCGCGGCGCGGTGTTCGGCCGCAACGACGTCTTCTTCGCGAGCGGGCGCCTCGACGATCTCGCATCGGTGCACGCGGGCCTCGTCGCACTCGCCGACGCGGGGCTCGATGCGCCCCACATCGCGATGCTCGCCGTGTTCGACCACGAGGAGGTCGGTTCCGCGACGCGCTCCGGCGCGGCCGGGCCGTTCCTCGCCGAGGTGATCGAGCGCATCCAGCTCGCCCTCGGCGCCGACCGCGAGCAGCAACTGCGGGCGCTCGCGGCATCCTGGTGCGTGTCCAGCGACGTCGGCCACGCGGTGCACCCGAACTACCCCGACAAGCACGACCCCGTCGTGCAGCCGCTGCTCGGTCGCGGCCCGATCCTGAAGATCAACGCCAACCAGCGGTACGCGACGGATGCCGCCGGTGCCGCCGCCTGGCACGGCTGGTGCGCGGCGGCATCCGTCACGAGCCAGGAGTTCGTCTCGAACAACGCCGTCCCGTGCGGGTCGACGATCGGGCCGATCACGGCGACCCGCCTCGGGATCAGGACGGTCGACGTCGGCATCCCGATCCTGTCGATGCACTCGGCCCGCGAACTCGCCGGCACCGCCGACCTCGCGGCGCTGGCCCGCGTCGCGGGCGCGTTCTTCGCCGCCTGACCGCACCAGCGGCCGCAGGCCGCCCGCGGATGACACATCCGCTCCCGCCATGCAACCCCGCGCCCGGCGTGCCACCCCGCCGTAGGCTCGAACAGCGAACAGCGAGCAGCAACGGTCTCAGCCGATCCCGGCCGCGGCTCGCACCCCCGCATGACGAAAGGCGCATCCCATGGCACGCATCCTGCTCATCGGCGGTCACGGCAAGGTGGCGCTCCTGTCCGAGCCGTTGCTCGTGGCGGCCGGACATCACGTCACGGCGGTCATCCGCAATCCCCGGCACGAACCGGCCGTCCGCGCGACCGGTGCCGAGCCGCTCGTCGCGGACGTCGAGACGTTCGACACCGAGCAGCTGACCAACCTCGTCAGCGGAAACGACGTCGTCGTCTGGTCGGCGGGGGCGGGCGGCGGCGACCCGGAGCGGACCTTCGCGGTCGACCGCGACGCGGCGATCCGGTCGATCGACGCCGCCGTCGCGGCGGGGGTCCGGCGCTATCTCATGGTGTCGTACTTCGGCGCGGGGCCGGACCACGGCGTGGACCCCGGCGACGGCTTCTACGCGTATGCCGAGGCGAAGGCCGCCGCCGACGCCCACCTGCAGGGCAGCGGCCTGGACTATACGATCCTCGCGCCGTCCGCGCTGACGCTCGACGAGCCGACCGGGCGCATCGACACGACGGCGGATGCGGCGGCGTCCGTCTCGCGCGCCGACGTCGCGGCCGTGATCGCGGCCGCCGTGCTCGAACCGGCGACGATCGGTCGCACGATCCGGTTCAATGCCGGCTCGACGCCCATCGCAGAGGCGATCCGGGTCTGACGCGCCCGCGGAAACTCCACGGAATCGGTGCGTCGTCGGCGTCTGAGCACCGCAACGCCGCAGCGCCCCGCGGGTGCGAGAGCAGAATCCGTGGAGTTTCGGCGCTCGAGCGATAGACCTCGGCGCGTGGGCGCGTCAGACCTCGGCGCGCTTCGGCAGGACCCACCCGGCGCGCGGGAAGTGGCACGTGTACCCGTTCGGGATGCGCTGCAGGTAGTCCTGGTGCTCGGGCTCGGCCTCCCAGAACGGCCCGAGCGGCTCGATCGTGGTGACGGCCGGAGCGGGCCACAGCCCCGACGCGTCGACGTCGGCGATCGTCTCGCGGGCGACGCGCTCCTGCTCCGGCGTGACCGGGAAGATCGCCGAACGGTAGCTCGTCCCGATGTCGTTGCCCTGCCGGTTCAGCGTCGACGGGTCGTGGATCTGGAAGAAGAAGGCCAGGATGTCGCGGTACGTCGTCACCGCCGGGTCGAACACGATCTCGACGGCCTCGGCGTGGCCGGGGTGGTTGCGGTACGTGGCGTGGTCGTTCTGCCCGCCGGTGTAGCCGACCCGGGTGTCGAGCACGCCGGGCTGGCGGCGGATGAGGTCTTCCATGCCCCAGAAGCAGCCGCCCGCGAGGATGGCGGTCTCGGTCCCGGGTGTGCGCGTGATGCTGCCGTCGTCGGTCATGCTCTCCATTCTGCTCGCCCTGCCGCGCCTCGGGCCCGTTCCGGTAGAATCAAATGCTGTGCTCGCGCCGTCCGGTGCGAGTCGAGGTGCATCTACCTGCTTCATCCGGCCACGCGTCCCGCGGTCGGCCCCGGAGGGTAAGGCGGCACGTGAACAACGAGCCGACTCCTCCGGAAGAGATATGACACCCGATCACTCGCTGATCCGCCACACCGGCTGGGCCTATTGGCCGATCGCTTTCATCGCGCGCCTGCCGTTCGCGATGATGACGGTCGGCGTGCTCATGCTCGTCGTGGCCGTCACTGGATCCGTCCGCCTCGGCGGTCTCACCTCGGCGGCGGTCGGGGTCGGCGTCGTCGTCGCTGGGCCGCTCATCGGCGACCTCGTCGACCGTCACGGCCAGCGGCGTGTGCTCGTCCCCGTCGGGCTCGCCAACGGCATCCTCCTCGCGCTCTTCCCGCTCGTGGTGACGGGGCGGATGCCGGAGGGCGTGGTCCTGGCGACCGCACTGCTCATCGGGCTCACCGCGCCGCAGGCGGCGGCCATGTCGCGCAGTCGGCTGCTCGCCATCATCGCGGGGCGTCTGGCGCCCGAACGCCGTGCGGTGACGACGAACCGGATCATGTCGTACGAGTCCGCCGCCGACGAGACGGCGTTCGTCATCGGGCCGTTCCTCGTCGGCATCCTCGCCGCGCTCATCGCGCCCTGGGCGCCGATCGCGATCGCCGCGGCGCTGAGCTTCGGCTTCGTGACGGCGTTCGCCCTGCACCCCACCGCCCGCGTCGCTCCCGGTGGATCCGACGGCGGTTCCGACCGGGCGCCGTTCCGAGCCGTGCTGAGCGGACGCATCCTCGTGCTCGTCGCGGCGACGTTCGGCGTCGGCGCCTTCTTCGGCGCGACGCTGACCTCCCTCACGGCCTTCGCGCAAGCACACGGCGATGAGGCGCAGGCGGGGCTGCTGTACGGGCTCATCGGGATCGGCTCCGCCGTGCTCGCGCTCGGCGTGGTGCTGCTGCCGCGGCGCTTCGCCCTGCGGCATCGCTGGCTGGTGTTCTCGGCCGTGCTGGCCGCCGCCGCGGTCGGCTACGCCACGGCGGCGGGTCTCGGCCCGGTCACGGTGTGGCTGCTCGTCATGGGTCTCGGGGTGGGGCCGACGCTCGTCACGCTGTTCTCCCTCGCGGGGGAGCGGGCGCCGGCGGGACGTGCCGCCACGACGATGACGCTGCTGGGTTCGGCGCTCACCCTCGCGCAGGCGCTGTCGTCGGCGTTGACCGGATGGGTCGCCGAGTCGGTGTCGCTGCCCGCGGCGATGTCGCTGCCGGCGATCGCCGCGGCCCTGGTGCTGGCGTTCGGCGGCGTCAACCTCGTCCTGGAGAAGCGCGGGCGCGCGGCTAACACGGCGCCCGCGACGGTGTCAATCCGCTTCAGTGCACCTGCGGGGGCGCGAACACTGGATGTATGACTCGTGACCAGTACACCCTCACCGACCCCGCGAAGCTGTACGCCGACATCGAGCCGCACGCGCAGCGACAGCCCGAGCCCGGCCTCGACGCGAAGCTCGACCCTCGGGCCGACCTCGGCGAAGAGACCTACCGCGGCACCGGTCGGCTGACCGGTCGCAAGGCCCTCATCACCGGCGGCGACTCCGGCATCGGCGCCGCCACCGCGATCGCGTTCGCCCGGGAGGGCGCCGACGTCGCGATCTCATACCTCCCCGACGAGGAGCAGGACGCGCAGCGCATCGCCGGCATCCTGCGCGACGCGGGCGTCACGGTGCTGACGCTTCCGGGCGACCTCAAGGATGCCGGGTACTGCCGCGATCTGGTGGCGAAGACCGTCGACGGACTCGGCGGCCTCGACATCCTCGTCAACAACGGGGGCAAGCAGATCTTCAACGACGACCTCACCACCCTCGACGACGAGCAGTTCGACGACACCTTCAAGACCAACGTCTACGCGATGTTCTGGATCACCAAAGCGGCCCTGCCGCACCTGAAGCCGGGCTCGGCGATCATCAACACCACGTCGATCCAGGCGTACAAGCCGTCCGACGTCCTCGTGGACTACGCCTCGACCAAGGCGACGATCAACGCCTTCACCAAGGCGCTCGCGCAGCAGGTCGCGCCGAAGGGGATCCGCGTGAACGCCGTCGCGCCGGGGCCGATCTGGACCCCGCTGCAGCCGAGCTACGGGCAGCCCGAGGAGAAGCTCGACGAGTTCGGCAAGGACACCCCGCTCGGCCGCATGGGCCAGCCCGCGGAGCTCGCGCCGGCGTACGTGTTCCTCGCCTCGGCCGAGTCGAGCTACGTGCTCGGCGAGACGCTCAACGTCAACGGCGGCATTCCGTCGCCGTGAGCCCTGCCCTCAGGACGTGACGTCGCCGCCGGTCGCCCCGGCGGCGACGGCGGCGTCGTCGTCGTCGGGCACCGTCATGTACCACTCCACGAATCGGCGCGCCCGGCCGTCGCCCGCGAGGTGCACCTCCCACAGGTTGAGGTAGGTGGCGTGGCCCGGGTACTCCGTGCGGCCGCGCACGATGCCGAGGCGGTCGTCCTCGATGAGCACCTCGAAGTCGACCACCGGCTCGGCCGGTTCGGGCTCCTGCCACGACGCGATGATCGCGTCGATGCCGCGCAGCGGCTCGGCGTCATAGGGATGGAACAGATACTCGGCGTCGTCGGTGAAGATGGCGCGGATGTCGTCGGCATCCTTCGTGCGCCAGGCCGTCAGATAGCCGTCGAGCCACTCGCTTGTCGCTGTCATGCTCCCGGTCTACCAGGGGGCGCCGACACGAGGGGATGCTGTCACCGTGTCATCGGTGCAGCTAGAATGCAGGCATGTCCGTCGCCATCACCGTCCGCAACGTGCCCGATGACGTGCGAGACGAGCTCGCTTCCCGCGCGGCGCGTTCCGGGCGCTCGCTGCAGGAGTACCTGAGCGCAGAACTCACGCGCCTGGCGCGCACTCCGAGCGCGGCCGAAGCCGTGACGCGCGCGCGTTTGAACGCGCTGTCGTATCCCGCGACCGCCGGGGACGTGATCGCCGACGCCGTTCACGCGGGGCGGCGCTGACGTGGCTCCCGGCCACATCTACGACCTCGTTGTCGTCGACGCATCGGCGGTCGTGCTGCTCGTCGCGTCTTCCCACGATGCGGGCGACCGACTGGCTGCCCGATTGACGAACGCGGTCCTCCACGCGCCGCACATCCTGCCGGTCGAGGTGGACTCCGCCCTGCGCGGACTCGTCGCGGGGCGTGTCCTGTCCGAAGGGGAGGCGACGGCGGCCCGGCAGCAGGCGGGGCGGATGCCGGTCGACCTCTGGGCCTGGGATGCGCTGGCGGAGCGCGCATGGGAGATGCGCAGCAACCTGGCGACGTACGACGCCGGCTACGTCGCCCTGGCGGAGCACATCGGGGCGACGCTCGTCACCGCCGATGCGCGGCTCGCCCGCGCGCCGGGCGTGCGGTGCGCGATCGAGGTGTTCGGCTGACGCCGGGCCTCACGCGGCTCAGACGAACCGGACCCAGTTCGCGCCGCGCCCGGTCTCGGTGCGCTGGCGCAGCTCCAGCCGCTCGCCGTCGACGGTGTACAGCGACACCGTCGTCGACTTCTCACCAGCGGCGACGAGATGCCGGCCGTCGGGGCTCAGCGCGAATCCGCGCGGCTGCTGCTCGGTGACGGTGAACGCCTCGGCATCCTTCACCGTGCCGTTCTCGGCCACCGCGACCGCCCCGAGCGTGCTCTCGGTGCGCTCGGACGCCCACAGCACAGCGCCCTCTGCGCCCCAGTGCAGGTCCGCTCCCCAGATGTAGTGGTGGGCGAGGGGATCGGCGCCGAAGACGCTGTGCCCCAAGTCCTTCGACCGGTCGTACGCGGTCGCGGCGCCGACGAGCTCCAGCGTTCCCTCGCGCGTGTCGCGTGCGTAGTGCAGCACCTCGCCGGAGAACTCGGTCATGACGTACACGGCATCCTGGGCGTCACTGAGGACGAGGTGACGCGGCCCGCTCCCGGCGGGCGCGGCGACGGTCGGCGGGTCGAGCGGCTCGAGCTCGAGCGCATCGCCCAGCGCATACTGCGCGACGAGGTCGGCGCCGAGGGAGACGAAGTAGGCGAAGCGGCCGTCGGCGCTCGGCAGCACCGAGTGCAGGTTCGGGTAGGAGATCCGCGCGACCGGGGCTCCCACCGTCCCGTCGGCGACGGGGCAGCTGACGCCGTAGCAGCCGCCGTAGCTCGCGCCGAGCAGTCCCGTGCCGTCGCGCGTGAGGGCGAGGTAGTTCATGCCGCCGGCGGGGAGGTCCAGGCGGGAGTGCGGGGTGAGCGTTCCGCGCTCGCGGTCGAGGGCCAGCGTCACGATGCCGGCCGGCTCACCCTTCACGGCCGCGTAGACGAGGTCTCGCGACGCGTCGACGGCGAACGTCGAACAGCCGGTGAGTCCGTCTGTCACCGCGAGGCGGGTGAGACGGTCGTCGGAGAGGCGGAAGGTCGACAGGGAGCCGTCGCCGGCGTTCGCGACGAGGACGAGGGATGCGGTGCTCACTGTTCGATCGTACGGGCGCCTCTAGGCTGGAGTCATGAACAAGAGCACGCTGTGGACCGTCGTCGGTGTCATCGTCGCGGTGGTGATCGCCTGGGTCCTCGTCGACGTGCTGTTCAGCGTGCTGTGGTTCATCGGCAAACTCGCCGTCGTCGCGGTGGTGGCCCTCGTGGTCTTCATCGTGCTGCGCGGCGCATTCTCCTCGCGCGCCGACTGAGCACGACGGATGCCGGGACCCCGGCATCCGCCCCCTGATAGCGTTCGGAGCGTCGCGCAGCGCGACGGATGCCGAAGGAGGCCCCGTGTCGGAGCGGATCACCTGGACCCTCGTCGACGGCGAGAACATCGACGCAACGCTCGGCGGGTCGATCCTCGGGCGCCGCCCGCAGCCGGACGAGCGACCGCGCTGGGACCGGCTGCTGACGTTCCTCGAGGAGCGATGGCATCAGGACGTGCGCGGGCTGTTCTTCCTCAACGCGACGACGCACCTGCCGATGCCGTTCGTGCAGGCGCTGCTCGCACTCGGGTACACGCCGGTCCCGTTGTCGGGGCCCGCCGAGGCGAAGGTCGTCGACCTCGCCATCCAGCGGACGCTGCAGGCGCTGCAGGGTCGCGATGCCGACGTCGTGCTGGTCAGCCACGATCGCGACTTCGTCGACGATCTCGCGGCGCTCACGGGTGCGGGCCGGCGCGTGGGGATGCTGGGGTTCCACGAGTTCCGCAGCGGAGAGTTCGCCTCGGTGCCGGGGATCGAGTTCTTCGACCTCGAGTACGACGTGCACGCCTTCGATGCCGTGCTGCCGCGTGTGCGCGTCATCCCCATCGAGGAGTTCGACCCGGCGCAGTTCCTCGGCTGATCATCGCCTCCTCCCCAGGCGGGGGCGAGCGCGAGTTGTCCACAATCGGCGGGGTCGCGCTCCCACGGCGGGCCGGCGGCGGCCATCGTTGCGGGCATGAAGAACATCGATCCTCTCCTCTCGCCCGAACGCGTTCTCGCCACCGACGACGACCTCGCCGATCTCCTCTCGCGTCTTCTCGAACGCGCCAACATGCGGCAGGTCTGGCTGATCATGCTCGGCGCCGACGATCGCGTGACCGGACCGCTCATGCCGCTGGAGGACTTCCCGAGCGATCCGGATGCGGAGTGCGACACCGCCGACCTCGGCACCCTCACCCACTCCCGGCTGCTGGCGGCGCGCTTCGCCGCCTTCGCCGAGATGTGCGTCGCCGAACGGATCGTGCTGGTGTGGGAGCGCCGCGGCGGCAGCGTGCTGCGCGCGGCAGACCTGGCGTGGGCGCGGGCGATGGCGCGCGACTGCCGGGAGGCGGGCGTCGCGTTGCGGGCGCAGTTCGTGCTGCACGACCGGGGGCTGCGCACCCTCGCCGTCGACGACCTGCTGTGACCTGTCTCTCGTTGCTGCGCGCGCAGACTCACGGCGAGGATCCAGCCTAACGATATATCGTTCACTATCGCCGACGTGCGGCGCGACCTCGGGAGGTCACCATGAACGGTTCATTCGCAGGTGCAGGATTCGGCGGCCACGGCTTTGCCGGACCGGGCTTCGGCACCGGTCCCGGAAGCGGCGGATTCGGCGGGCGCGGTCGCGGCCCCGGCGGCATGTGGGAGGCGATGGAGAACCTGCGCGCGTCGTTCGAGCAGCGCACCGGCACCCGCATGGGCCGCGGCGACGTCCGCGCCGCCGTGCTCGCGCTGCTCGCCGAGCAGTCGATGCACGGCTACCAGATCATCCAGGAGATCGAGCAGCGCAGCGGCGGAGCGTGGAAGCCGAGCGCGGGATCGGTCTACCCGACGCTGCAGCTGCTCGCCGACGAGGGCCTGATCACCGCCGAAGAGGCGGGCGGCCGCAAGACGTACGCGCTCACCGCGGCCGGACGCGCCGAGGCCGACGCCGCCGCCGACAAGCCGGCGCCGTGGGAGACGCCCGGCCAGCGCGACGGCGGACGCATGAGCGCGCTGCCGAAGGCGGGGTTCGAGCTCGCTCAGGCGGCCGCGCAGGTCGGCCGCACCGGCTCCCCGGAGCAGGTGCAGCAGGCGGTCGAGATCCTCGACGAGGCCCGCCGGCGCCTCTACGCCCTGCTCGCGCAGGACTGACGGTGGCATCGGCCGCGCGCGCCCGATACCGCCGCATCCTCCGGTTCGCCGCGCTCTGCCTCGCGCAGACGTGGTGGTACGACCTGTTCCTGCCGAGGGTGGGGCTGCGTCGCATCGGCGAGGGCAACCGCAGCGCCCGGATGCAGCGCATCGCGGAGCGCTTCCACGCGCTGGCCGTCGAGCTCGGCGGGCTGATGATCAAGGTCGGGCAGTTCATGTCGTCACGCCTGGACGTGCTGCCGCCGGAGATCACCCGCGAGCTGGAGGGGCTGCAGGACGAGGTGCCGCCCGTCGCCTTCGCCGAGATCCGCGGCGCCGCCGAGGCCGAATTGGGGATGCCGCTGGAACGCGCCTACGCCTGGTTCGACGAGACGCCGGTGGCCGCGGCATCCCTCGGTCAGGCGCATCGCGCGCGCCTCACGCCCGCCGACACCGACCTGACCGGGCTCGAGGCCGTCGTGGTCAAGGTGCAGCGGCCCGGCATCGACGAGATCGTCGCGGTCGACCTCGCGGCGCTCCGCCGCGTCGCGGGGTGGCTCGCGCGCATCCGCATCGTCGCCGATCGCGTCGACATGCCCGCGCTCGTGGAGGAGTTCGCCACGACGAGTCGGGAGGAGATCGACTACCTGCACGAGGCGGGGAGCGCAGAGCGCTTCGCCGCCGACGTCGCCGGCGACGAGCGCGTCACCGCTCCCGAGGTCGTGTGGGAGCGGACGACCCGCCGCGTCCTCACGCTGCAGGACGTCACCGCGATCAAGATCACCGACGTGGCGGCGCTGCGGGCGGCGGGCATCGATCCGGCGGCCGTCGCGGCGGCGTTCGCATCGACGATGTTCGAGCAGCTGTTCACGCACGGCTTCTTCCACGCCGACCCGCACCCCGGCAACGTCTTCGTCACGCCCCGAGGCGCTGACCGGTTCGCGCTGACCTTCATCGACTTCGGCATGATGGGCACCGTCGACGACACGCTGCGGGCGGGGCTGCGTAAAGTCCTGCTCGCCGTCGCCGCCCGCGACGGCGCGGGGCTCGTGGCGGGGATGCTGGCCGTCGGCGCGCTGCTGCCGAGCGCCGGGACGGCCGACCTCGAGCGCGCGTTCACGCAGCTGTTCCAGCGGTTCGGCGGGATGGGGTTCGCGCAGCTGCGGGAGGTCGACCCGCGGGAGTTCCGCGACTTCGCAGTCGAGTTCGGCGACGTCGTGCGCGCGCTGCCGTTCCAGTTGCCGGAGAACTTCCTGCTGATCGTGCGCGCGATGTCCCTCACCTCGGGCGTCTGCAGCGCACTGGACCCGCAGTTCAACATCTGGGATGCCGTCGAGCCCTTCGCGACGCAGATCCTGCGCGACGAGAGCCGCGGGATGATCGGCGACCTCCTCCAGCAGACCAGCGACGTCATGAGCACCGCGTGGCGCCTGCCGCAGCGCATCGACGGCATCATCACGCGCTTCGAGGAGGGTACGGTCGCCGTCGACCTGTCGCGCCTCGAGCGCCGCATCGACGGCCTCGAGCGGCTCGCGGCCCGGATGCTGGCGGCGATCCTCTTCGCAGGCCTGCTGATCGGCGGCATCTTGCTGCGTCCCGTCGACGACGTCTTCGGGATCGTGCTGATGGCGGCCTCCGTCGTGCCGCTGCTCGCCGCCCTGTTCCCGGGTGGCGGAGGCAGGGGACCGGGGCGGCGCCCGTGACCGGCGGGCGGGCGTAGCCTGATCGGGTGCCCTCCGATCCCTCCGCCGTCGCCGGGGCGCGCGCCGAGCTGCTGCGGGTGGCGACATCGCCCCAGACGTGGGATGAGCCCCTGCGCACCCTGCCGCGCGGCACGGCCGCACGTCCCGCGGCGGTGCTGATCCTGTTCGGCGTGCTCGACGCGCTGCCGAGCGCGCACGAGGCCCAGGATGCCGCGGTGTCGCGAGATCTCGACGTGCTGCTGCTGGCGCGCGCCACGACGCTGCGCTCGCACCCGGGGCAGGTGGCGTTCCCCGGCGGGCGACTGGACCCGGGCGACGACGGACCGGTCGGCGCGGCGCTGCGCGAAGCGACCGAGGAGACCGGGCTCGACCCCGCCGGAGTGGAGGTGCTCGGCACGCTCGACGAGGTGCCGCTGGAATTCTCCGGCCACCTCGTCACACCCGTGCTGGGGTGGTGGCGACATCCGTCGCCGGTGCGGGTGGTCGACGTCGCCGAGTCCGCCGACGTCTTCCGCGCCCCCGTCGCCGACCTCCTCCACCCGCAGAACCGCGGCGTCACCGTCATGCGGCGCGGCGGGCAGGAGTGGCGCGGCCCGGCCCTCGAGGTGCACGGGCACCTTGTCTGGGGGTTCACGGCGCTGCTGCTGGATGCGCTGTTCGACCGGCTCGGGTGGACCGAGCCGTGGGACCGCACCCGAGAGATCGCCCTTCCCGCCTGACACGCCCTCCCGCCCGAGAAGCCCGCCGCCGGACGGCGGCTCGCGCCGCCGATGATAGGATCTCCCCTTGGAAGTGTGTCCGAGCGGCCTAAGGAGCATGGCTGGAATCCATGTAGGCGGGGTAACTCGCCTCGCAGGTTCAAATCCTGTCACTTCCGCCACGGAACAAGCCCCGACCGAATCCGGTCGGGGCTTGTTCGCTGTCCGGGGAATGCCGGCGGCGGGGTCGTCGTTGTCACACCCCGTCACATGCGTCGTCGTCCGGCCCGGTTCGCCGTAGCGTCGATGCGGGCCGCCCGCGGCCCCGGCACGTCCGCACGAACCGCACCACCGGCATCCGCCGATCCCCCCAGGAGATACACCCTCGTGAGTTCCACTCCCGCGCCCGCGAACACCCCCGCCGGCACCGTCGCCCCCAAGCCCAAGAAGCCGCTGTACCGCTCCTTCGGATTCCAGATCACGATCGCGCTGATCGCCGGCATCCTGCTCGGTATTCTCGCCCTCAATCTGGGTCCGGATGCCGAGGGCAACCCCAACGGGCTGTCCGCGACGCTCACCACGATCGGCAACGGCTATGTGACGCTCCTGAAGACGGCGGTCATCCCGCTGATCTTCCTCGCGATCGTCGCGAGCATCACGCAGCTGCGGCGGGTCACCAACGCGGCGCGCCTCGCCGGCCAGACCCTGCTGTGGTTCGGCATCACCGCGCTGATCGCGGTCACGATCGGCATCATCCTGGGCGTGACGATCCAGCCCGGCAACCGCGTCGACCACGCTGATCTCGCAGAGGGCGACCCGTACGCGGTCGGCACCTGGTGGAACTTCCTCAAGGGGCTCATCCCGCAGAACTTCCTGGGCCTGAGCGTCTCGGGCACGGCTGACCTCGACACCGGCGCGGTCGTGACGTCCGTTTCGTTCAACGTGCTGCAGATCATCGTGATCTCGGTGGCTGTGGGCATGGCCGCGCTGAAGCTCGGCAAGCGCGCCGAGCCGTTCGTCGCCTTCACCGAGTCGTCGCTGAAGGTCGTGCAGCGCGTGCTGTGGTGGATCATCCGCATCGCTCCGCTCGGCACCCTCGGCCTCATCGGCTCGGCGGTCGTGACCTACGGGTGGGAGAAGCTCACGACCCTCGTCTGGTTCGCCGTCGCCGTCTACATCGGGCTCGCGCTCGTGCTGTTCGTGGTCTACCCGATTCTCGTGAAGACCCACGGGCTGTCGATCCGGCAGTACTTCTCGGGCGTGTGGCCGGCGGTGCAGCTCGCGTTCGTGTCGCGCTCCTCGATCGGCACGCTGCCGCTCACCCAGCGCGTGACCGAGCGCAACCTCGGCGTGCCGCGCGAGTACGCCTCGTTCGCGGTGCCGCTGGGCGCCACGACGAAGATGGACGGCTGCGCCGCGATCTACCCCGCCATCGCCGCGATCTTCGTCGCGCAGTTCTACGGCGTCGAGCTGAACATCGTCTCGTACCTGCTGATCGCCCTCGTCTCGGTCGTGGGCTCGGCGGCCACGGCCGGCACGACCGGCGCCGTGGTCATGCTGACCCTGACGCTGTCGACCCTCGGCCTGCCCCTCGAGGGCGTCGGCCTGCTGCTTGCGATCGACCCCATCCTCGACATGGGCCGCACCGCCGTCAACGTCGCGGGCCAGGCGCTCGTGCCGACGATCGTGGCGAAGCGCGAAGGCATCCTCGACCGAGGACTGTATGACGCGCCGCGCGACGGCGAGCCGTTCGCCGACGACTCGGCGGACGCTCCCGAGGACGAGCTCGAGGCGGCGCCCGCGCGCGCCTGAGGCACGACACCGGCGAAGGGGCGGATGCCGCGGCATCCGCCCCTTCGCCGTCTCCGGCGGCGGTGCGCCCAGTCAGGCCGGCGCGTCGCGGTCGCCGGGTCAGGCGGGGGCGGGGGTGGTCGCCGGGTCAGGCGGGCGCGTCGCGGTCGGCGAACGCCGACCCGGGGCGGATGACGAGCGACCGCGGGACCGCGATCGCGCGAACGCGGGCGGCCGGCGGCAGCGCCGCGAGCATCGCCTGACGGATCGCGACGGCATCCGCCATCGCACGACGCGCCTCCGTCCCGCGGGTACCGCGGTCGCGCGCCCGGTCGCCGCCGTAGCTCTCCCGCTCCACGGCGCCCACGAGCCGTGCCGTCTCGGTGGGCGGCGCGTCGGCGACGGCGCTCAGGCGCGTGCCGAAGGCGCGCGGCGTCTCGGATGCCGACACCGAGACCCCCAGGTCGATGGCGGTGTCCTGCAGATATCGCCACGCCGCACCGGCGGTTCCGCGGCGGCGCCGCAGCCAGCGCCGGAACGCCCCGGCGGCGCCGGGGAGCAGCGCGATCACCAGCACGGCGCCGACAGCGGTCAGCAGCGGGCGCAGATCGATGACGCGCACCGCCGGACCGGACGCGTCGACCGAGCCCTGGTCGGGACGGTCCGCGGGGCCGCCCGTGGAACTCGGTGCGGGCGAGGCGGCGTCGGTCGGGCGCTCCGGGTCGGCGCCGCTGCCGACCGGGGTGTCCGCGGCGCTCGCGAAGCGCGTCGGCGTGCCGAGGCTCTTGGTCGGCTCGAAGGCGACCCAGCCGATGTCCTCGAAGTACACCTCCGGCCACGCGTGCAACTGGCTCGTCGTGACCTGCGACACCGGCTCGCCGTCGACGGACTCGCCGGTGAGGTCGCCGGGGAGGAACCCGACCACGATGCGCGAGGGCATGTCGAGGGCGCGCGCCATGAGCGCGAACGCGCCCGCGAAGTGCACGCAGTACCCCTTCTTCACCTCGAGGAACTCCGCGACGGCGAGCGTGCCCTGATCGTCGAAGCCGTCTTCCACGGGCGCATCGAGCGAGTACGCGAACTCGGGGCCGCGGAACCAGCTCTGCAGCGCGAGCAGCTTGTCGTAGTCGGACCCGGCACCGGCGGTCACCTGCGCCGCCAGCTCGCCGATGACGGCGGGGGTGTCTTCGGGCAGCGAGGTCACGTCGATGCTCGACTCCGCCGTGGCGGCCCGCGTCGACTGGATCTGCTCCAGAGTGGGCGTCGCCTGCTGCGAGAGCACCTCGTAGTTCTGACCCTGCGCGCTGCTGCGCCCGCTCAGCACGGTGCGGCTGTAGGGCGACGTGCGCCACGTGTCGTCGATGCCCGTGATCTCGACGGCGGCGTACGGCACCGGCAGGGCCGAGGACGACAGTGCCGACACGGAGATCGAGGTGCGTCGCTCGGTCACCGCGACGTCGGGTGCGACCACGAGCGGTTCGAGGCCGTCGGGCAGGGCGACTGAGCGGGTGCGATCGGGCATCCACACCTGCCCGTCGAACTGCGACAGCGTCGCCACGCGCAGGTACGGGAGCGTCGTCGCGTCGCCGTGCATCGTGAGCACCGGGACGTCGCTGCGGCGGCGCAGATCGGCGCCGAGGTTGAGCGTGGGGTCGATGCTCGCCGCGACGCCGGTGCCCGCGCCGGCGACGGGGGCGGGCAGCACGGGACCGGCCACCAGTGCGCCGACGATCGCGACGGCGCCGATCGTCATCGCCACCGCGGTCACGCCGCCGGATCGGGCGGCCGTCGCCGCCGACTCGCGGGTGCGCGTCTCGGCGCGGATGAGATAGAGGACGGATGCCGCGAGCAGCGCGAACGCGATGACGTCCACCCCCGCCGGCACGGCGATGGCGGGGATCAGCCACACCGCTACGAGGGCGATGCCCGCCAACAGGGGCATCCGCGCCGTCAGCACGACGTGGTCGAGCGCGACGGCCAGCAGCGACAGCGCCGCGACGATGACGAAGGCGAGGGCAGGGCTGACCGGCAGCGGGGCGACGCCGACGAAGATCTCCGCCGACGCGACCTCCACGAGCCGTGCCGCCTCGCCGAAGACCGCACCGGTCGGGATCACGGCGAACAGGGCGTCGGCGGAGAAGAACGCGCTGGTGATCACGGCCGTCCACGCCGCCAGCAGGCTCAGTGTCACGCCCACCGCCGGCACCCGCAGCCGTCGCAGCAGGAACCCGAGGGCCAGCAGCGCCGCCGACAGGGCCGCCGCTCCGGGGATCCAGGGGCCGGGGGCGACCACGCGGGTCAGCGGCACCAGGGTCATCACGACCCCGATCCACAGCGCCAGGGTCAACCGGAACTCGCCGCGCGGGCGTGCGCGGCCCACCGGACGCGCCGGCGGGGTCCCGGGCGCCACCGGCGTTTCCCGCACGTTCTGCGCGTCACGCGCCGACATGGGTGCCTCTCCGGTCCACGACGCCGTTCCACGCCGCCGCGAGGTCCGCGTCGGGCGGGATCGCGGCCACGCGCCAGCCCGTCTCGGCGGCGTGGGCGAGCACGCTCTGGTGCGCCGAGACGCTGAGGAGCACGGGCAGGGAGCTGTGGTGCGGGACCGGCGCGAGCGCCGCGGCATCCGCGTCGTCGATCGCACCGGTCACGAGCACGAGCGGACCCGTCGAGGTGCCCGACACCAGCCGGGCGAGCGCTTCGGTCGGCAGGTCCCGGCGCGCAGTGACGGTGGCCAGCGCGATCGCCAGCAGCTCGACCCCGGTCGTGTCGCCTCCGTCGATCGGCTCGCCGAGCGGCGAGCCGTCGATGTCGACGAGCGTCACCTGGTACCCCTCCTGCACGAGCCGCGACACCGCCGACACGCACGCCGACACGGCGGTCTCGAAGCCCGGATCGACGCCGGGCGCGCGCGCCGCCTCGACGACCCAGCGCCGCACGCCGCGGTCGAGCACGACGATCGCCTCGGGGGTGGTCTCCTGCTCCTCCTGCCGCACCATCAGCTCGTCGCGATGCGCGCTGGCGCGCCAGTGGATGCGCCGCATCGAGTCGCCCGGCAGGTAGTGGCGGGGGATGAGGTTGTCGGTGCCCTGACCCAGCCGATCGGTCGTGGTGTGCATGCTGCCGCCGGCCTCACCGGGCTGGTCGGTGAGGGCGCCGAAGTCCGCGATGAGCGGGGCGATCGTCAGCGGGACCGCGGCGCCGACCGTGTGGCGACGCTGCGCGAAGCCGAACGGGTCGGTCGAGACGACCGCGAGCGGCCCGATCTGGCGGATGCCGCGGCGCAGCGCCGTCGCGGTGTACTCGAGGGTCACGGCCGGACCGCCCTGCCGCATGCCCGAATGCGTCTGCGGGAAGACCCCGCCGGAGTCGCCGCTCACCCCGTCGGGGAGCCGGTCGTGCCAGCGTCCCTGCCCGGCGGGCAGCGGGGAGCGGATGTCGACCCGCATCCGGACGAGCACCTCCTGCCCGACGGTGGCGATGTCGGGGGAGAACGCGCGGGAGACCCGCTCGGCGCTGCGGACGAAGTACAGCGTGGCGATGCTCGCGCCCACGCCGAGCGCGAGCAGCAGCGACAGGTACAGCAGTTCCGGGATGCCGAATTGATGCGCCAGTACGAAGCACAGCGCCGCCAGCAGTGCGGCGCCGGTGCCGCGGGCGGTCAGCGGCCAGCGCGTCCAGGGCGACACGGCGGCATCCTCAGTGGGTGGCCAGGGGCACGCGGACCGCGCCGACGATGCTGCGCAGGATCGCGCTGATGGTGTCGGCTGCCGAGCGCGCCCGCGCGGTCGGCGAGGTGCGCGCCGCGATGATGCGGTGCGCGAAGACGGGTTCGACGAGGGTGGCGACGTCGTCGGGGATGACGAACTCGCGGCCGTCCAGGGCCGCCCACACCTTCGCCGCGCGCACCAGCTGCAGCGTGGCCCGGGGGCTCGCCCCCAGGCGCAGGTCCGGGTGTTCGCGGGTGGCTCGGGCGAGCGCGACGGAGTACTCCTCGACCGCGGGGGAGACGTGGACGCTGCGCGCCCACGCGATGAGGTCGCGCACCTGCGCAGCGCCGACGACGGGCGTCAGCTGCTCCAGCGGGTTGCGGGTGTCGCGCTGACGGAGCATGACCGCTTCGCTGGCGGCATCCGGATACCCCATCGAGATGCGCATCATGAACCGGTCGCGCTGGGCCTCGGGGAGGGCGTAGGTGCCCTCCATCTCGAGCGGGTTCTGCGTCGCGACGACGAGGAACGGGTCCGCGAGCTGGTGGCTCGTGCCGTCGGCGGTGACCTGGCGCTCCTCCATGGCCTCCAGAAGCGCGGACTGCGTCTTGGGGGAGGAGCGGTTGATCTCGTCGGCGATGACGATCTGCGCGAAGATCGCACCCGGCTTGAACTCGAACTCGCGGTCGACGGGGTTGTAGACGCTGACACCGGTGACATCGCCCGGCAGCAGATCGGGCGTGAACTGGATGCGGCGCACGCTCGCGTCGATCGACGCGGCGAGCGCCCGGGCGAGCATCGTCTTGCCGACGCCGGGGACGTCCTCGATGAGCAGGTGCCCCTCCGCCAGCAGGCAGACGAGGGCGGCGCGCACCGCGGCGGGTTTTCCGTCGATCACACGGCTGACGGAGGCGAGGACGGCGTCGGTGGAGCGGGCGAATGCGTCGGCGGTGAGGGGACTGTCGAGCATGCGGGTTCCTGTCTCAGCGGCGGTGCTTGCTCGATGCTATCCCGCGGCGGCGACCCCGCGGCCGGACGTCGGGTAAACTCGCATACAGCTCTCCGCGAGACGGCATCCAGGCCAACTCCCCCAGGACGGAAACGTAGCAAGGGTAACCAGGCTCTGCCGGGTTCGCGGAGAGTCTTTCTCTTGCCCGCCGGACCTTTTGAACGGTCGGTCCCTGGCCGCCGTCTCCGGGCCGCACCTAGGCTGGACGACGTGGCGCAGAGCATCTACATCACCTCGACGGAGGGCCTGTCCGGCAAGTCGACGATCGTCCTGGGGGTGCTGGACGCACTGACCCGGTCGACGCCGCGCGTGGGAGTGTTCCGCGCCATCGCGCGCTCGACGGCGGAGCGCGACTACGTCCTCGAGATGCTCTTGGATCACATCGGCGTCGACCTCGACTACGAGGAGGCGGTCGGAGTCACGTACGACGAAGTCCGCCGCGACCCGGATGCCGCGCTGTCGAAGATCGTGGAGCGGTTCAAAGCGGTCGAGGCCCAGTGCGACGCGGTCGTCGTCGTCGGCAGCGACTTCACCGACGTCGGGTCCACGAGCGAGCTCGGCTTCAACGCCCGCATCGCCGCGAACCTCGGCGCCCCCGTGCTCGTCGTGCTCAACGGCCGCGCCGGCCAGGGCGACCGCCTCGGCATCAGTGAGGCGCGCACGCCCGAGCAGCTGGCCCAGCTGACCTCGCTCGCGCTCACGGACATCACGCATCAGCGCGCCGAGCTGTTCGCCGTCATCACCAACCGCGCCGACCCGTCGAAGCTCGACGAGATCAACGCCGCGATCGCGGAGGTGGTGCGCGACCTTCCGGCCGTCGACGGCGAGCGCGAGGCCGACGTCGCCGTGTGGTCGATCCCCGAGGACGTGTTCCTCGTGGCCCCCGCGGTTCGCGACATCATGCTGAGCCTCGGCGGCACGCTGCTGCGCGGCGACGAAGAGCTGCTGACGCGGGAAGTGCTCGATGTCGTCGTGGCGGGGATGTCGCTGAACAACATCCTGCCGCGCCTCACCGAGAGCGCGATCGTCATCGTCCCCGCCGACCGCACCGAGGTGCTGCTGGGCCTCCTGCTGGCCAACTCGTCCGGGACGTTCCCGTCCATCGCCGGCATCATCCTCAACGGTCCCTTCCCCCTCCCGCCGGCCGTGCAGGACCTCATGGCGGGCTTGGATTCGTCGCTGCCGATCGTCCAGACCGACCTCGACACCTACGACACCGCGGTGCGCGTCATGGGCACGCGCGGGCGTCTTGCCGCCGGCTCGCAGCGGCGCTTCGACACGGCGCTGGCCCTCTTCGAGCAGCACGTCGACACCGAGGAGTTCACCCGGGCGCTGGGTCTCGCCCACTCCGGCGTCGTCACGCCGTTGATGTTCCAGTACCAGCTGCTGGAGCGCGCCCGCACCGAGCGCAAGCGCATCGTCCTGCCCGAGGGCGGGGACGACCGGGTCCTGAAGGCCGCCGCCACGGTGCTCGCCCGCGGAATCGCCGACCTCACGATCCTGGGGGACGAAGCCGAGGTCCGCGGCCGCGCCGTCGAACTCGGCCTCGACCTCAGCGCCGCCGACGTCCTGAGCCCCTTCGACCCGGCCACCGTCGACCGGTTCGCCGTCGAATACGCCGAGCTGCGCAAGCACAAGGGCGTCACGTACGAGAAGGCCGCCGACACGGTCACCGATGTGTCGTACTTCGGGACGATGATGGTGCACCTGGGCCTCGCCGACGGCATGGTCTCCGGCGCCGCGCACACCACGGCGCACACCATCCGGCCCGCGTTCGAGATCATCAAGACGCGTCCCGGTGTCTCGGTCGTCTCGAGCGTCTTCCTCATGGCGCTCGCCGACCGCGTCCTCGTCTACGGCGACTGCGCTGTCATCCCCGACCCGCGGGCCGAGCAGCTCGCCGACATCGCGATCTCCTCAGCCGCCACCGCCCGTCAGTTCGGCATCGAGCCGCGCGTCGCGATGCTGTCGTACTCGACCGGCGAGTCGGGCTCGGGCGAGGACGTCGACAAGGTCCGCGCGGCCACCGCGCTCGTGCGGGAGCGGGCGCCCGAGCTGCTGGTGGAGGGCCCGATCCAGTACGACGCGGCCGCCGACGCCGCCGTCGCGCGCACCAAGATGCCCGAGTCGCAGGTCGCCGGGCGCGCCACCGTCTTCGTCTTCCCCGACCTGAACACCGGCAACAACACCTATAAGGCGGTGCAGCGCTCCGCCGGCGCGATCGCCATGGGACCGGTGCTGCAGGGCCTCAACAAGCCGATCAACGATCTCTCCCGCGGCGCGCTCGTGGACGACATCGTCAACACCATCGCGATCACCGCCATCCAGGCGCAGGCGCAGCCTGCGGGAACGGACCCCACCGCATGAGCGTCGTCCTCGTCATCAACAGCGGCTCGTCGTCGTTCAAGTACCAGCTCATCGATGTCGAGACGCAGGAGGCGCTGGCATCCGGTCTCGTCGAGCGCATCGGCGAGCCGCGTGGAGCCGCGACGCACGAGGTCGGCGGCGTCAAGACCGTGATCGAGCTGCCGATCCCGGATCACGCGGTGGGTTTCGATCTCATGCTGCAGGCCTTCGAGGACGTCGGCCCGTCGCTCGCGGAGGCGCAGCTCGCCGCCGTCGGCCACCGCGTCGTGCAGGGCGGGGCGCGCTTCTTCCACCCCACCCTGATCACCGACCTCGTCGAGATCAACATCGACGAACTGTCGCTGCTGGCGCCCCTGCACAACCCGGGCGCCGTGCAGGGCATCCGCGCCGCCCGCGCCGCGTTCCCCGACATCCCGCATGTCGCCGTCTTCGACACCGCGTTCCACCAGACGCTGCCGCCCGCGGCCTACACGTACGCGATCGATCGCGACCTCGCGCGAAAGCACCGCATCCGCCGGTACGGCTTCCACGGCACGAGCCACAAATTCGTGAGCGAAGCGGCGGCCCGGTTCGTCGACCAGCCGCTGCGCGAGCTCACGCAGATCGTCCTGCACCTCGGCAACGGCGCATCGATCACGGCGATCGACGGCGGGCACTCGGTCGAGACCTCGATGGGGCTCACCCCGCTGGAGGGCCTCGTGATGGGGACGCGCTCCGGTGACCTCGACCCCTCGGTGCTCCTCGTGCTGGCGCGCCGCGAAGAGATGACTCCGGGCGAGCTCGACACCCTGCTGAACAAGCGCAGCGGCCTGCTGGGCCTCGCGGGCGTCAGCGACATGCGCGACATCGAGCAGCGCCGCGAGGCGGGCGACGGCGGCGCGATGCTCGCCTTCGACGTGTACATCCACCGGATCCGCGCCTACATCGGCGCGTACATCGCGCAGCTCGGCGGCGTGGACGTCATCTCGTTCACGGCGGGTGTGGGCGAGAACTCGCCCCTCGTGCGGGCGCAGGCGCTGGCGACGCTGGGGTTCCTCGGCATCCGCCTCGACCCCGAGCGCAACGAGCGCCGGGAACGCGGCATCCGCGTCATCTCCACCGATGACTCCGCCGTCACGGTCCTCGTCGTGCCCACCAACGAGGAGCTCGAGATCGCGCGCCAGACGCTCGAGGTCGCGAGCCCCGCCGGAGCGCGCGACTGAGAACGTCACGCGCCGGACACACCCCGCGACTACGCTGGCACAGTGACGAACGAGCTTCCCGATCTCGCGACCTTCGACGGCGTCCTCTTCGACCTCGACGGCGTCCTCACGCCGACCGCCGAGGTGCACATGCACGCGTGGCAGACGATGTTCACTGAGCTGTTCACGGCATGGGGGATCGAACCGGCATACACCGAGGACGACTACTTCCGCTGGCTCGACGGCAAGCAGCGCTACGACGGCGTCGCGAGCCTGCTGCGCTCGCGTGACGTCGAGATCCCGTGGGGCGATCCGTCCGATCCGCCGACGGCAGACACGGTGTGCGGCATCGGCAACCGCAAGAACGAGGTGTTCGCGCGCGTTCTGCGCAGCGAGGGGATCGCGCCCTACCCCGGGTCGCTCGCCCTGATCGAGCAGCTCCGCGCGGCCGGCACGCCGATCGGCGTCGTCTCGAGCTCGAAGAACGCCGACGAGGTCCTGCGCGCCGCCGGCATCCGCGACTTCTTCCCCGTCGTGATGGACGGCGTCGTCGCCGAGCGCGAGCGGCTGCGTTCCAAGCCGGCACCCGACATGTTCGCCGAGGGGGCGCGGATGCTCGGCGTCGACCCGGCCCGCAGCGCCGCCGTCGAGGACGCGCACTCGGGCGTCGCCTCCGCTGCCGCGGCGGGTTTCGCGCTCGTCGTCGGCGTCGATCGCGGCGCGGGGGCCGAGGCACTCCTCGATCTCGGTGCGACCCTCGTCGTGGACGACCTCGCGGCGTTCGTCCGATGATGCGCGGCACCTCCGAGAACGGCACGACCGAAGGGATGGACAGGATGGATCGCGACCGTTTCCCCGTCGACGAGTGGCGTCTGATCGAGAAGAGGTTCTCGCTCGCCGACGTCGGCGTCACCGAGACGCTGTTCACCCTCGGCAACGGCTACCTGGGGCTGCGGGGCAACCACCCCGAGGGTGGCCACGCGCACGAGCACGGCACGTTCATCAACGGCTTCCACGAGACCTTCCCGATCCGTCACGCCGAGCAGGCGTACGGGTTCGCCGAGGTCGGGCAGACGATCATCAACGCACCGGACGCCAAGGTCATGCGCGTGTACGTCGACGACGAGCCGCTCGACTTCGACACCGCGGACATCCGCGAGTACGAGCGGGTGCTCGACATGCGCCGCGGCGTGTTGACGCGTCATCTGCGGTGGGTGACCCCCGCCGGCAAGGACGTCCAGATCGATGTCGATCGGCTCGTCTCGTTCGACGAGAAGCACCTCGCGGTGATGCGGCTGACGGTGACGGTGCTGAACTCCGACGCCCCGGTCACGATCGTCTGCCAGCTGGTGAACCGGCAGGATGGCGAGGACGTGTACGGCGGCACAGCCCCCGGCACGCAGCGCGCCGGCTTCGACCCGCGCAAGGCCGAGAAGATCGCCGAGCGCGTGCTGGCACCGCAGGAGTACTGGCAGGACGGCGGACGCACCGCCCTGTCGTACCGCGTGACCGAGTCGGGCATGACGATCGCCGTCGTGGCCGACCACCTCATCGACACCGAGAACGAGTACTCGGCGCGCACCTCGGTGGAGCCGGACATCGCGAAGAACGTGTTCCGCGTGCAGGCGAAGGCCGGCGTGCCGGTCACCGTTACCAAGCTCGTCAGCTACCACACTTCCCGCGGGGTCCCCACGCGCGAACTGGTCGACCGGGGGCGCCGGACGCTCGACCGGGTCGCCGCGGAGGGCGTGCAGTCCGCGTACGACCGGCAGGCGGAGTGGCTCGACGGATTCTGGCGCCGCTCCGACGTCGTCATCGAAGGTCACGCCGATCTGCAGCAGGCGACGCGCTGGTGCCTCTTCCAGCTCGCGCAGGCCGCCGCCCGCGCCGACGGCCTCGGCGTGCCGGCCAAGGGCGTGTCCGGGTCGGGCTACAGCGGCCACTACTTCTGGGACACCGAGATCTACGTGCTCCCGTTCCTCACCTACACGACGCCGCAGTGGGCGCGCAACGCGCTGCGGATGCGGTACCTCATGCTGCCGGCCGCCCGCCGGCGCGCGGCGCAGCTGAACGAAGCGGGTGCCCTGTTCCCGTGGCGGACGATCAGCGGCGAGGAGGCCTCGGCGTACTACGCCGCCGGCACCGCGCAGTACCACATCAACGCCGACGTGAGCTTCGCGCTCGGCAAGTACGTGCGCGCGACCGGCGACGACGACTTCCTCTACCGGGAGGGCGTGGACATCGCCGTGGAGACCGCCCGGCTGTGGGCGACGCTCGGCTTCTGGCGGTACAACGAGGACGGCCAGCCCGAGGTGTTCCACATCCACGGCGTGACCGGCCCGGACGAGTACACGACGGTCGTCAACGACAACCTGTTCACAAACGTCATGGCCCGCTTCAACCTGCGCTTCGCGGCGCGGGTGGTGCGCGAGATGGCCGAGGCGGCGCCGGAGGCGTACGCCCTCATGGCGAAGCGGCTCGACCTCGACCCCGCCGAGCCCGACGCGTGGGATGCCGCGGCCGAGGCCATGCACATCCCCTACAGCGAGGGTCTCGGCATCCACCCCCAGGACGCGGTGTTCCTGGAGCGGGAGGTGTGGGACCTCGAGTCCACGCCGCCCGAGCAGCGCCCCCTGCTGCTGCACTTCCACCCGCTCGTCATCTACCGCTACCAGGTGCTCAAGCAGGCCGACGTCGTGCTCGCGCTGTACCTGCAGGGCAACCACTTCACCGACGAGGAGAAGCTCGCCGACTTCGAGTACTACGACCCGCTGACGACGGGGGATTCGACCCTGTCGGCGGTCGTGCAGGCGATCCTCGCGGCGGAGGTCGGGTACCAGGACCTGGCGCTGCAGTACTTCGCGCAGTCGATCTTCGTCGACCTCGGCGATCTGCATCACAACGCCGCCGACGGCGTGCACGTCGCCTCCGCGGGCGGGGTGTGGACGGCGCTGGTCGCCGGGTTCGGCGGCATGCGCGACCACTACGGCGAGCTGAGCTTCGACCCGCGTCTGCCCGAGGCCTGGCCGTCGCTGTCGTACACGCTGCACTGGCGGGGGACGGAGCTGAAGGTGCGCATCACGCGCGACGCGATGACGGTGGATGCCGCCGGTGGCGGTCCGGTCTCGTTCTCGGTGCGGGGCGCGTCCGTGACGGTCGAGCCCGGCGGATCGGTCACGGTGCCGCTGGACGGCCAGGGCCCCCGGCTCAGCGGCCGGCCGACGCTGAGCGACATCGGCGAGTCGCTGCGCGAGGACGGCACGCTGCTGTCGGCGTCGGTCCCGACGATGACCACCAGCATCCCGGTCATCACCGGCAGCCAGCCGGTCGTCGGCGGGGACGATTCAGCGCTGGGCATCGACACCTGACCCGGGGCCGCGGGGCGCCCTCGCGCGTTCAGGTGGCGCGTTCAGGTGGCGCGTTCCGCGGCATCCGTCGCCGTGAGACCGCGTGTCGCGCCACCTGAACGGTCCGCGACGATCGCGCGCACGGCGTCGCGGCCGGCACGGTTCGCGCCGACGGTGGACTGCGACGGGCCGTAGCCGATGAGGAACAGTCGCGGTTCGTCGGTCGCGCGCCCGTTCGCGACGCGGATGCCGCCGGCCGCCGTCCGCAGCCGCAGCGGTGCGAGGTGGGCGATGTCGGCGCGGAAGCCGGTGGCCCACAGGATGACGTCGGCGGGCTCGAACGTGCCGTCGGGCATGCGCACCCCGTGCTCCTCGACGGCGGTGAACATCGGATGCCGGACGAGAACGCCGCGCGCCTGCGCGGCGCGCGCCCAGGGCGTCCAGTGCTGGCCGGTCACGGAGATGACGCTCCCCGGCGGGTCACCGCGGCGGACGCGCTCCTCGACGCCCGCGATCGCGGCGACGCGTGCCGCGGTGTCGAACTCCGCGGCATCCCACCGCACCTCGCGCCGGGTCACCCAGAACGTGTCGGCGGCGCGGGAGATCTCCTCGAGCAGCTGCACCGCCGAGATGCCGGCGCCGACGATGACGACGCGGAGCCCTGCGAACGCGTCGGCAGAGACGTAGTCGTGCACGTGGAGCTGACGCCCCCGGAACGTCTCGGCGCCGGGGGAGTGCGGCCAGAACGGCCGTCGCCACGTGCCGGTCGCGTTGATGACGTACCGCGCCGCCCAGTCGCCGTGATCGGTCTCGACGATCAGTCGCCCGTGCGGGTCGTCGTCGGCGCGGCCGACCGCCCGCACCTGGACGGGACGCCGCACCTGCAGGTCGAAGCGACGCTCGTACGCGGCGAAGTAGGCGGGGAGCACCTCGCTCGCCGGCGCGGCTGGATCGGCCGGCGGCACCGGGAAGCCGGGGAGCTCGTGGATGCCGTTGACCGTCGCCATCCGCAGCGACGCCCATCGGTGCTGCCACGCGCCGCCCGGCGCCGCCTCCGCGTCGAGCACCACGAACGAGGGCGAATCCGCGTCGCGCGCGGACGATGCCGGCGTGCCGTCGAGCGGAGGATGCGACACGAAGCCGCGTCGGCGCAGGTGATAGGCCGCCGACAGCCCCGCTTGCCCCGCGCCGATCACGACGACGTCGACCGGCTGCGCTTCCACACCCTGTGCAACGCCCGCGCCCGCCCGCTGTTCCCGCCCCGCCTCGCCCCGCCAGCCCCCGCCTCGCCTCGCCTCGCCTCGCCAGACCCCGCCCCGCCCGCCGAGTGCGCCCGTTCTCGCCGAGCGCGCCCGTTGCGGACGGTCTGCAGGGGGTGATCTCGGCGAGAACAGGCCCGGTCGGCGACAGGGCGAGGGGGAGCGCGCAGGGGGCGGGGAGCGGAGGGGTGGGATGCCAGGGCGCGATGTCGGGAGCACACCGTAGTCTGTTCTGGTGACCACCGCCCTGTACCGCCGCTACCGTCCCGAGACGTTCGGTGAGATGATCGGGCAGGCCCAGGTCACCGAGCCGCTGATGACGGCGCTGCGCAGTGACCGGGTCGGTCATGCGTACCTGTTCAGTGGGCCGCGCGGCTGCGGCAAGACGACGTCGGCACGCATCCTCGCCCGCTGCCTGAACTGCGCCGAGGGTCCCACCGACACCCCGTGCGGCGTGTGCGACAGCTGTGTCGAGCTGAGCCGTGGCGGCGGTGGTTCGCTCGACGTGGTCGAGATCGACGCGGCATCCCACAACGGCGTCGACGACGCCCGCGACCTGCGCGAACGCGCCATCTTCGCCCCCGCGCGCGACCGGTTCAAGATCTTCATCCTCGACGAGGCGCACATGGTCACGGCGCAGGGGTTCAACGCCCTGCTGAAGCTCGTCGAGGAGCCGCCGGAGCACGTCAAGTTCATCTTCGCGACGACCGAGCCCGAGAAGGTCATCGGCACGATCCGTTCGCGCACCCACCACTATCCGTTCCGGCTCGTCGCTCCCGCGGCCATGCTCGAGTACGTCGAGCAGCTGTGCGCCCAGGAAGGCGTGCAGGTCGAGGCCGGCGTGCTGCCGCTCGTGGTCCGCGCCGGCGGCGGCTCGCCGCGCGACACGCTGTCGCTCCTCGACCAGCTGATCGCCGGCTCCGACCCGTCGACGGGGTCCGAGGCCGCCCTGGTGAGATACGAGCGGGCGGTGTCGCTGCTCGGCTACACGCACGCCGAACTGCTCGACGAGGTCGTGACGGCGTTCTCCGCGCACGACGCCGCAGCCGCGTTCGCCGCCGTCGACCGGGTCGTGCAGACCGGACAGGACCCGCGCCGCTTCGTCGACGACCTGCTCGAGCGCCTGCGCGACCTCATCATCGTCGCGGCGACCGGTGCCGGCGCGGGCGCCGTGCTGCGCGGCATCCCCGCCGACGAGCTCGAGCGCATGGGGCGTCAGGCCTCGGCGTTCGGCACCGACCGCCTCTCCCGCATCGCGGACCTCGTCGTCGGCACGCTCGACGACATGACCGGAGCGACCTCGCCGCGACTGCAGCTCGAACTGCTCGTGGCGCGCGTCCTCGCGCACGCCGACGCGGTCGCTCCCGCCGGTGCACCGGCGGCGACGGCGGCGCCCGGTGCCGCGGCGGCTCCCGTGGCGGCGCCCGCAGTGGCCTCGCCCCCGGCGACTGCGCCCGCGGCCTCCGCGACCCCGGCGCCCGCGACCATGGCGCCCGCGCCCACGACGGCGGCGGCGCCTACCGCGCCGAGTGCGGAGCGCGACACCGCGCCGCTCTCCGCCGCCGCAGCGCCCGCGCCTGCTGCCGCGGAAACCGCGTCCGCCCGGGCGCCCTCGCCCGCCGCAGCGTCGGCGCCCGTCCCGCCGCCCCCGCCGGTCGTGCCGGCGGGGCCGATCACCCTGGCGCACGTCCGGGACGCGTGGCCCGAGATCCTGCAGCGACTCGAGCCGATCAGCCGCGCGTCGTGGATGATCGCGACCGTCTCGACGCCCGTCGCCTTCGCCGACGATGTGCTCACCCTGAGCTTCCAGAGCCAGGCCGACGTCGCGGCGTTCAAGAAGCTCGCCGGCGGCAAGGGGCCGAGCGAAGACCTCCGCGGGGCCATCCGCGACGTCCTCGGCGTCCGGGTGAAGTACGTCGCCCGGCACGACTCCGACGGCGCCATCCCGCCGGACGCCCCCTCGACCGGCCGCGACTCCGGTGGGCCGGATGCCGGTGCCGGCCCGTCTGCTCCGCCCGCGCCCACCGGTCGCGCCGCCGCGCCGACCGCACCGACGCCGCCCGCCGCGCGGCCCGCGGTGCGCGAGTCGGCCGCCGCTCCTGTGACGGAGTGGGCGGTCGCCCGCATCCCTTCCTCGCCCGATCCCGGCGGCCCACCGGCGGCGTCGCAGGCGGGTGCGGCCGACGCCCCCCGCGCCAGCACGATGGCCCCGCCCGCGGCCGCGCCGGTCCCCGCCGGGCTCGCCGTGGACGACGAGCCCGAAGAGGCGGCATCCGCCACGCCCGTGCTGACGCTGGAACGCGACGGCGACGTGATTCGCGACGAGGCGGTGGTCGATGCCGACGACGACGAGCTGCCGCCGCCGGTCGACGCCGAGGCGCCGGTGCCGCCGCGCGCGCCGGTCGCGGTCGAGCCCCGCGGCGCTCAGAACGCCCCCGGCCGGGCGACGAACGGTGCGCGGCCGTCGCGCGGCATTGAGCGGGTCGGCGAGGCCGTCGTGCGTCAGATGCTGGGTGCGACGTTCGTGCGTGAAGAGCCCTACAGCCCGCCGACGCGGTTCCAGGAGCGGTGAGGCGAGCAGAACCCATGTACGACGGCATCGTCCAAGACCTCATCGACGAGTTCGGCCGCCTCCCCGGCATCGGGCCGAAGTCGGCGCAGCGGATCGCGTTCCACATCCTGCAGACGCCCACGTTCGACGTCTCCCGCCTGTCGCACCTGCTGGGTGAACTGCGGGAGCGGGTGCGGTTCTGCGAGATCTGTGGCAACGTCAGCGAGCAGGAGCGCTGCGCGATCTGCCGCGATCCGCGTCGCGACGGCACGCTCATCTGCGTCGTCGAAGACGCCAAGGACGTCTCCGCGATCGAGCGCACCCGCGAGTTCCGCGGGCTCTATCACGTGCTCGGCGGCGCGATCAGCCCGATCGCAGGCATCGGACCCGACGACCTGCGCATCACGCAGCTGATGCAGCGACTCGCCGACGGCACGGTGCAGGAGGTCATCCTCGCCACCAACCCGAATCTCGAGGGCGAGGCGACCGCGACCTACCTCAGCCGGCTGCTGCACACCATGGAGATCCGCGTCACTCGCCTGGCTTCGGGCCTTCCGGTCGGCGGTGACCTGGAGTACGCCGACGAGGTGACCCTCGGCCGGGCCTTCGAGGGCCGGCGCAGCGTGTGATGTCACCCGCCGTTTCCGGCCGCGCATGGGGTCTCTACGCGCTCATGGCCGTGCTGTGGGGCATCCCGTACCTGTTCATCAAAGAGGCCGTCGACTCCATCTCGCCCGCCGCGATCGTAGCCGGCCGCACGCTGCTCGGGGCGGCCGTGCTGTTGCCGATCGCCCTGCATCGGGGCGCACTGCGGCCGGCGTTGCGGGTGTGGCCCTGGGTCCTCGCGTTCGGCGCCGTCGAGATGGCCGGGCCCTTTCTCCTCCTCGGCCACGCCGAGCAGACGCTCCCCTCCGGGCTCACGGGACTGCTCGTGGCCACCGTGCCGCTGTTCGCCGCCGGCATCGCGCTCGCCCGGGGCGACCGGTCGGTGCTCTCGCCCGCGCGGGCCGTGGGGCTGCTCGTGGGGTTCGCCGGCGTCGTCGTCATCGTCGCCGGTCCGGGCCTCGCCGTCGCGGAACCCGCGCAGGCACTCGGCGCCATCGGCCAGGTGCTGCTGGTCGCGCTCCTCTACGCCATCGCACCGTTCATCATCGCAACCAAGCTCGCGCATGTGCCGTCGCTCGGCACCATCACCCTCGCGCTGCTGGCGGTCGGCATCGCCTACCTGCCGTTCGCGCTGCTCACCCAGCACGAGATGCCCACCCTGCGCAGCGGACTGTCGCTGATCGCCCTCGGCATCCTGTGCACGGCGCTCGCGTTCCTCGGTTTCTTCGCCTTGATCGGCGAGGTCGGACCCGTCCGGGCGCCGCTGTTCACCTACGTCAACCCGATCGTCGCGATCGTCCTCGGCGTCGTCCTGCTCGGCGAGGCGCTGTCGACGGGGCTGCTCGTCGGCTTCCCGCTGGTGATCGTCGGATGCTGGCTCGCGGCCACCGGCGGCCGGCTCAGGCCGCGGCGGCCGGCGGACGGCGAACTTCCGCCGATCGCGGCGGCCTGAACGCCGTCAGCGCAGCACCTCCACGAGGACGACCCACGAGATCAGCAGCGCCGCCATGATCGCCAGGATCGAGCCCGCCGCGAACACCACGAGTCCCGCCGGCGCGCCGGAGATGAGCAGCAGCGCACCGACGAGATAGGCCACCGGCGCCGCGAAGCCGAGCGCGGCCTTCAGCGGACGCAACCGGTTCACCGGGTCGCGGCTCTCCCGGATGCGCAGCGCCGCCTGCACCGGGAACGCCGTGAACAGCAGGGCGATCACGAGAACCGCGACGCCGTACGAGGTCGCGCCGATGCCGGGGATGAGACCGATGGCGGATGCCGAGATCGCGAGCACCAGGCCGCCGATCGCGGCGGCCAGCCGGGACGTCAGCGACGTCGCCGTGACGATGTCGGCGATGTTGACGCTCGCCGCCACGATCACGAGGCCGGCGAGGGCGGCCGTGGCGCCCACCATGGCGACGTTGACGTCGTGCCACTGCTCGATCGCGGCCGCGCGTGCCAGATCTGTCGGCGTCATGGTCGGAGGCTAGCGGGCCCCGTCACAGGGCGGGGCCGGGTCACAGGGCGGGGCCGGGTCACAGGGCGGGGCCGCGTCACATGGCGGGGCCGGCATGTCGGCATCCCTACAATGGTGCGGTGGGCGCGGCATCCGTGCGCCCTGCGTGTTCCACCGGCATCCCGCTCCGCCTCGCGCGGCTGCGGCGCCGCACGTCCCCGGGAGTTCCACACGTGGCGCTGATCGTCCAGAAGTACGGCGGGTCCTCCGTCGCCGACGCCGAGAGCATCAAACGCGTCGCCAAGCGCATCGTCGACACCCGTCGTGCCGGGCACGACGTCGTCGTCGCGGTGAGCGCGATGGGCGACACCACCGACGAGCTGCTCGACCTCGCGCACCAGGTCGCGCCGATCTCGGCGCCGCGCGAGCTCGACATGCTGCTGAGCTCGGGGGAGCGGATCTCCATGGCGCTGCTCGCGATGGCCATCCACTCGATGGGCTTCGAGGCGCGCTCGTTCACCGGCAGCCAGGCCGGCATGATCACCGACGCCACCCACGGCGCCGCGCGCATCGTCGACGTCACGCCGGTGCGGCTGCGGGAGGCGCTCGACGAAGGCGCGATCGTCATCGTCGCCGGGTTCCAGGGCTTCAACCGCGACACCCGCGACATCACGACGCTCGGTCGCGGCGGCTCCGACACGACGGCGGTCGCGCTCGCCGCGGCGCTCGATGCCGACGTGTGCGAGATCTACAGCGACGTCGACGGCATCTTCACCGCCGACCCCCGCGTCGTCCCGAAGGCCCGCAAGCTCGACGTCGTCTCCGCCGAGGAGATGCTCGAGCTCGCCGCCAACGGCGCCAAGGTGCTCTACATCCGCGCCGTCGAGTACGCCCGCCGCCACGGCGTCATGATCAACGCCCGCTCGACGTTCAGCTCGGGCCAGGGCACCTTCGTCCTCGCCCCCGGCATGTCGGTCCCGGCCGGCATCGCCCAGCCCCGCTCAGAGGAGTCCCCCATGGAAGAGCCCATCGTCGCCGGTGTCGCCACCGACCTCAGCCAGGCCAAGATCACCGTCATCGGCGTCCCCGATGTGCCGGGCAAGGCCGCCGAGATCTTCACCGTCATCGCCAAGAGCGGCGCCAACGTCGACATGATCGTGCAGAACGTGTCGGCGGCCGCCACCGGGCGCACCGACATCTCGTTCACCCTGCCGAAGTCGGATGCCGCGACCGCCCTGCGTGCCCTGGCCGGCGAGCAGACGCGGGTCGGCTTCGAGAGCCTCGTGCACGACGACCAGATCGGCAAGCTGTCGGTCGTCGGTGCCGGCATGCGCACGCACTCCGGCGTCTCGGCGACCCTGTTCGAGGCGCTGTCGACGGCGGGCGTGAACATCGAGATGATCTCGACCTCCGAGATCCGCATCTCGGTGGTCGTCCGCGGCGACGAGCTCGCCGAGGCGGCGCGCGTCGTGCACACCGCCTACGGCCTCGACGGCGACACCGAGGCCGTCGTCTACGCCGGCACCGGCCGCTGACCCCGGCATCCGCCTGCCCTGCCTGCCTGGCCCCCGCCGCTGACCCCGGCATCCGCCTGCCCTGCGCCACCCGCGCGGCCACCTCGCCGACCTGCCGCCTCGCCGAGACAGGAAATCTTGCGCACACAGGACGTGGTGACGATCACACGTCCTGTGTCGGTGATTTCTCCTGTGTGCGTGAGGCAGCACGCGCTGCCGCAGTGGCAGGATTCCGCCGGCATGTGACGCTCGGCCGCCCCGGGCGCGGCCGGTCCGCCCGATGTGCCCGATAGAATCACTCAACCCCTCCCACCGGCAAGGACCCCTCATGACCCGCATCTCTGACTCAGGACTCTCCGTCGCCGTCGTCGGCGCCACCGGCCAGGTGGGCACGGTCATGCTCGAGATCCTCGCCGAGCGGTCCTTCCCGATCCGCGAGCTGCGGCTGTTCGCCACGGCGCGCTCGGCGGGCACCGCCGTCGACTTCGGCGGCGAGACCATCATCATCGAGGACGTCGCCACCGCCGACCCGGCGGGCATCGACGTCGCGCTGTTCAGCGCGGGCGCCACCGGCTCCCGCGCCCACGCGCCCCGCTTCGCCGAGGCCGGCGCCGTCGTCATCGACAACTCCAGCGCCTGGCGCATGGACCCAGAGGTCCCGCTCGTGGTCAGCGAGGTCAACCCGCACGCTGCCGTGAACCCGCCCAAGGGCATCATCGCGAACCCGAACTGCACGACGATGGCCGCGATGCCCGTGCTGAAGCCGCTCGACGCGGCCGCCGGGCTGGAGCGTCTCATCGTGAGCACCTACCAGGCGGTCTCGGGCTCGGGCCTCGCCGGCGCGCAGGAGCTGCTCGGTCAGGTCGAGGGCGTGCTCGCCCAGGGCCACACGCTTGACCTCGTGCACGACGGCTCCGCCGTGGACTTCCCGCAGCCGGAGAAGTACGTCGCGCCGATCGCGTTCGATGTCATCCCGCTCGCCGGCAACCTCGTCGACGACGGCGACAACGAGACCGACGAGGAGAAGAAGCTCCGCAACGAGAGCCGCAAGATCCTCGAGCTGCCGGACCTCCGCGTCGCCGGCACATGCGTGCGCGTCCCCGTGTTCACCGGCCACTCGCTGTCGATCCACGCCGAGTTCCGCGACGACATCACCCCCGATCGGGCCCGCGAGATCCTCGCGTCCGCCCCCGGCGTCGCTCTCGAAGAGGTCCCGACGCCGCTGCAGGCCGCCGGCAACGACCCGAGCTACGTCGGCCGCATCCGCGCCGACCAGTCCGCCCCCGAGGGCAAGGGCCTCGTGCTGTTCATCAGCAACGACAACCTCCGCAAGGGTGCAGCCCTGAACGCCGTGCAGATCGCCGAGCTCGTCGCCGCACGCCTGGGCGCGACCGCCGCCTGACCCGCGGCATCCGCCCCGCCCCGCGGCATCCGCCGCGCCTCGCCGCGCCCCCGCGGCATCCGCCCGCCCGCCGCCAGCGAGACACCGTTCGTGCACCGAGACACGGGTGCGCAGCGCGCGTCTCGGTGCAGAGCGCGTGTCTCGCCGAATTGAGCGGGGCGAAAGAACCGCGAGAGTTGCCGGGGCAGGATGCCGCGAGTCGCGGATGCCGGAGAAAACGGCGCCTAGACTGGAACATTGTGAGTGAACCCGTCGACGTCGTCCTGATCGGCGGTGGCATCATGAGTGCCACCCTGGGAACCCTGCTGCACCGCCTGCAGCCGGAGTGGAAGATCGTGGTGCTCGAGCGGCTGAGCGAGGTCGCGCAGGAGTCCTCCAACGCCTGGAACAACGCCGGCACCGGTCACGCCGCCCTGTGCGAGCTGAACTACACGCCCGAGGGCAAGGACGGGTCGGTCGATCCCACCAAGGCGGTCGCGATCAACGAGCAGTTCCAGCAGAGCCGGCAGCTGTGGTCGAGCCTCGTCGAGCAGGGCCTCCTCGACGCACCCAAGACCTTCATCAACGCCACCCCCCA
The DNA here is from genome assembly GCF_016907815.1 of Microbacterium aurum. Lineage (NCBI taxonomy): Bacteria > Bacillati > Actinomycetota > Actinomycetes > Micrococcales > Microbacteriaceae > Microbacterium > Microbacterium aurum. The sequence continues at coordinate 1,439,509 of NZ_JAFBCQ010000001.1, forward strand.
CATGACCTTCGTCCGCGGCGAGAAGGATGTCGCGTTCCTCCGTAAGCGCTACGAGGAGCTCAAGAAGCAGCCCCTGTTCGCCGGGATCGAGTACTCCGAGGACTCCCGCGTCATCAACCAGTGGGCGCCCCTGCTCATGCAGAAGCGCAAGAAGGGCGAGCCGTTCGCCGCGACGCGGGTTCCCGGCGGCACCGACGTCGACTTCGGCGCGATCACGCGTCAGCTGTTCGACCACCTCGCCGGTGAGGGCGTCGAGGTGGTCACCAACCGCGAGGTGCGAAAGCTTCGCAAGAACGCGGACGGCACCTGGCGGGTCTCCTACCGCAACGCCCTCGGCAAGACGCCCGGCTCGATCGACGCGCGGTTCGTGTTCGTGGGGGCCGGCGGCTGGGCGATCAAGCTGCTGCAGTCCTCCGGCATTCCGGAGATCTCCGGCTACGGCGTCTTCCCGATCGGCGGGCAGTTTCTGAAGACGACCAACCCGGGGATCGTCGCGCAGCACAAGGCGAAGGTGTACTCGCAGGCGTCGGTCGGCGCGCCGCCCATGTCGGTGCCGCACCTGGACACCCGCGTCGTCGACGGTGAGGCGTCGCTGCTGTTCGGGCCGTTCGCGACGTTCAGCCCGAAGTTCCTGAAGAACGGCCGCATCACCGACATCGTCGCGCAGGTGCGCCCCGGCAACCTCTGGCCGATGCTCAAGGTCGCCATCGACAACCCCAGCCTCATCACGTACCTCGTCGGCGAGCTGATGAAGAACCACAAGAAGAAGGTCGAGTCTCTCCGCACCTTCATGCCGACCGCGAAGGACGAGGACTGGGAGCTCATCCAGGCCGGCCAGCGTGCGCAGGTGATGAAGAAGGATGCCGACAAGGGCGGCGTCCTGCAGTTCGGGACCGAGGTCGTGACCTCCGCGGACGGCTCGATCGCGGGTCTCTTGGGCGCCTCGCCCGGCGCGTCGACCGCGGTATCCATCATGCTCGGCCTGCTGAAGACGTGCTTCCCCGACCGCATCGACGCGTGGGAGCCGGAGCTGAAGAGCCTCATCCCGAGCTACGGCCAGACGCTCAACGGGCGGCCCGACGCCGCCCGGGCGACGCTCGCCGAGACGGCGCGCGTGCTCGACATCGACGTCTGATCCTCCGCAGATGGCGAAGCTGTACTTCCGCTACGGGGCGATGAACTCCGGCAAGTCGACGGCGCTGCTGCAGGCGGCCTTCAATTACGAGGAGCGCGGTCAGCATGTGCTCCTCGCCAAGCCCGAGATCGACACGAAGGGCGCCGACCAGATCTCCAGCCGGTTGGGAGTGGCGCGGAGGGTCGATTTCCTCATCGCACCGGATGCCGATGTGCGCGCCCTCGTCGCCGAGCACGCCGCCGGCATCGGCGGGAATGTGGCGTGCCTGCTCATCGATGAGGCGCAGTTCCTGCATCCCCGCCAGGTGGACGATCTGCTGCGGATCGTCGTGGACGACGGCATCCCGGTGCTGGCTTACGGCATCCGCACCGACTTCCAGACCCGCGCGTTCCCCGGGTCGGCGCGCCTTCTGGAGCTCGCGCACAGCCTCGAGGAGTTGAAGACGATCTGCCGGTGCGGCCGCAAGGCGCTGTTCAACGCGCGGCTGGTCGGGGGGAGGTTCGTCTTCGACGGCGATCAGGTCGCGATCGACGAGCTCTCGCACGAGAAGGTCACGTACGAGTCGATGTGCGCGGAGTGCTATCTGCGCGAATCCGGCGGCCGGCTGCACTGACCGACGCGGTCGGACGTCCGGCGGCGTCGCCGGGTGTCGCCGCGCGCCCGCGGGTGTTGTATCGTTTCACTCGGACTTATTGCCGGTCCGGCCACAGTGCGTTACTGTGGCCTGACCATTACCGCATCGGCAAGGGAACGCATGAGCGACACCACCCCCGCACGCGCCTGGCGCGTCGTGCTCGAGAAGATCGAAGCCGATCTGCTCTCCGGCGCCCTGGGGCCCGGCGATCGGCTGCCCCCGGAGCGCGAACTGGCCGCAACCCTCGGTGTGGGCCGGTCGAGCGTCCGCGAAGCGCTGCGGGTGCTCGAGGTCATGGGCCTCATCCGCACCGCGACCGGCTCCGGACCGACGGCGGGCGCCATCGTGACCGCGACACCGCACGGCGGGCTCGCGCAGCTGCTGCGCCTGCAGGTGGCCGCCCACGGCTTCCCCATCCCGGACGTCTACGAGACGCGGCTGCTGCTGGAGGAGTGGGCGGTCGCGCACCTCGCCGGGCTCGAGGCGGCGGATCTCTCCGACGCGCGTGCGACGCTGACCGCGATGGATGCCGAGGCGCTCACCTCGGAGGAGTTCCTCGCCCTCGACGCGCAGTTCCATCTGCGCCTCACCGACGCGGCGGGCAACATCGTCGTGGCCGCCACCATGGCGGGCCTGCGCCCGACGATCGAGAGCTACATCCGCGCCGGCATCGAGCGCATCGCGGACTGGGACGCGACAACCCAGCGGCTGCGCCATGAGCACGGCGACATCCTGCACGCGATCGAGGAGGGCGACGCCGAGCGCGCGCGCAGCCTCGTCCGCGCGCACATCACCGGGTACTACGCCGATGCCGGCATGCCCGCCCCGAACACCGGCTCCTGAGCCCAGCGCCCCCGAGCCCCCACCGACGGCCGCGCGCCGCGCCGCCACGAGAGGAACACGACATGGTCCAGCGTCAGATGCCCAAGATCCCCGAACTGCTCGAGCTGATGCAGTTCAAGAAGCCGGAACTCGACGGCACCAAGCGCCGGCTCGAGGGGGCCCTCACGATCGGCGACCTCCGTGCCATCGCGAAGCGCCGGACCCCCAAAGCGGCGTTCGACTACGCCGATGGTGCGGCCGAGGGCGAGCTCTCGCTCGCCCGCGCGCGGCAGGCGTTCGAGGACATCGAGTTCCACCCCGACATCCTGCGCCCCGCCGAGCGCGTCGACACGTCCGTCGAGATCCTCGGCGGCCCCTCGGCGCTGCCGTTCGGCATCGCCCCCACCGGGTTCACACGTCTCATGCAGACCGAGGGTGAGGTGGCGGGCGCCGGCGCGGCCGCGGCCGCCGGCATCCCCTTCACCCTGTCGACGCTCGGCACGACGTCGATCGAGAACGTGCGCGCCGCGAACCCGCACGGGCGCAACTGGTTCCAGCTGTACGTCATGCGCGAGCGGGAGATCTCGTACGGTCTCGTCACGCGCGCCGCCGCCGCCGGCTTCGACACCCTCATGTTCACGGTCGACACGCCCGTCGCCGGTGCCCGGCTGCGCGACAAGCGCAACGGGTTCTCGATCCCGCCGCAGCTGACGCTCGGCACGATCGTCAACGCGATTCCTCGGCCGTGGTGGTGGATCGACTTCCTCACGACGCCCAAGCTCGAGTTCGCGTCGCTGACGACGACCGGCGGCACCGTCGGTGAGCTGCTGAACGCGGCGATGGACCCGACGATCAGCTACGAGGACCTCGAGATCATCCGCTCGATGTGGCCCGGCAAGATCGTCATCAAGGGCGTGCAGAACGTCGCCGACTCCAAGCGCCTCATCGACCTCGGTGTCGACGGCATCGTGCTGTCCAACCACGGCGGGCGTCAGCTCGACCGCGCGCCGATCCCGTTCCGCCTGCTGCCGAAGGTAGTGCGCGAAGTGGGCAAGGACGCCACCATCATGGTCGACACCGGCATCATGAACGGCGCCGACATCGTGGCATCCGTCGCGCTCGGGGCGAAGTTCACCCTGATCGGCCGTGCCTACCTGTACGGACTGATGGCGGGCGGGCGCCGCGGCGTCGATCGCACGATCGAGATCCTGCGCACCGAGATCGAGCGCACGATGCAGCTGCTGGGTGTGTCGTCGATCGCCGAGCTGGAGCCGCGCCACGTGACGCAGCTGCAGCGCCTGACGCCCGTCGCGGGTGTCGGAGCGGCTGCGTCCGCTCCGGCACGCCGCGCGCCCGCCCGCGCGAAGGCCTGACGCCTCCCCGGAACCCGAAGCCCCGCCGCGCCGTGGCGCACCCTCGGTGCGCTGCGGCCGCGCAGCGGGCTCAGCGGCGGAGCGGACTCAGCGGGTCGGAAGTGTGGGGATGAGCTGGTCGAGGAAGGCGGCGGTGTCTTCCCAGCCGTCGACGGCCTGGCAGGCGACGCCCATGGCGAGGACGGGGTAGTCGTTGCCGTGCTCGTCGAGGCGGTCGCCGACGAAGAGCATGTCGTCGAGGGGGATGCCGGTCACGTCGGCGAGCCGGCGCATGCCATAGGCCTTGTCGATGCCGCGGTGCGTGATGTCGACGGAGGTGGATCCGCCCGAGCGCACCTCGAGGTCGGGGATGCGGGCGGCGACGGCGTCGCGGAGGGCGTTCTTCTTCTCACCGGTGGGATCCCACGCGACCTTCGCCGCAAGCGGTGCAGTCTGACCGAGGGCGGAGAAGGTGATCTGCGAGCCGCGGTCTTCGAGGATGTCACCCCAGGTCTCGGCCGCCCACAGGCCCAGCCGGCGGGCTTCCTCCTCGACCGCGGTCAGGGCGCGGGTCTTCTCGTCGTCGGTGAGCGCGTGGGCGTAGACCGTCTCGACACCCTCGTGCCGCAGGCGGTAGTACTGCGTGCCGCAGGTGGGCATGAGGTGGAAGCGGGCGCGGATCGCGTCATCCGCCTGCGGGAGGCGCTCCACGACCTGCGTCTGGAACTGCTGCAGCTGCCCGCCGGAGATGATCGCGACCTCGACCCGCTCCGCGAGCGCGATCAGCAGGTCGCCGATGCGCGGATCGATCGCGCTCTTGGACGGCGCGAGCGTGTCATCGAGATCGAACGCGACGAGGCGGGGCGCGGGCATCGGGGCGGCTCCATTCCGGGGGTTCTGCGACGAAGGGCCCCGGCGGATTCTCTCCGGCGGAGCCCTTCTGCTGTCGGGGTGACAGGATTTGAACCTGCGGCCTCTTCGTCCCGAACGAAGCGCGCTACCAAGCTGCGCCACACCCCGTGGCAACCCTCCGAGTCTACCCCGTGACGGGCGCTCGCAACGAATCGGCGGCGCGAAGGGTGATCACGGAGGCTTCGGGACGGCATCCGAAGCGCACCGGAGCGTAGATCGAGTGCCCGAGCCCGGCGGAGACGTTCAGCGGAACGCTCCGGCCGGCCGCGTGCCACGTGCTGAGCCCGCGGGCCTGGTCGAGCGGGATGTCGCAGTTCGCGACGAGCGCCGACGGCGAGAAGGGGATGCGCACCTGGCCGCCGTGGGTGTGCCCGGCGAAGATCATGCCGGCGCCCAGTTCGATGAAGCGGTCGAGCACGCGCCGGTAGGGCGCGTGCGTCACGCCGAGCCGCAGCGCGGTCGGGGGAGTCCGGCGGAACAGGCGAGGGCGCCGGGTGGCGGCGATGGCGTCGGGCAGGGCCGCCAGGTCGTCCCAGTCGCGGTGCGCGTCGTCGACACCGAAAGCCTCGAGGCGGATGCCGGCGACCTCGAGCGCGCCCGCGGTGTTGTCGAGGTCGGTCCAGCCGAGCTCGTCGGTGAAGTACGCGTCCATCGCGGCGGTGTCCAGCAGCGTCGCACGGTGCGCGCGTTGGGAAGGCCCCTGGAAGTAGCGCAGCGGGTTGCGCGCCGAGGGGGCCACGACGTCGTTGGAACCGTGCACGAAGAGGCCGGGGACGCCGCGAAGCGGGGCGAAGGCGGCGCGGATGCCGGCGAGTCCCTCCTCGTGCCCGAGGTTGTCGCCGGTGTTCACGACGAGGTCGGGCTGCGCCGTCTCGGCGAGCCGGGCGATCCAGTCCTGCTTGCGGTGCTGCCAGGGCGCCATGTGCGCGTCGGAGAGGTGCAGGACTGTCAGCGACGGCGAGCCGGGAGGCAGCACCGCGACCTCGTGCCGGCGCACCGTGAACAGGAAGCGCTCGATGCAGGTGCCCCACACCGTCGCGCCCACGGCGACAGCCCCGACCGCCGAAAGGGCGGCCAGGGCCGTTCTGCCTGAGGTCACCGGGGCCCGCCGCAGTTCTTGGCCTGGTACTGGACCGTGATCTGCGTGCCGCGGTTGACGATGGTGCCGGCGGCCGGGTCGGTGCCCGTGACTGTGCCGTCGTCAGAGGCGTCGTCCTTCTGCGTGCAGGAGCTCTCGACGAGACCGAACCCGGCGCTGCGCAGCGCCTGCACGGCGTCGGCCGGCTTGCCGCTGACGGCCGGGACCGCGACGCCCTGCCCGTTGCTCGGCCGGATCGTGACGGTCGCGCCGGCGGCGGTGCGTCCGGCGCCCGGATCCTGCTGGATGACGGTGCCGGCGGACTCGACGCCGTCCACGGCGTCGCCGACGATGACCGAGAATCCGGCGGTTTCGAGCGTCCGCGTCGCCCGGTCGATCGTCATGCCGATGACCGAGGGGAGGTCGGTGAGAACCTGCTTGGTCAGTGCCGCGTCGGGCTTCGGGAAGGCGTCGCCGCCGTATTTGGCGTTCGCGGCGCCCTGCATCTTGGGCCAGATCGAGTTGCGGATGCGGGAGAGCTGATAGCCGCTCTCGCGGTGCTTGTCGAGCTTGACGGCACCCGTCGCGTTGCCGACCCAGACGACGGTCGCGACCTTCGTGGACGACCCGTCCATCCAGGTCTGCTCGTACTGGTGGATACCGGTCTTGCCGAAGACGGGGGTACCGTCGCCGATCCGCGCGCCGACACCGGTGCCGCTCATGACACCCACGAGGGTGTAGGCGGCGGTCGAGGCCACCGCCTCGCTGAGCTTGCGCTCACACGTGGTCTGCGGCGTGATGTCCGTGCCGTCGGCGGCCACCGCCTTGTCGATGGACTTCGGCTGGCACAGGATGCCGTTGGCCGCGATCGCGGCGTACGCCTCGGCCATGTCGAGCGGCGCCACGGCCGACGAGCCGAGCACGTTGTACGGCGCGTTGGCGGGGTCGGTCGACCACGAAGGCACCTCGGTCAGCGGAGTTCCGTCACCCCAGGTGACCCCCAGCTGGCCGGCGACCTCGTTGGTCGAGCAGACGCTGATCTGCTCGGCCATCGACAGGAAGCCGGAGTTCAGCGAGTCACGGGTGAAGTTGTAGATCGTCCCGGTGTAGCCGCTGTTGTTCTCGAAGTTGCCGATGTGGCCGGGCTGACCGGTGTTGTCGGTCTGGACGGTCTGTGTCGCCCCGTCGCAGGTCTGCACCTTCTTGGGTCCGATCCGGCCGTTGATCGCCTGATTGACGGACTTGCCCTGCTGCAGCCAGTTGATGAGGCTGAACACCTTGTAGGTCGATCCGGCCGAGTGGCCGATGCTGCCACCGTTCTTCTCGCGCACGTTGTAGTTGACCGGGGTCGTGCCGGGGACGTCGCCGGTGGGGCTGTAGGGGCGGTTCTGCACCATCGACAGGATGCGGCCGGTGCCGACCTCCACCTGGACGCCGGACGAGCCGAGGTCCATGTACGACACAGTGGCGGGGACGACGGAGATGGCCTCCAGGCCCGTCTGCTGCAGGTCGGGATCGAGCGTCGTGTAGATCTTCATGCCGCCGCGGCGCAGGTTCGCCGCGCGCTCCTCGTTCGTCTCGCCGAACGCGGGATCGGACTTGATGATGGAGACGACGTACTCGCAGAAGAACTCCGCGCCGGTGGCGGTCTTGCAGCCCTGGTCGCGGTTGACGATGTTCGGGGTGATCGGCTCCGCCTTGGCGGCGTCGTACTCCTCCTGCGAGATCTTGCCGTCGTCGAACATCCGCTGCAGCACGTAGTTGCGCCGGGCCAGGGTGAGCGAGAACCCGTCGGCCGTCGTGTTGACCGGGTTCCCGGCCTTGTCGGTCGTGGTCCCGGCATCCCCGAGATCGAAGCGGTACGTGTTCGGGGCCTGCACCATGCCGGCGATCGTGGCCGCCTGGGCGATGGTGAGGTTGGCCGCGGTGGTGTTGAAGTAGTGCTCCGCCGCCGCGCCGATGCCGTAGACCGTGCCGCCGAAGTTCGTGATGTTGAGGTAGCCGAGCAGGATGTCGTCCTTCGACGACTTCTTCTCCAGCTGGATGGCGTACCGCATCTCCTGCAGCTTGCGCTGGTAGCCCTCCGCGCCGGTGTTCACCGTCGTCGAGGCGTAGCACGCCTGCACCTGCTCCTCGGTCGTCGCCTCCGACTCGCAGTTCTGCTGCAGCACGTTCTTGACGTACTGCTGGGTGATGGAGGAACCACCGCGGTTCGAGCCGTTGGACGCGTTGCCGGCGAGGGCGCTGAGCGTGCCGAGCAGGTCGACGCCGCCGTGCGTGTAGAAGTTCTTGTCCTCACTGGAGATGATCGCGTCGTACATCACCGGGTTCACCTGGTCGAAGGTGACGGGGATGCGGTTCTGGTCGTAGAACTGCGCCATGAGGGTGTCGTTGCCGGCGCTGTCCTTGCGGTAGATCTCCGTCGGCAGCATGAGCGGGTCGACCTGCAGGAAGCTCGGCATGTTCTCGAACGTGTCCAGAGCGCTGGTCGCGGCGTAGCCGGACACGGCGATCGCGGGGGTCACGGTCGCGGTCACCAGGATGCCGGCGACGGCGCTCAGACCGACCAGGCCCGCAAGGCCGCCGAGCACGCCGGTGGCCGTCCGTTTGAGTTGAGGCATAGGCTTGATGCTAGGGGAAAACCCTGGGGGAACCCTTGGTGGGCCAGGGTGCGCCTCGCTGTTCCGCTCGACCCGCACCACCCGATTCGGAGTCCCGTATGACCACGTGGGAGTACCTCACCACCCCTCTGCTGATCCACAACACCGCCGCGATCCTCAACAACTGGGGCAAGCAGGGCTGGGAGCTGGTGCAGGTCGTCCCCGGTCCCGAAGGCGGACTGGTGGCCTACTTCAAGCGGCCCGTCACCGCCGCGGGCGCGCAGAACGCGGGGCTGGATGCCGCGGCGCAAGCCGCCAAGCAGTTCGAGGAGGCGTGAGCATGGCGATCGCCGCGCGTCTGGCCGAGCTCGGCATCGAGCTGCCCCCCGTCGTCCCGCCGGTGGCGGCCTACGTCCCCGCCGTCGTGCGCGGCGACCTCGTCTACACCTCCGGCCAGCTGCCGATGGTCTCCGGCGCCCTGCCGGCGACCGGCAAGGTCGGCGAGGGGCACGGGCTGGTCCCGGCATCCGACGCCAAGGACTACGCCCGCCAGAGCGCGCTGAACGCGCTCGCCGCGGCCGCGGCCGCGGTCGGCGACCTCGAGCGTCTGACCGGCGTGGTCAAGCTCACCGGGTTCGTCGCCTCGGTGCCCGAGTTCACCGGGCAGCCCGGCGTGATCAACGGCGCGAGCGAGGTGCTCGGCGAGATCTTCGGTGACGCCGGGCGTCACGCCCGATCCGCCGTCGGCGTCCCCGTCCTGCCGCTGGACTCGCCCGTCGAGGTCGAGGTCATCTTCAGCGTCGCCTGACGCGGCCCGTCTCGCGAGGTCGCCGGTTCGTCCGCGAGGTCGCCGGTTCGTCCGCGAGATCGCCGGTTCGTCCGCGAGGTCGCCGGCGACCTCGGCGCGCAACCGGCGACCTCGGCGCGAGTGGGTCACTTGATCTGGGCGCTGATCACGCTCATGACGGCCGTGTCGGCGAGGGTCGTCGTGTCGCCGACCTCCCGGCCTTCGGCGACGTCGCGCAGGAGACGCCGCATGATCTTGCCGGAGCGCGTCTTCGGCAGCTCGCCCACGATGTAGACATCGCGCGGGCGGGCGATCGGGCCGATCTGCTCGCCGACCCAGCGGCGCAGGGTGTCGGCGAGGCCCTCGGGGGAGTGCGCGTCGAGGTAGCTCTGCTTGATGATGACGAACGCGACGACCGCCTGACCGGTTGTTGTCAAAGTATGCGTCAGCGATCGGTTCGTTGGGGTTGAGCGGGGCGGGGCGACGTTGTCATTCTCGTCGTCGGGACTGATGCCCGGTCCGGTGAGGAGACCGCGACAAGTCTCGCGGACGATGGGGAGCATCGCCAGCTCGAGCTCGCCCGAGACCGCCCGCGCCGATGGCGCCGGCGGCCTCCGCCCGTGTCACCGCATCAGACGCGCGTACGGCGCCGCGTCCGGAGCGATGAGCCGATCAGTGCGCCCGCTCCGAGCACGAGCAGTGCTGCGCCGACCCAGAGCGCCGGGCTCAACTCGCCTCCGGTCGCGGCGAGTTCATTGCGCTGCACGGTCACCGCGGCAACGACGGTGAGGCCGATGTCGTCGAAGCTGAGGATGAGGTGGTGCTCCCCGTCCGTGACGCCGGTGAGGTTGAAGCTGCCGGTGATGGCGGCGCTGTCCCACTGGACAGTGCCGAGCGATACCGGGGTCGATCGCATGTTGCCGATGATCGACGACTGCGAACCCTGCATCTTCGTCAGGAATGAGGACATCAGGTCGAACGCTTCACTGCGCTTGTCGGTCAAGCCGGCCAGTCGCAACATATCCATCTGCTGAGTGTTCGTGACGGAGTCGAGTTCGATGCGCAACGATGCGACGAGCGAGGCGGCGGCCGTTCTCGCCTCGGTCGAGTCCGACGTCGCCGAAAGGAGAATGTGCGACTCCACGGCCGGGTGTGCGGCCGCGATCGCTGTGGCCAGCGACTCATCAGTCGGCCCGGCGACGTATGCATTCGGGCCGTGATGGCCGCGTTGAGCGTGACCACGCGGGCGTTGCGTTTCTGCACATCTGTGACCTGAGAGGAAAGCTGTTGGTCGAGCAGCCGGACACGCTGATCCTGGACAGCGCGCAGAGCCCCTTCGAGATCGAACGCGGTGAGCGAGATTTCGTTCACGGTCACGCCCGGCAGCCTGGAGACCACCGGCGACAGCAGCTGGGATGCAGCGGCCGCCTCGTTCGTAGACGGCCGCTCCGCGAGGCCGAGCGCCTGTCCGGAGCCGTTGAGGAGAGGGAATGTGACATTCGGTGTGCCCGCCGCGGCCGCAAGCAGGTCGGCAAGCTCGGGCTCCGAGATGCCGCTGAAAGCGCCGGTGAGGCCGACATCGTCCGGGCGCTGGAAGACCGCGATGTAGGCCTGCTGTACCGGGTGAGGTTGCCCCCGAATCCCGGACACTGACCAGGCGGGATCCGCGTGTTCGCGGGCCTGTCAGGGAGGATGTCCGTGATGGGCACGAGCAAGAAGAGGAAGTCGTATACGCCGGAGTATCGCCGTGAGGCGGCCCGGCTGGTGATCGACACGGATCGCACGATCGCGGCGGTCGCCCGCGAGATCGGGGTCGGCGAGGCGCTGCTGGGCCGGTGGGTGCATACCGAGCGTGCCCGGACCGGTGACGGCGAGGCGGCGCCGCTGGATCTGGACGAGCGGGCCGAGCTGGAACGGCTGCGTCGTGAGGTGCAGGAACTGCGGATGGACAACGAGTTCCTGGGAAAAGCGGCGGCCTTCTTCGCGTCGAAGCAGAACCCGAGGAGCGGTTCGCGGTGATCGAGGCGGAGAAGGCCGGCAGCACGACGATGACGGTCACCCGGATGTGCCGTCTGCTGGGGGTGGACCGGCGGCGGTTCTACGAGTGGCGTGCCCGGCAGTCCGCGGGCCCCTCTGCGCGGCAGCAGCGGGACGCGGACCTCACCGTCCAGATCGCGGCGTTCCACGCCGCATCGGATGGCACCTACGGGGCGCCGCGGATCCACGCCGACTTGCAGGACGCCGGTGTCGCCGTATCGCGGAAGAAGGTCGCCAGCCTGATGCGGGACAAGAGGATCGCGGGTATCAGCCCCCGCACCTGGCACCCGCCGACCACCGTCCACGGGGATGACCCGTTCCCCGTCCCCGACCTCGTTGAGCGGCAGTTCGACCAGGGTGAGAGGGACCTGGCTTGGTTCTCGGACATCACCTATCTGCGCACCGGTGAGGGATGGGCATACCTGTGCGTCGTCCGCGACGGGCACACCCGCCGGGTCCTCGGACGCTGCGTCGCCGACAACATGCACACCGACCTCGTGGAGGCGGCACTGCGGCAAGCAGTCGCGCTCCGCGGTGCGCTGCCGCGGAAGGTGATCTTCCACGCGGACAGGGGCACCCAGTACACCAGCGGCCAGCTCGCGGACGCCGCGAGGGAGCTTGGGGTGCTCCGGTCGATGGGCCGCACCGGCGTGTGCTGGGACAACGCTGCCGCCGAGTCGTTCTGGTCGATCTTCAAGAACGAGTACTACCACCGGCACGTGTTCGCCACGATCGACGCTGCTCGCCGCGGCGCATACGCCTGGATCGACGGCTGGTACAACGCCCGCCGACGCCACTCCGGCATCGGCTACCTCAGCCCGCTAGAGTACGAACGCCGCCAGCTCGCGCTGGCAGCCTGACCAACCAACCACCTGTCCGGGATTCGGGGGCAACCTCACTCAACACTGGCGCAGGAGATCCGCTCACCTTTTGCGGACACGCTCTTGTCGATCATCAACGCGCAGGATCTCGACCCAGAGGAGCAGTTCAAAGCAATAACTGCGCACCTTGGTGAGCGGCTGCACCCCAGAGATTCCCGGAGAGACGTCATTCGCTTTCATCCGGGCACCCCTGTAATCCAGTTCAACTCGCCCTATCAGGCCGTCGACGACGAGACCTATGCGATGAACCGCAAGCTCATGCTCCGCCTCGCATCGGTTGCGGAGCAGCGCGGATACATGACGGAGGTCACGAGCGACTACGCCTTCCCCCACCAGGAGAAGAGCAGTGACGAACACCTGGTTCGGTCGGGAATCCTGCGAAGTGCAGGGAGCGTCGTCTTGACCACCGGCGGCCGCACCGGAACGGGACGTACGCTGGAGGCTGCCTCCATCTTCATGATTCCCTGCCTCGTTCTTCGGAGCGCAGCGGAAGAAGACCCTCTCAACCCCGACCGGTACTCTGGCCCTATCTTCGATCAGCGCGCTCGGCGTTTCAGCGACGGTGAGGAAGCCGTCGGCCTCTTCAACGAGTTCCTCGATAGTTGCGGTGATCAAATCGCTGCTCGGCACGAGAAGCTCATGCTTTGGGATGACGAGCCGCTCGGTCGAGAGGGAGATCTCGTTCTGGCGGCCGATCAGTCACTCTTCGAGCGGTCCGGCCTTTCATACGAGCAGGCAATCTTCTGGATTGATCCAGTTAACTGGGCTCAAGCTCCCTCTTCGGTGCGTAGTGAGATTCGCGCGGTCCTGAACATCGACGATGAAGATCGAGGACTGGGCGGAGCTCGACAGGAGGCTATGAGCCTTGGCCCGTACCCCAGCATCACCAGATTCTTGGGCACTCACGAACGCCCTGCAAACGGTCTGCGACCGCCTCGCGCCTAGTCGCCACCGTCTCCCGTTCATCAGCTTGAACGATCTCACTAAACGTCTGGGCGTGCGGGACGTCGTCTACAGCGCGACGCGGATGCATGGCTACACGGACTGGACCGAACGTGGCCCCGTGATTCGGCTTGCCATCTCCAAGACCGAAGGTCGCAGACGGATGACGCTCGCGCATGAGTGTGCACATCTGCTGCTTAACCCTCTTCTTGATCCCGACACCCTCGATGTCAGTTCGGGCGTGGCTCAAGCGCTCCGGCACCAATCGAATCAACTCCTCGATGCCCAAGGCGACATCATTCACCGCGCCGGCGAGCGGATCGGAATTGAGAGGCTCTGCGACTTGATCGCGTTCGAGCTTCTCCTCCCGCGTGCGCGTGCCCGCATGACTCAGGTCCCCGATGCCGGCGCTCTCTTCTCACTCGCGACCGAGCAGCATGTTTCGGCAACGCTTCTGGTGCATCAACTCAACTCCGCCGGACACAACCTTCGGTTCGCGAGAACCGCGCGCCTCCCTTCAGGCGGCTGGATGATCGTCGACGTCGCGGGACCCACGGGCCCTTGGCGAACTGCCGCCCTGTTGGATGAGCGGAGCTCGTCGGTCATCGAGTCTCTGCGAGCGCAGGACGACGCCCACATGGAGGTGGTGTTGGACCTCGCGGAGCCGTCACCAGCTTCGGCGTGGACAGCTTCGGTGGTGCGCAGACGGCAATCCGCGTTCGCGCTGACCGGCCGAGGAACGGCGTCACCCTAGTCGGATTCCCGGATTGCGACGGGCGGCGCCGCGCGCGACGCCAAGTACAGACGCCCATCAGTTCAACCGCATGCCGGTGGGAATGATGACTTGCGTCGCCGCGAAGTCAATGGTCGTGCAATCGAACCCACACAACCCGCGTCTCAGCACCGCGTCATCAGAATCACCCAGCAGACTGCGGACGCCGCCGTGCACGCGATGATGGTGATGAGCGCGGCAATCCTGCGGACGGTGGGGGTTTTCCAGGCGGGCGCCAGCAGCGTTGCGGTCAATGCGACGGCGAGGGTGGGCGCAAGGCTGAACGGAATTGTCGCTAGGTTCGCGAAGTTCGACGCGGTGCTCCCCCCCGGCCGAATTAGTAGGAACCCAAAGAGCGCAAGGAGGGTGAAGTGACCCATCCAGATCACCCCGGCCAGCGCCGCAGCTGTCCACCTCGCCGTGGGGGTGAGGAATCTGCGTACCCACAAGATCTCCGCGACCAGGGGCACCGCTCCCAGGGTCGCTGTCACGTAGATTCCCCACAGTCCGTTCCGCTCCGCGAGAAGACAACGGCCCGCCTCTGCGGCTGCTTGGCTGCCGGAGTTGGCGGCAATCAAGGCGCCCGCCGTCACGACCGCGGCGTAAAGGCATCCGACGATCCACGTTCGAGTGGGGTGAGCGGCCCTGCCGCGGCTTTCGGGTCGGGCACTAGATCCGGTCGAGGAGTGCATCTGCGAATCCCTGGGCAATCAGCGCCGCTTCTGTCGATGTCGGCATCCGCGCATTGTCATCTATGAAGTGCCGTACCGGAAAGTGGACCCAGATCGCGCCGCTCTGGAAAATATCGACCACAGCCGCTTCAACCGTGGCGCGAGTGCCGTCGAATCGTTGCTGATAGAACTGGGCGTAGCGCCAATGAGAATCTAGGCCGCATTGAGTTTCGATCTCTCGAACGTAGTCTGAGATCGGCCGCGACAAGACCGACTGATCCATCATCCTGCACAGGAAAGCGTCGATGTCGGCCCTCAGGTCATCAGCGGAGAATCGGGACCCTGTGATCGTGGTTCCCACATTATCGCGGAACCACTGCCGCAGTGTTCCGCTATACGAACTCCGGTAGTGGAGGTAGTAGTCGTTCCAAGCGTTCAAGATATCGCCGGCCCATCCTCCGACGTCGGGTAGGATGCAGGTTCCCTTCGAGTAGGCCACAAGATCCCAGTTCCGATATCCCCTCAGGGTGGCTGCCCAGTGGCTCAGCCTCGGTTGAACCCACGAAGCGGGCTGGGGAGCGACCGCAGTGAACGACGCTCGCTGGTCTCGCAAAGGTTGAGCGCTTAGTGGAGGCATCAAGTCCTCCAGGTTAGGCGTGTACGCGAGCCACGGGCCTTCCGTGTACTGCCATTGGAGGTGTTGGAGGAACTGCAGAACGAAATCTGCAGAAATCCCGTCCGCTCGTCCCGTCGCATGCTCGGCGCGCACATCGAGTTCGACTAGGTACCAGAAATTGTCTTCATCGAACTGCAAGTCGGTCAGCGGCGGCTTCACGACAAGCGGGGTGGGGAGTACATCTGCACTACCTGCGGGAACTGCCCGCGAAGACTGCACGTTCTTGTCAATCTCCAAGCTCGTCGCCGAGTTGGTGAGTGTCAGGCCGGCGATCTGATCATACGACCAACTCGGGGGGAGCTTGAAGCCGAGGTTTCCACTCCAGCCCCACGACATGGAAGCGATGAACGCTTCCGTGGCGAGCCCAGCATTGATGACTCGAGCGCATACGTTGCGTGTCCCGTAGACGCCGACCTTATAGTCCACTGACGTGGAGTGCAGATAGTCAGCGACGCCTTGAAAGTAGGGAATCACGTTTGTCGTGATCTGCTCATCTAGCGCATCGAAGTCCACGGCAAAGAAGACAGTAGTCCCGCCTTTGAAGCCAAGCTGCCGTAGCCTTCTCAGGGCCTGAAACCCGTGGTCGACGCCCTTCTGGTGGGAGAAGTCGGCGACGGAAGTGTTGGCCTCCTGCATGATTGGGAAGGTCTTGAGGCCAGCCGCGAAGATGCGTCCTAGCTCGCCTGGAGCGTATCGCTTGCTGAGCACGGAGATGTACCGGCCTACAGTGCGGTATCCGTTCTGATAGAGGAGGTTGCAGTGCGAGCCAGTGAGCTGCGTCATCATGTCACTGGCGATCCCCGGTCGGGTCGAGTCCCCCGTGCTGATCAGGAGCGACGCCCACGTGGCGTATGTCCCTGCACCCGTGGCCGGCAATTCTGCGTAGCCTTGGAAGCTCAGAGTCGCATTCTTAGTGTCATTGTCGAAAGTTCCGGAGAACGGCGTCGAGTAGTCGTTGAACCGGAGAGCACCTTGATACAGCCTCACCCAGTTCTTGGTCGAATCCGTAGCGCCGAGGGAGACGTAGCCGGATGATTGGAGACCGGACTTAGTCCCGGGGCCGAAGTTCCCGTTCGCCACGCCGTCGGCCATGTTCAGTTCATACTGGATGGCGAACATCAGCCCCAGTTGGGTGTTCCTGGAGAAGATGCCGTCGCAGGGGAGCAGGGGAAAGTCGAGTCGGTGAGAGTATTTGCCGTTCAACCACTGCTGGACTTCGCGTTTGTCCCATGTGCCCGAGCCGATCCTCGTGTAGGCGTCCATGGTGAGCAGTGATTTCATCAGCTTCACGTTGACCGAGGTCACTGAGGCCGACAAACCCAAGTTGGCGTTTACGACGGCAATCGAGTCGAGCAGGTCTTGGTCGAATACGCCTGGTTCCCACCCACCGCGGTAACCTTTGCACCACATCGCGCCCTGAAGAATGCGGACAACGTTCGGTCTACCTGCTGTGCTGCTGGGTGACAGGACACCGAACGTGCTCACGAACCGCGACTGGGTCGTGGGTCCGAAGGCGTCGGCGAGAGTGGTTATGTTCAACTCGATCTGCAGAGCGCGCGTGAGCGCGTAAATGGTTTCCCAGCCGGTGAAGCCGTGCGTGGGTGCTGCTACCCACTGCGAATGCCACCCGTAGGTGGTGTTCAACCAGTTCTGAACGGAGATGATCTGCGGGTCGCCGGGCATCGCTACGCCTTCTGCTCGGAGGCGAAATCGGACAGCGAGGAGCCTGACGCCGTCACGGGTGCGGATGAGTAGAGGGCGGTGTCCCGCGCATCGCCGGCGACAACTTCCGTGAACACCAGGGCAGCTGTGGGCACGACAGTCAGCCCCGGCTTCGACGGTTCTTGCTCTGCTGCGTCCTCCGGTAGCTCGAACGTCGTCTGCCACGATGCGCCGGCGGGCATCGGATCCACAACGATGCTGATCCCGGGCTTCGCGCCTGCACGATCCAGCCTGCTCGAATCGGCCGAGGGATCCGGCTCCAGCTCGCCCAGCGTCGGTCGAGGCACACGCAGCTCAACAGTGAGTCCGCTCGGCGTCGGATGCGGACCCACACTGCGAACTTCTACCAAAGCCGGAAGGTACCGGTCTTCATACGCGAACCAGCTGACATACAACTCCGCTCCCCACGCCGCTGCGGCCTGCGTCCGCAGCGGTAGCTGAGTGACCTCAGAGTTAACAGTGACCTGCGTGGCGGCGAGGTCGTCGACCAGATCAGCGGGATACCGCAGCAACGGACGGGCTTGGAGGAGGATTCGGGTTGCTCCTGAGGGAAGCGACAGAGTCAGCGCTCCGGGGCCGCTCTGGTCTCCTGTGACCTCCGCGCGTGGACGCCCGTCAGCGAACACGATTATGATCGACTCCGCTACGTCGAACGCGCGAGGGTCCCAGGTCAAGGCGACCGGCCCGGCAAAGCCGGCATCAACATCGAGGACGTTTGGGAAATCCAACTCAGTTCTCAGCGTGCCGTCGAGGTTGAACGAGGTCGCGAACAACACTGAAGAGATGCGAACCGAGGGCCTCGTGTCGTCTCCCGCGTCTGCGTGTGCTGTAGTCGGTGCCGCTAGCATGTCGACCAGAGCCGCGCCCGCGAATGTCACACCGGTCATCAGGAGAAGGGCCCGCCGCGACAAGCCTGATCGCTCTGCGGTGACCGTGGGGCCGATAGCGATCTTGGGTGCCTCAGCACGCTCCCCAGTAGAGGGCCACTGGCTGCCGCTCGGTTGTTGCTTCATGAGCGCATCTCCTAATGACAGAGGACTGGTGCGATGGACCGCCTACGACTCGGCTCGCAGGGAACCCAGGACACTTGACTGGTCGCTGCGGGAGGTTGCGAGACTCGGACCTGTGAACGCCAACGGCGGATAACACTCCACGACGTGTAATCAACTGCTCCACCACGCCTCCGTCTCCGCGGCAAGCTTCAAGCCGACTGGCCGAAAATCTAGCGGAGGGACGGCACTCGCACTGACCCACACCGGCCGGCGGTTCAGGCGCACCCGGATCGGCGAACGGGCAGTTTTTCGGCTCTCACATAGCGGAGTCTTGGGCTAACTGTGGCCGGAACGAGTCGTCCCCGAGCTGCTCTGTCGGTGGCCATGGAAAACTGCCCGTAGGCGGTCACGAGACCTGCCCGTAGGTGGCCAGGAGAACTGCCCGTTGGTGGCCATGAGTTCTGCCCACGTCTGATGGTTCCGCCCCGCGCGTCGTCGCGATGGTGGGGCCCCTTCCCGGTTCGATGACGGGTGCTTAGGTCGTCGTCGCCCGGGAAGGGGCTGTGTTGAAGTCTGACGGAGAAGTCATGGAGATTCTGGAAGCGTTCGATGCGACGGGGTCGTATCGGGCTGCGGGGCAGCTCGCGGGTTGCTCTCATCACACGGTCGCCGCGTATGTCGCGGCGCGGGACGCGGGCCGGCCTGTCGGCGCTGCGGCGCGCAGGCCGCGCGTCATCGACGAGTTCCTGCCGAAGGTCGAGGAGTTGGTCGAGAAGACGAAGGGCAAGGTTCGGGCCGACAAGGTCCACGAGGTGCTGACCTCGATCGGGTTCGAAGGGTCGGAGCGGTCGACCAGGCGGGCGGTCGCTGCGGTGAAGGCGTCGTGGCGGGCGGGGAACCGTCGGGTGCATCGGCCGTGGGTCACCGAGCCGGGGCTGTGGTTGCAGTACGACTTCGGCGACGGGCCCGTGGTCGGCGGGGTGAAGACGGTGCTGTTCGTCGCCTGGCTCGCGTTCAGTCGGTTCCGGGTGGTGATCCCGATCCGCGACAAGACCCTCCCGAGCGTGTTCGCCGCGTTGGATCGGACGTTCCGGGCGGTCGGGGGCGCGCCGACGTATGTCCTCACCGACAACGAGAAGACGGTCACCACGATGCATATCGCGGGGGTCCCGGTCCGCAACGCGCAGACGGTGTCGTTCGCCGCGCATTACGGGGTCACGGTGCTGACCTGTCAGCCCGCGGACCCGGCCTCGAAGGGTGGCGCGGAAGCGTCGGTGAAGCTCGCGAAAGCGGACCTGGTGCCCACCGATGCGAACCTCCGCGACCAGTACGCCTCATTCGGCGAACTCGAGGCGGCCTGCGACGCGTTCATGGACGACGTCAACGGGCGGGAGCACCGGGTGACCAAGCGGCGCCCGGTCGAGGTGCTCGCTGAGGAGCAGCAGCGGCTGCACCCGGTCCCGGGTCGTGCTCACACCATCGCGTTCGGAGTGTCCCGGCGGGTCGGGGAGAACACGCCGATGGTCGCGTTCGAGAACGGGCAGTATTCCGTCCCGCACCTGCTGATGGGCGCGGAGGTGTTCGTCCGTGTCCAGGGCGCCGCTGACTCCGAGCGGGTCGTGATCGTCCACCACGGCATCGACGGGCCCGTCGAGGTCGCCCGACACGACCGCGCCCGCCCCGGGACCCCCAGGATCGACGACGCCCACTTCCCCGCCCAGCCGGGGGTGAAGGTTCCCGGCGACTACACGATCAAGGCCCGCAGCACCGAGGAGGCGGAGTTCCTCGGTATCGGTCACGGCGCCGCGGCCTGGCTGCTCGAGGCCGCAGCGGCCGGGACGCAGCGGATGAACCAGAAGATGCGGGAAGCCGTCCAGCTCGCCCGGATCCACGGGATCGAGGTCGTCGACGAAACCCTCGGCACCGCAGCCGCGTATGGCCGGTTCGATACCGGTGATCTCACGTCGATCCTCGGCAGCCGGATCACCGCGACGCCGGCGAGGGCGGCGTCGGAGACCCGGTCGCTCGCGCAGGGCACGTCCGGGTGGGCCGCGATCGGCCAGCCGCGGGGTGTGATCGTCCCCGTCGTCGAGATCATCGCGACGGACGAGGAGGACGAGCTGTGAGCGTCGCGACCCCTGCCGCCCCGCCGATCCCGGCCGAGTTGGAGCAGACCATGCGGCAGCTGAAGATGCCCTACGCCCGCGGCATCGCACCCGACGTGTTCGCGACCGCAAGGGCACAACGCTGGGAACCCGCGGAGGTTGTCAAAGCACTCCTCGACGCCGAGATCGCCGGCCGGTCCCGGTCCATGCTCGCCGCCCGCCGCAAGGCCGCCGGGTTCCCCACCGGGAAGACCTTCGACTCCTGGGACCAGTCCCTGTCGACGATCCCGGCGCCGACCCAGCAGGCGTTGCGGACCCTGGAATGGGTGCACCGGCGGGAGAACCTCGTGATCTGCGGGCCCGCCGGGACAGGGAAGACGTTCTTCCTCGAAGCGCTCGGCCAGCACGCCGTCGAACAAGGCCTCCGCGTCGCGTGGTTCCGGCTCGAGGACCTCGGCGCGCTGATCCGCGCGCACCGCGTCGACGACACCGTCACCCGCACCGTCGCCCGGATCCTCCGCGCCGACCTCGTCGTCGTTGACGACATCGGTCTACTCGGCGTCGGCGACGACGCCGCGGAAGGCCTCTACCGGCTCGTCGACGCCGCCTACGAGAAACGATCGATCGCGATCAGCTCGAACCTGCACCCCTCCGGGTTCGACGAGCTCATGCCCAAGACCCTCGCGACCGCGACCGTCGACCGGCTCCTCCACCATGCCCACCTCGCGCAGACCACCGGCGAGTCCATCCGCCTCGCGCAGGCCCTCGCCGGCACGGGGGTGACCCCCATGACCTGACCCGGCGGGACTGCCTCACGCGGCCAGGGCCACCACAACCCGGTGGGCAGAACTCCTGGCCGCGAATGGGCAGTTCCACTGGCCACCAGCGGGCACTTCCGCTGGCCGCCTATGGGCAATTCCTACTGGCCGTTGACACTGCTCGCCACGATGAACCGGTTGTGAAGGTTTCGTCCGAATGGGTGAACATCAGGAGCGTTCTCTGCGGTGAGGTCCCCTGGGATGATGGGTTTCCGGCAGGGTCGCCGGCGTCGTGGACGTTGGTGAGCCATCGTGCGATGGTGTTCGTCGGCGCCGCCCCGTTGGAACGCAGCCCGGAGCTGGGTCACGCAAAGCAATGGCACCCGCCCGCGGACCCCACCGACCACGGCCGGAGATATGGAGCTGCGGATCCCGAAGCTGCGGCAAGGGTCGTTCACGGATACTGTGGCGAGGCGTATTCATGAGCGTTCGCAAGTGGTGCGATGTCATCGGTGAATGCGAATATCGGGTCATGCGCACCATTACCAAGGCCCTGACCGGAGTCGCCGTCGTTGCCGTCGCCCTGTCCCTAGCAGCTTGCACTGCGACCGAGATAGCTCCGCTCGAAACGTCCACGGCAACGCCACTCGCATCCACGTCCTCGACGGCCACGGCAACCGCGCCTGCCACGGTTCCGGTAGACAGTGGTCCGGGCGACTCAGCCACGGGGACCGCGGTGCTAGATGCGAACGGCACGCCCATCGGTTACATCGTCGCCGAGGGCGACACCGCCTGGGGTATCGAACGGCGGTTTGGCATCAATGGCCTTGCAGAGCGCTACAACAGATACCTGCAACCGGGCGAGCGCCTCGACCTGGTGGCCAGCGCACCCTGAGTGCCCCACGGGCGAGAACTCGAGACCCCCTGCTCTTCATTCCAAGGGCAGGGGTTTGAACACCACAGGAAAGAGCCGATCCAGCCTGGATCGGCCGAAAGGAAGGTACAAACTATGGCCGATATCTACACTATCGGTGGCGATTTCCTCGCCGATGGCAGTGTCCGCGCATTCACGAACCCGCGCTACAAGCCCACTGGCGGGGTCGATGTGAAGCGCCCTGAGTTTGTTGGAGGCTCCTGACCTTGGAAACGAGGATGGGGTTATGCCGAAGGAACTGGCGAATGGGAAGCCGACGACGCGTCGCTACTCGGACGAGGAGAAGGCCGCCGCGGTGCGGATGGTGAGGACGCTGCGCGCCGAGCTCGGTGTCACGCAGGGGACGGTGCAGCGGGTCGCGACGCAGCTCGGCTACGGGGTCGAGTCGGTGCGGATGTGGGTGAAGCAGGCCGACATCGACGACGGCGTCACGCCGGGTGTGAGCTCGGCTGAGGCGCAGAGGGTGAAGGAGCTTGAGCAAGAGGTTCGGGAGTTGCGTCGGGCCACTGAGGTGCTCAAGCGGGCTGCGTCTTTCTTCGGGGCGGAGCTCGACCGCCACTACCGGAAGTAGTCGCGTTCATCGACGCGAACAAGGACGACGTCGTGGACGGTCGCCGGCTCGGAGTCGAGCTCATCTGCAGACAGTTGCAGGTGGCTCCGAGTAGCTACTATGCCGCCAAAACCCGTGTCCCGTCCGCTCGCGCGGTGCGGGATGGGGAGTTAATCCCGCAGCTGGTCGAGCTGTGGGAGGCGAACTACCGGGTCTACGGGGTCCGCAAGCTCTGGAAGGCCGCCCGGCGCGCGGGGATCATGATCGGTCGTGACCAGACCGCGAGGCTGATGAAGCTGGCGGGGATCGAAGGCGCCAGACGGTTGAAGAAGGTCAAGACGACCCGGCCGGATCCGGCGTCGGCGCGGCACCCAGATCTGGTGCAACGGGAGTTCACTGCGACCGCCCCGAACCGGCTCTGGGTCACGGATCTGACGTTCGTGCCGACATGGGCCGGTGTGGCGTATGTGTGCTTCATCATCGACGCGTTCTCCCGCATGATCGTCGGGTGGCGGGTCGCGTCACACATGCGCACCGAGATGATCCTCGACGCAATCGAGATGGCCCGCTGGTCCCGCGGCCACCACCACGCCGGCCTGCGATGTCACAGCGATGCCGGGTCTCAATTCACGTCGATCCGCTACGGCGAACGACTCGCGGAGATCGGCGCCACACCGTCGATCGGGACGGTCGGCGACAGCTACGACAATGCCCTGGCTGAGACGGTGAACGGCTACTACAAGGCGGAACTCGTCCGTGGACCGGCACGCCCGGGGCCGTGGAAGACGGTCGAGGACCTCGAGCTCGCAACTCTCGGCTGGGTGCACTGGCACAACACGCAGCGCCTCCATGGCTACCTCGGCGACGTCCCGCCCGCCGAGTTCGAGAACGCGTTCTATGCTGTCCAAGCCGACCGCGAACCGTTGGTCGGAATCAAATAGCGCGAGTCTCCATCAGACCCAGGGCGCTTCAATTCGCACGGCATGTTTGCGTTGTTTGGGTGGTTGAGCCCAGTAACGACGTGGTTGTGAGCTTGGTCACCCCGCTCCCGCTGTCCAGCCGTCCCCGTCATCTGCCGCATATCCTCTATTGAGCCTGCTGAATGGGAGCAGACGATCACATCAGAGTAGATATGAATCGGGGCCCAAAGATGAAGAAGAAGATCGCGGCGATCATCCTCGCCGCCGCTGCGGCAACCGTTTCGGTGGCGGGAGTCGGTGCTCCGGCTTACGCAGACGGCAACGGTATTGCTTTCGGGAGCGACGGGACCGTCGTGGTCTTGGGAGTTAAGGGCACCTATAACCGGGTGACGAGCATGTCCGTAGCGGTCAACTACTCACCCCCGGTGACCGTCGGAACTATCTGTGATGGTCAGGCTAGGGGGTACGGGACGCTGCTGAGTGGGAGTGCCTGGTCGAAGACTTGGGGAACCTACAGCGGGTGTTTCCCGCTCGCGTGGAGCTCCGCAACGTCGGTAAATAAGGACTTCAAGAGCCACACCAACATGACGGGCCGCGCATTCCACGACGGGAAGCTCAACTCTGGCGCTCCCACCGTCGCGATTCAGTAGCGAATCCGACCGCAGAGCAGAGAGGTGCGCGGCATGAGGCGACTGGTAAGTGTGGCGGTGATCGTCGTCGTCACGATGATGGGCGGCGGGTGCGCGAGCGTCACACCATCCAGCCCGTCGATTGATGTGAAACAGCTCGCAGCGTCCACCAGTCAATTTCAAAAGGAGATACTCACGGACGGCGTGGTGACCCCCGCAGAGTACGAGAGCGCCTTGTTGGCGCACCGGCAGTGCGTAACGGAAGCTGGCGCCGACGCGGGCCAGCTGTATGAGATCGGGAACAATGAACTCACCTTCGACTACGAGGTGGTCGCCGACAGCGACGAGGCGGTGAATGAGATCAACACGTTGGCCGACGAGTGCATGAACCTGTATCGCCGCGACGTGGGAGCGGTGTGGGCGCAGCAGCAATTGTTGACCCCACAGGAGCGTGAGGACCTTCGTCCGAAGGTGATCCGTTGCCTGCAGGCCGCTGGCTTCGATGTTGCCGCGGATGCGGACTTTGATGAGATCATCGCCGCGATCTATCAGGACGGTGGAATCGAGGCGAGCCAGGAGTGCTTCCAGAAGTACCCCGGTTTCTTTGCGGTGCCGGCAAAGCCACTGACGCAGTGAGGAAACGCAAGGAGGCGCGGAGAACCGCGCGGGGCATCGTGCTACTACTCGGCTTCTTGATTGCCCCAGCGGTGCTCGCTGGTAGCGCCCTGGCGGTAGGCGGCCTCGTCTCGACCCAAGTGGACTCGGCACCCGAGGCCGCTACGACGACGGTGACGTGGACGAACGGGAGTGACTCAAGACCAGTAACCATTCAAGTTGTGTCCGACGATGGTGTTCAACTGCTCGCACCGGCATGGAGCGGGTTAGTCACGGATGTAGCCCCCATCGTTGGCAAGGATCTGCAGACCGGTTCCCGAGTAGTCCAGATCGACGGGGTGTGGCGCCTCGCGTCGCACACTGCGCAACCATTTTACCGGTCTATCGCGCGCGGGGACTCTGGTTGGGATGTGTCGATGCTGAACGAGCTTCTATTGACGCTGCAGCTTCCAGCCGGGAAGGGCCCCCGGTGGTCGAACGAGACTCAGCTGGGCGTGTCACGCCTCGCGCAGGATCTCGGAGCCTCCTCGTCCAGCGACACGCCGTTCGACCCTGGTTGGATGATCTGGCTACCAAACCCCACACAAAGAGTCGGGGCCGTAGCGGTCAAGGTGGGCGCCCCAGCACCTGCCCCAGGAGCAGAAGTGGCGCGCGGACTCCCGACTGTTGTCAGCGCAGCGATTGATCAGGAACGTTCAGACCTCTCAGGAGTTCAGGGCGCGGGCTGGGACCTGGTCGTCGGTGATGACTCCACGCCGTATAGCGGTATCCCCAGTGCCCCGGTGGAAGACCCAGCCGTTTTTCACCCCGTCGTTTCGGGCGAATCCTCGACGACGGGGATTTTGCAACGGAGTGACCCGGTGCCCGGGTTCGATATCGCCCCGTCCGCCATCGTCGAGGCGGGAGATCCCGAACGGTACTGCGTGTTCACCGCTACCGCCTCACCTGCCCCCTCGTGGAAAGCGATCTCCGTGGAGGTGCTCGGCGGGGAGATCGGGGTGAGCAGGATCAGGGGCAAGATTGATCGCAACGTGAGCGTGTTGCTCAACCCTCGTGATGTGCTGAAGGATCCATCATGCGGGTAGTACTCGAGGATGTCTCCTTCGCCTACCCTGGATCAGTCGAGCCGCTATTCCTCAACTTCTCCTACGCGTTCGATGCTGGCACGGTGACGGCGGTTGTGGGCCCCTCTGGCACGGGCAAGTCCACGCTGCTCGACCTCATCGGGGGCCTGCAGCTTCCAGATTCCGGTAGTGTCGAACTTCACGACGCCGAGAGCAGCCGCATCGGCCCGAGATGCTCCTGGGTGTTGCAGAACAACATGCTATTGGGCGGTCGAACTGCCGTTGACAACGCGGCTCTCGCTCTTATCGCCACGGGCTCGCCCAGGGGCGAAAGCCGTGCGCGCGCGCTGGACGCGCTGACACGATTCGGTCTCTCCGACCGTGCTGACTACCCCCCGGAAAGACTGTCCGGCGGAGAGGCGCAGCGAGTCACGATTGCTCGGTGCTTTCTATCCGCCGCTCCGATCATCCTGGCCGACGAGCCGACTGGTCAGCTGGACTCATTGAACTCACAACTGGTGTTCGACGCCCTCATTGAGTCTGCCTCGGACGGCAAAGTAGTGATCCTCGCGACTCACGATCAAGCTCTGGCCCAACAGGCCCATGCAATCGTGGACCTGGCAGGGTGAACAAACTATGGATCCAGGCGAACTGCTCAAGGAAGCTCTTCTAGGCATCCGGGCGCATTCTGGGAAGTTTATAATTTCCGGAATTGCATGCGTGCTGCTCTTTAGTGTGCTGGGGTGGATCGAGGCGAATGCTGTTGCTCAACTCGCAGCGGTCCAGCAGGCCGATTCGCTGCGGGGCGCTGACGTGCTTGTGGTCACACCCGACCGTGGCGCCATGCCTTCAGGAGCCTGCGAACGCCTAGATACCGTCGGGGGCGTGATTGCTGTCGGGGGTCTAAGTCTTGCCGGCGTCGAAAGCCCGGAAAAGGCTCCTCGGAACCCATATCAGCTTGCCGTCGCGAGCGGCGCGTATCTGTCGATAGTGGATCCTCATCTAGAGTCGCGCGGCTCGCTCTATGCTGGCGACAATGCCGCGTTGACGCTTGGAGTGACCGCGGGGTCGATGCTGTCGTTCCCTGGACGCAGGGCGGCGCTGGCTGGCGTCGTCGATACTAGCTTTCGGGCGCCTGAGCAGAGTCGGTGGGTGTACCAGCATGCGGACTGGCCATCCCGCATTGATCAATGTTGGGTAGAGGCGGCACGGGGTCTCGGGCCGACGGTCGCCGCTGCCCTTCCCGCACTCATGGCATCGGGCGGAAGTCTCAATGTGGATGCGCTCTACGCGCGGACGTACGATATGCGCCTCGACGAGTGGAAGGGGCGTGCGTCCAATTGGTACTGGGTGGTGGCCTCATTGGTCTGTCTCACGCCGTTGATCCTCAACGCCCGCAGTCGACGTCGTGAACTAGCCCTTTACCGGATCGCTGGCGCAACGCGTTCAAACACCTTCACCCTCGCCGCCCTTGAAGCTACGATGTGCGTGTCAGGCGCAACGGTACTGTCGCTCGCGGTCCTGTGGAGTGTCATGATGCTCAGTGGAACCGTCTGGTTAGAGAGCGCCATGTTCTATGGGGTGAGAGCCATCACGCTGACTACTGCTGCGGTTCTAAGTGGCGGATATCTACTGGCGTACCAGACATCGAACGCTAACCTCAGTGCTTCCATGCGAGATCGGGGTTGAATTGAACGACAAGTCGACCGTTAGGGCCGTCGTGATGCCTATCCTGGGTGCGATCTTGATCTTGGTTGGTGTCGGCGGGGCTGTGCTGGCCTCAGGCGCACTGCCGACGAACTCTTTCGGGTTCCTCCTCGCAATTGCGGCAGTAGCAGTCGGCGCGGTGGCCCTCGTACGCGGTATTCGACCCCCGCGAGACCGTGAGTAGCAATGTGCTCGGCGCGCCTGACCGGACACGCGGAGATCCAGACCCAGGGGTTAAACGTCGGAGGTCGGTCTGACCCGAGCCATAGGAGTGGCGCGCTAACGGGCACATGTTCGAGTATCTCCGACCTGCGCTGGCGGCGACGCGAGGGGCGAGAGCTAGAGGATAAACAACGTGCTGCGGCCTCCTACCTGCCCTCGAAGACAGGGTCAAAGGACTGTGCGGCGATAACAACCAGCTGATCGCGCAGATAGCGCTCGACTACGAAGATGGTTGGTCCGAGAAACTGAAACACCACGTTGAGTCGACCGCGCTGACATACGCCAAGGAGGAAAAGGGCCGGGCGTACAGTCGCGAGAACGAAGTACTCTCCAGTGACGGCGCTCAGCGATTTTCCTCAGAGTTGCTCATCGAAGTTCCTCAGGTCGCGTGGGTAGGTTAGCGCAGGTTTGTGCCGGTGGTGGCGCGGCGGAGTTCGTCGGCTGCGGCGTGGTGGTTGCGGACTCTTCTATGTGTGTCAAGTCGGCGTTACGGCACGGTTCAGTTGACGATAGATCCGTCGGGCGAGGTAGCGCTTGAGGCAGCGGCGGATCTCCTTGTTGGTGCGGCCTTCGGTGCGGCGTCGTTCGACGTAGGCGCGGGTGGCGGGGTCGCAGCGCATGCGGGTGACGACGGCCATGTGCAGGGCTCGGTTCAGCCGCCTGTCACCGCCACGGTTGAGACGGTGTCGGGCGGTGTTTCCGGAAGAGGCGGGGATGGGGTTGACACCGGCGAGAGACGCGAACGCGGCCTCGGAGCGGAGCCGACCGACGTGTGACCAGGCGGTCATCGTGATCGCGGCCGTCACGACACCGATGCCAGGCTCGTCAAGCAGTGTCGCCGCTGGAGTGGCATGAACGAGCGCTTCCATTCGTAACCTGTTCTCGGCGAGTTCGTCATTGAGGGCGGTCACTCGTTTGGCGAGACGGATGGCTTCGGCGCGGGCCGTAGCGGCAGCGACTGTTTCGGCCCGGGCACGCCACCGGGTGATCTCGGTGACCTGAGTGCTGGTCAATGGTCGGCGGGCGTCGATGCCGAGGTTGACAGTCCGCAGCAGCGCGGTGAGCGCGTTGATGGTGCCGGTGCGTTCGGTGGTCATGTGTTCTCGGGCGGTGACGAGCACGCGCAGAGCGGCGCGTTCACCGTCGTCGTCGCGTGGGTTCCTCAGGTGCGTGATCTCCAGCGGCAGCGCAGCTGCTGCGATTCGGCGGGCATCAAGCGGGTCGGACTTGCCCACCCCTCGGTTCGTGCGCGCATTCATCCGGGGTGCTTCAGCGACCTGGTAGCCGGTCTGCGCGACCGTCTGCGCGAGTCGCGCCCCGTAGGAGCCGATCCCCTCGATGACCCACAAAACGTCCAGGTCCGCGCCGGTGCGCCGCCCGGCCCAGTCGATTGCGCGTTGAAGACCCGCGTGAGTGGTCGGGAACTGTGCAGTGTCGACCAGTTCTCCCAACGGTGCAGCGAGGATCGCCAGGGTATGCGTCTTCGCGTGAGCGTCGACTCCGATGACAAATGGATGGGTATGCGCGACGATGGCCATGGCGATCGACGCTCCTTCCTTGATCTGGGAACAGGACCGGTCGCTGAGGCCGGTGCCGGACCGGGAAGGAGTCACTGGGACAGCTCTGTGATGGGCCACGACCCCGCGGGATCGGGCAGTCTTCTGATCAAGTCGCCAAGTGGGCCGGGACGGCGCCGGCCACCCGCTCAGCGTGGACATGTCCGCAATGAAGACACTCCACGAGGAGGACATAGCCGGTATGAGTCACACGCCGAGCGAGGCGGCCGACACCATCCTGGCAGCCGGTCCCGGACCAGCCGGTTCAAGACTCACAGAGCCGGTAGGAGGCGCCGTCGAGTGTGATGACGACGGATCGGTGTAGGAGCCGGTCGAGCATGGCGGCGGCGACGGTGGTGTCGCCGAGGATCTCGCCCCAGGCGCCGACGGGCCGGTTCGTGGTGAGCACGATCGAGGTTTTGAGGTAGCGCTGGTTGATGACCTGGAACAGTGCGGACGCGGCTTCGCCGGGTAGCGGGAGGTAGCCGAGTTCATCGATGATCAGGAGTGTGGGGCCGGCGAAGAACCGCATCATGGTCGCCCATTTCCCTTCGATCGCGGCGCGGTGGCAGCGGGCGGCGAGGTCGGCGGCGGAGGTGAAGTAGACCCGGTAGCCGGCGGTGACGGCGGCGTGGCCGAGCCCGGTCGCGATGTGGGTCTTCCCGACCCCGGGCGGGCCGATTAGGAGCACGTTGGTCGCGGTCTCGAGGTATCGGCAGGTGCCCAGCTCTGTCAGCAGCGACCGGTCTATGCCGGAGGCGGAATCTAGGTCGAAGTCGTCGAGGGTGGCGCCGGTGGGCAGGTTCGCGAACCGGAACCTGCCGGTCAGGCGCCGCGCATCGGTCGCGGTGACCTCGATCGCGAGGAGCCGCTCCAGGGTGTGGGTGAGGGTCCATCCCTCGGCGGTGGCCTGGTCCAGCACGGCGGGCAGCGCCTCGGCGGCGTCGGCGAGTTTCAGGTCGGTGAGGTGGCCGCGCAGCTGCTGGTAGACGCTGGCCGCGGTCTTGGCGGGGGTGGTCATTGGAGGGTGTTCCTGTTCTTCGCGGCCTGCTCGTAAGCGGCCAGATCGATCACGGTCGTGGAGGGTGCGCCGGTGCCGGTGAGCACGGCGGCGGCGCGGAGTGCGGCGGTCCCGGGCGGGATGCGTTCCTTGCGCCGGTGCGGGCGTCCCGGCGGCGCCGAGGCGAGGGCGATGGCTTCAAGCGCGGTGACGTGGCCGGTGTCGCGGATCGTGACTCCGAGGCCGGGCTCGGCGACCTTGTGGCGAGCGATCACGGCGCCCGAGACGGTGGCGATGTCGATCACTGCGGCGCCGAGCGGCTGTGAGACGATCACCTTCGCTGCGGCGAGTTCTGGCGGGACGGAGTACCGGTTCCCGCGCCAGTCGATCAACGCCTGCCGGGTCGCGGTGCGCTCCTCGGCCACCACGACGGGGAACACCGACTGGGGAAGCGGACGCAGCCGCTCCGCGGCGAACATCGCTTTCGCGGTCGTGTTCCCCGTCTCGGTCTGGCGTGGCCGGTCGTCCTGCCCCGTCGCGAACGCCTCGAAGCTGGCTTGCGCCTGCTCCAAGGTGAGCTCGTCGGGGACGGTCCGCCACCAGCGTTGCGCGGCGGTGTGGTTGTTCTTCTCGACCACGCCTTTCCGGTTCCCTGAGCGGGGCCGGCACGCGATGACCGTCACCGCGTGGTGCTTGGCGAACGCGGCGAACATCGGCGTCAGGTCGCTGGTGCCCTGCTTGAGGACCGTGGTCATCCGGTCGAACCGCCAGTCCCGGGTGAGGCCGCCCAGCAACCCCAGCAGGGTCGTCATCGCAGCCAGCAGATGCGGCAGGTCCATCGAGGGAGACAGCACGCCCCGCCAGATGCCGGAGTGGGCAAGCGACCCGACCAGAGCGTAGGCCTTCTTGTGACCGAACCCCCACGACGCGGGCGGGTCAGGGAGCTCGACCCAGTCGAACTGGGTCTCCTCGCCGGGCGGATGCTCGATGACCGCGTTCGGCCGCTTCGTGACGTGCGCGCACGCGACGCACGCCGGCCGCAGCCCCCGGTCGCGGATCTGCCGCGTCAACGACTGATACGACCCGGCGTAACCCAGCTGGCGCAGCTCGTCCAGCAGCGTGATGACCCATAAGTGCGGGTCCTCGATCAGCCGCGCGGTCACATACGCGACGAACACGTCGAACGCGTCCGGAACGGTCCGCTTACGCACCCCAGGGGTGCGCTGCCCGGACAGATACGCCCGGATCGTCTTGCGGTCATGGTCGGTGCGGCGGGCGATCTCGCTGATCGTCATCCCCTGCCGTCTGAGCGCGTGGATATCCACGTCGTCCTCCTCTGAAAGCATGAAGAACAGGGCCTCTCTCGAGCTGGTGCGTGGTCAGAGACCACCAGCATCGAGGGAGGCCCGCCTCATGCGGCGGAGCGACCCAGGGTGGGGAACTTCGATGAGCAGAACTGGGGAATTTCAGTGAGCGCCGTCACCAGTCTCGTTCTCGACATCGAGCCCCGGTGCCGCGGGAAACGAGGGCCGCATTGAGAGCGCCATCCAACAGTTGCGCACCGTGCCTCGCAGGTTCCGCGCGCCGCTTCGCGTGGAAGAGAGGATGGACGACCTGCGGGCACGAATGTCCGAGCTGTATGAGGCTGCCCTCGGTGACATGGTCGCCATCGAATCGTCGGATATCAACCTGGACGACGAGATGGAGGGGGTCAGAGAGCATGTTGCAGGGCTCTCGCTCGAGCCGGCCCTGTACCGGTTCAGCCGCCTCTTCCCATGGCTGTCGGAGGCGCAAGAGCGTGAAGAGGCGGAACCGGCGCTGAGCTGTCAGCTCCTCGTCCCCACCGTCACTCTCACCGGAGACGCCCGAGTCACAGACAAAGCGGACACCCCGGACGCTGTCGAATCCGAGATGGGACGGCTTGCCGCGGTGCGTCGTGCGCTCAGGACGCACGGAAGGATCTTGCCGGCGCTGGGGTCCTTCGCGCCGAGCACACGCTCAGTCGGGTTGACTTCCTGCATCTCGCCCGCAAGTCGTCGTTCGTGCCGCCCGGCCGAGAAGTGCTGTTCGCGGCTGGACTTTCCGCTGGATGGAACCGCGACTTCGGCGTCGCCGTCCACATCCTCGTCCCACAGCTCGAAGCCACCGTTCGGTATCACTTGAAGAACGCTGGTGTAACGACTCCGCACCTCGACGATGACGGACTAGAAGAACACATCAGCTTGCCCGCACTCCTCGATAAAGAGTGAGGTTGCCCCCGAATCCCGGACACTGACCAGGCGGGATCCGCGTGTTCGCGGGCCTGTCAGGGAGGATGTCCGTGATGGGCACGAGCAAGAAGAGGAAGTCGTATACGCCGGAGTATCGCCGTGAGGCGGCCCGGCTGGTGATCGACACGGATCGCACGATCGCGGCGGTCGCCCGCGAGATCGGGGTCGGCGAGGCGCTGCTGGGCCGGTGGGTGCATACCGAGCGTGCCCGGACCGGTGACGGCGAGGCGGCGCCGCTGGATCTGGACGAGCGGGCCGAGCTGGAACGGCTGCGTCGTGAGGTGCAGGAACTGCGGATGGACAACGAGTTCCTGGGAAAAGCGGCGGCCTTCTTCGCGTCGAAGCAGAACCCGAGGAGCGGTTCGCGGTGATCGAGGCGGAGAAGGCCGGCAGCACGACGATGACGGTCACCCGGATGTGCCGTCTGCTGGGGGTGGACCGGCGGCGGTTCTACGAGTGGCGTGCCCGGCAGTCCGCGGGCCCCTCTGCGCGGCAGCAGCGGGACGCGGACCTCACCGTCCAGATCGCGGCGTTCCACGCCGCATCGGATGGCACCTACGGGGCGCCGCGGATCCACGCCGACTTGCAGGACGCCGGTGTCGCCGTATCGCGGAAGAAGGTCGCCAGCCTGATGCGGGACAAGAGGATCGCGGGTATCAGCCCCCGCACCTGGCACCCGCCGACCACCGTCCACGGGGATGACCCGTTCCCCGTCCCCGACCTCGTTGAGCGGCAGTTCGACCAGGGTGAGAGGGACCTGGCTTGGTTCTCGGACATCACCTATCTGCGCACCGGTGAGGGATGGGCATACCTGTGCGTCGTCCGCGACGGGCACACCCGCCGGGTCCTCGGACGCTGCGTCGCCGACAACATGCACACCGACCTCGTGGAGGCGGCACTGCGGCAAGCAGTCGCGCTCCGCGGTGCGCTGCCGCGGAAGGTGATCTTCCACGCGGACAGGGGCACCCAGTACACCAGCGGCCAGCTCGCGGACGCCGCGAGGGAGCTTGGGGTGCTCCGGTCGATGGGCCGCACCGGCGTGTGCTGGGACAACGCTGCCGCCGAGTCGTTCTGGTCGATCTTCAAGAACGAGTACTACCACCGGCACGTGTTCGCCACGATCGACGCTGCTCGCCGCGGCGCATACGCCTGGATCGACGGCTGGTACAACGCCCGCCGACGCCACTCCGGCATCGGCTACCTCAGCCCGCTAGAGTACGAACGCCGCCAGCTCGCGCTGGCAGCCTGACCAACCAACCACCTGTCCGGGATTCGGGGGCAACCTCACGGGTCGGTGGAGGGCGTGGGTGTGGGCGTGGTCGTGGGTGTCGGCGTGGGCGTGGGTGTCGGCGTGGGCGTGGGTGTGGCGGTGGGTGTCGCGGTGGGCGTGGGCGTCGGGGTGGGTGTGGGTGTCGGGGTGGGCGTGGGTGTGGCGGTGGGTGTCGCGGTGGGCGTGGGCGTCGGGGTGGGTGTGGGTGTCGGGGTGGCGGTGGGCGTGGCGGTGGGTGAGGGGGTCGGTGCTGCGGTATCCGAGACGAGCGCGAAGGAGCGAGCCACATCGACGAGGCTGGGGCTTTCGACGCCGCGGGGGAGGGCGAAGGCAGGGTTGGTCGACGCCTGCGTATCCGTGAGCGTGAAGCCCGCGGCGGGCTCGAAGGAGATGCGGTAATCGTCGGCGGATGTCGTCGGCAGGGCGCCGGAGGTGAAAGTGCCGTCGGCGGCGACGGCGAAGCGCTGCACGGCCGTGCCGCCGCTGAGAATGGTGATGCTCGAGCCGGAAAGGTCTGAGACGGGTCCCGCATCCGTCGTCGCCGTCACCGCTCCGCCTATCGCGCCGAATGAACCTTCCAGCACGACGGAGACCGGATGGCCCAGGACGGGGTTGAACTCGGTCCGCGCCGTGGAGTCGACGAGGTCACCGATGGCGCCGCGCCAGGATGCCTCGGCGATGAAGCTGGTGTCGGTCGCCGGGACTTCGAGGGAAACGGTTCCGTCGCCGCCCGTGACGCCTGTGGCTATCACCTGCTCGGGGTCGTCGGCGGGATACACGCTCACGGTCGTGCCGCCCAGCGGCGCCGAGGCCATGTCATCCGAGATCGTCGTCGTGATGAGCACACGTTCGGATTCATCGGCGCTGGCGGTCAACGGCACCGTCACGAGGACGAGTCCGGTGATCGCTGACAGCGCGCCGAGGGTGCGCACGCGTGGCACCCGGTCGCGACGGCGTTGTTCGGTGAGGCGGGGCATGCCCATCCCTTCTGATCGTTCTCCTCTAACTATGGACTAAGTGCAATCTTGCACACAAGCCAAATATCTACGAACGTAGGATGGCCTCCAGATCGAGGGGAGAGTGATGACCGAAGGGCTCAGAGAGCGCAAGATGCGTATCGCACGCCGCACGATGGAAGAAGCGGCGGTCGGGCTCGCCTACGACGACGGCGTGCAAGCGGTGACGGTCGACCGCGTCTGCGCGATTGCGATGGTCTCGCGCAGCACCTTCTTCAACTACTTCCCGTCGCTCGAACACGCGATCTTCGGGCCGGCGTTGACATACGACCTCGCTCTTACCGAGCGCATCCTCGCGGCGCACGAGGACGATCTCGTGGTTGCGGCCTCATTGATCGTGATGGAGTCCGTACGCGGGCAAGGGGATGACGAACTCCTGCGCAAACGATTCGCGCTCTTCGCGCGTGAGCCGGGAACGACGACGACGGTGTCCTGGGCGGCCGGGACGAGTCGCGCCGGCCTGCAGGAGGTGATCAGGAGCTGGCTCGATGAGCATCCGGCATCCGCTCGTCTGGTGGACGCCGACCACACCACCGAGGCGCGGATGATCGTGAACTTCTCCATCGCACTGGGCGACGAGGTCATGCGGCTGGTCGGCGAGGACGGAGCGGACTTCCCGTTCGACCCTGCGGTGTTTCGCACCGTGCGCGAGCGGATGCAGGTACTCAGTGTCCCCGCGCGGTGAACGCGCCGCACCGCGATCAGCGGTACGGCGCGTTCGGGACCGCCGCTACTTCACCTGCGCGGAGATGATGCTCATCACTGCGGTGTCCGCGAGCGTCGTGGTGTCGCCGACCTCGCGGCCCTCCGCGACGTCGCGCAGCAGGCGCCGCATGATCTTGCCGGAGCGGGTCTTGGGCAGCTCGCCCACGATGTAGACGTCCCGGGGGCGGGCGATCGCGCCGATCTGCTCGCCGACCCAGCTGCGCAGCTGTGCGGCGAGGCCCTCGGGGTCGTGCGCGGCGAGGTAGCTCTCCTTGATGATCACGAACGACACGACGGCCTGACCCGTCGTCTCGTCGGAGGCTCCCACGACGGCGGCTTCGGCGACGGCTTCGTTCCCGACGAGGGCGGACTCGATCTCGGTCGTCGACAGGCGGTGCCCCGAGACGTTCATGACGTCGTCGACGCGGCCGAGGAACCAGACGTCGCCGTCCTCGTCCAGGCGCGCGCCGTCACCGGCGAAGTAGTACCCCTGCTTCTGGAACTTCTCCCAGTACGTCTCGACGAAGCGCTCCGGGTCGCCCCAGATGCCGCGCAGCATCGACGGCCAGGGCTTCGTGATGACGAGGAGCCCCCCGTTGCCGTTGCCGACGCGGTTGCCGTCGTCGTCGACGACGTCGATCGCGATGCCGGGCAGCGGCACCTGGGCGCTGCCGGGCTTGGTCTCGGTGACCCCGGGCAGCGCCGACACCATGATCGCGCCGGTCTCCGTCTGCCACCAGGTGTCGACGATCGGCGCCGTCTTGTTGCCGATGATCTTGCGGTACCACATCCACGCCTCGGGGTTGATGGGCTCGCCCACCGAGCCGAGCAGTCGCAGCGACGACAGATCGAACTTCTTCGGGATGGCGCGACCGAGCTTCATGAACGATCGGATCGCCGTGGGGGCGGTGTACAGGATCGTGACCCGGTACTTCTCGACGAGCTCCCACCACCGGCCGGGATGCGGGGTGTCCGGCGTCCCCTCGTACAGCACCTGGGTCGCGCCATTGGCGAGCGGACCGTAGGTGACGTAGGAGTGCCCGGTGATCCAGCCGATGTCGGCGGTGCACCAGAAGACGTCCGACTCCGGGTGGATGTCGTGCACGACCTTGTTCGTGAAGGCGGCCTGGGTCAGGTATCCGCCCGACGTGTGCAGGATGCCCTTGGGCTTGCCGGTCGTCCCGGAGGTGTAGAGGATGAACAGCGGGTTCTCCGCCGGGAACGGTCGCGCCTCGTGATCGGCGGATGCCGCGGGCACCGCGTCGTGCCACCAGATGTCGCGGTCGTCGTCCCACGAGACTTCGTTGCCGGTGCGCTTCACGACGAGCACGTGTTCGACGGTCTCCTGCGGGCCCGCACCGCGGTCGCCGAGCGCCTGGTCGACGGCGGGCTTGAGGGGGGAGACCCGCCCCTTGCGGTAGCCGCCGTCCGCGGTGATGACGACCTTCGCGCCGGCGTCGTCGATGCGCGAGCGGAGGCTGTCGGCCGAGAAGCCCCCGAAGATGACGGAGTGGATCGCACCGATGCGCGCGACGGCGAGCATCGCGGCGACGGCCTCCGGGATCATCGGCATGTAGATCGCGACGCGGTCGCCGTGGCCGACGCCCAGCCCTTCGAGCACGTTGGCGGCCCGCTTGACCTCGTCGGTCAGCTCGGCATAGGTGATGCGGCGCTCGTCGCCCGGCTCGCCCTCCCACAACAGCGCCACGCGGTCGCCGTTGCCGGCCTCGACGTGCCGGTCGAGGCAGTTGTAGGCGACGTTGAGCTCGCCGTCGGTGAACCACTGCGCGAACGGCGGGTTCGACCAGTCCAGCACCTCGGTGAACGGGGTGTGCCAGTGCAGGCTGCGCGCCTGCTCGGCCCAGAAGGCCTCACGGTCGGCATCCGCCTGCGCGTACAGCTCCGCGGTGCCGATGGCGTTCGCGGCGAACTCCGGCGACGGCGCGAACCGGCGGTTCTCGGTCAGCAGGTGGTCGATCTGGCTGCTCATATGCGCGCTCCTTTGCGGCGAACGAGGGTCGGGATACGGTCCCGGACGATGCAGGAAATGTAGCCAGCGGCTCCCGCCGGGCACTACCGCCGATAGTGGGGGATGACCGCGACGATATATCGCCGACGACACGCCCGCTGGAGTGGAGCGCCCCGGCACGGATGCGTATGCTGGGTCGCGGCCAAACATCGATTCTGGCATCGCGTGTCCCGACCACCCCCCATTGCCGGGACACTGCGCGGCGGCATCCCATTCCCCCCGATGGGATGCCGCCCCCTTTTTCTCTCCGGGTCCTTCTTTCCCGGGGGCTGTGTTCTGGGCGCTGTTTTCGGGGTGCTGTATTCGGGGCGGGACGTCATCGCTCTCTCCCCAATCGGCGGGATGGCGGAACTGTCCACCGATCGCCGTCTCGCGCCGCCGCGACGCCGGCCCGCGACGTAGCGTCGGGGCATGTCCGAGCCGTTCATCGTCCGCCGCCGCGTCGGCGCGCCGCCACCCGAGGCGGTGCGACGCCTTCCGAGCCGCGCGACCGCACCGGGCGCGGGCGTCGAGATGCGGTCGATGCCGGCGCCGCGGCGGCTGCCCGACCATCCGGCGCTGGAACCGCTGCGCGATGTCCTGAGCGACCCCGAGGTCACCGACGTCTTCATCAACGGCGCCGACGGATTGTTCGTCGACCGCGGCCGCGGCGTCGAGCAGGTCGCCGGCTGGCAGGCGGGGGCCGACGAGCTGCGTGCCCTCGCCGTCGCGCTGATCGGCATCGGCGGGCGGCACCTCGACGACGGCAGCCCGCTCGTCGACGTGCGGTGGGAGTATGGCGCGCGGGTGCACGCGGTGCTCCCGCCGGTCGCGTGCTCCGGCGCGGCGATCTCGATCCGCCTGCCGCAGGTGGAGCTGCCCGACCTGGACGACCTCGCCCGCCGCGGCCTGTGCGATGCGGCGATGCTCGATCGGCTCGAGCGCCTCGTCGCGGCGCGGGCGAACCTGCTCATCTCCGGCGCGACCGGGGCGGGCAAGACGACACTGCTCGCGGCGCTGCTCGGGCGCGTCCCCGCCCACGAGCGCATCGTGACGATCGAGGATGTGGCGGAGCTGCGCGTGCGCCACCCCCACCATGTGCGCCTCGAGGCGCGGCAGCCGAACCTGGAGGGCGCCGGAGCGGTGCCCCTCGCGCGGCTGGTGCGCGAGGCGCTGCGGATGCGTCCCGACCGGCTGGTCGTCGGCGAATGCCGCGGCGAGGAGGTGCGCGAGCTGTTGACGGCGCTGAACACGGGGCACGACGGTGGCGCGGGCACCGTCCACGCCGGCAGCATCCGCGATCTGCCGGCCCGGTTCGAGGCGCTCGGCGCCCTCGCCGGCATGGACGAGCGCGCCGTCGCGCGGCAGGTGGTCAGTGCGATCGGGACCGTGATCCACGTCGAACGCGCCGGCGACGGCATCCGCCGCATCGCCGGTCTCGCGCGGCCCGCCCTCGCCGACGGGCGGCTGGCGATGGAGGCACAGTGAGCAGGCGCGAGAAGGCGACGGATGCCGGGACCGCGGCCGCCGCGACCGTGCAGCGCCTGGCCGTGCTGCTCGAGGCCGGGATCGCGCCGGAGCGCGCCTGGCAGCTGCTCGCAGAGTCCGGCGATATCGTCGGCGCCCGCGTCGTCGCCGCGCCGCGCGGGACGCCGGTCGGGACGGTGCTCGAGGCGGAGGGCGGCGCGTGGCGGGATGTCGCCGTCGCCTGGCGCGTCAGCGAGACCGTCGGCGCTCCGCTCGCGGCGAGCCTGCGGCGGTTCGCCGACGCGCTGCGCGACGCCCAGGAGTCACGCGACGACGTCGCGGTGGCGCTCGCCGACCCCGCCGCCACCGCGCGGCTGGTGGCGTGGCTGCCGCTCGCGGCGGTCGTGCTCGGGGTGGCGCTCGGCTTCGACGTCGCCGTCGTCCTCGCGCAGCCAGCAGGCATCGCCTGTCTCGTCGCGGGCGGGCTGCTCATGCTCGTCGCACGCCGCTGGACGTCGCGCCTGGTCGCCCGCGCCCAGCCCGACGATCGACTCGCCGGTGTGCAGGGCGACGTCGTGGCCATCGCGCTGACCGGAGGGGTCTCGGTGGAGCGTGCGCTCGCGGTCGTCGAGGGCGCCGGCGGCGGCGCACCCGACGACGACACCGCCGGTGTCCTCGCCCTGTCCGCACGTGCGGGGGCGCCCGCCGTCGATCTGCTGCGCGCCGCCGCGGCCGACGCCCGCCGCCGCGCGCGCACCGACGGGCGCCTGCGCGCCGCGCGCCTCGGGGCGCGCCTGCTGCTGCCGATGGGCGTCTGCACGCTGCCCGCCTTCCTTCTGCTCGGGGTCGGTCCGATGCTGCTCTCCGTTCTTGCCGGATCGAGCATCGTCCTCACTGCCCCCGCCCTCGTGCCCGCCGTCCACCCCCTCTAATTAAGGAGTCACCATGTCCCTCATCCTCTCCACCACCCGGCGCGTGACCGGAGCCCCCGACCTGCCGACCCTCACCGCCCGCCGCGCCCGGGCGCTCTACGGCGGACGCCTGATCTCCGACGAGACAGGTGCTGCCACCGCCGAATACGCTGTGGCCACGATGGCGGCGGTCGCCTTCGCCGGCCTGCTCGTGATGATCATGCGCAGCGATGAAGTGCGCGGCATCCTCACCGACCTCGTCCGCCGGGCGCTGACGGTCGCATGAGGCTCCGGCAGGACGACGCGGGCTCGGCGACGGCCGAGTTCGCGGTCGTCGTGCCGGTGGTCGTGCTCGTGATCGCGCTGACGGCCGGCACCCTGTCGGCCGTCAGCCGGCAGGTCCGGCTCGAGCAGGCGGTCGCTCAGGCCGCACGCGTGGCGGCGCGCGGGGAGAGCGGCCGCGTCGGCGAGGTGATCGCGGCGATCGCGGACGGCGCGGTCGTCGGCGTCGCGGGCGACGGCGACCTCGTGTGCGTCGAGGCGACCGTCTCGCCAGGCGTGCCGCTGCCGCTGCCGCCGCTGCGCGCCCGCTCGTGCGCACTGGCGGGTGGCCGCTGATGGCCGGCACCGCGGCGGGCGTCGGTGCGCTCGCCGTCACAGCGGCGCTCGCCGTCGGATGCGGCGCCGTCGGCGCGGCGGCGGTGCTCTCGGCCCGCGCGAGCGGGGCGGCGGATGCCGCGGCCCTCGCCGCCGCGGACGCCGCGGCCGGCGCGGCCACCGGGGTTCCCTGCGAGCGCGCGCATCAGGTCGCGGCGGCCGCCGGAGCCGACCTCGTCCAGTGCGATGTGGACGCCACCACCGCGACCGTCCGCGTGCAGATCGGCGCCGGACTGCTCGCGGCCCAGGCGCGGGCGCGCGCCGGACCTCCGCCCTGAGCGCGCCGCGCCCGCGGCGGGGCTCTCAGCATCCTCTGCGTCTGGCGGTGTGTATGGTGTGCATCGGAGAAAGGACGCCACGTGGCAGCTGTCAAGAGCCCGGAGAGAAAGAAGCTCGTCATCGTCGAGTCACCGACGAAGATGCGCTCGATCCAGGGCTACCTGGGGGACGGGTATGAGGTGCTCAGCTCGGTCGGGCACATTCGCGACCTCGCAGACAAGAAGGACATCCCGGCCGAACTGAAGAAGACCTCGGTCGGCAAGTACTCGATCGACATCGAGAACGGGTTCACTCCGCTGTACGTCGAGAGCGAGCGCGGCAAGAAGACGGTCGCCGAGCTCAAGCGCGCCCTGAAGAACGCCGACGAGCTCCTGCTCGCCACCGATGAAGACCGCGAGGGAGAGGCCATCGCGTGGCACCTGCTCGAAGCGCTCAAGCCGAAGGTGCCGGTCAAGCGCATGGTCTTCCACGAGATCACGAAGGACGCGATCCGCGCCGCCGTCGAAAACACCCGCGAGCTCGACCTCGCGCTCGTCGACGCGCAGGAGACCCGCCGCATCCTGGACCGTCTCTACGGCTGGGACGTCTCCGACGTCACCCGCCGCAAGGTCGGCCAGGGCACCTCCGCCGGCCGCGTGCAGTCCGCCGCCACCCGCCTTGTCGTCGACCGCGAGCGCGAGCGGATGGCGTTCGTCTCGGCGTCGTACTGGGACGTCGAGGCGCTCGCCGCGTCGGGCGCGGAGTCCTTCGCCACGCGGCTCGCCCGCCTCGACGGTGCTCCGCTGGCGCGCGGCACCGACTTCGACGACGCTGGTCAGCTCAAGAAGGCCGTCGTCGTCCTCACCGAGACGCAGGCGCGCGAGCTCGCCGCCGCGATAGAGGCGAAGGCCGAGGCGACCGTCACCGCGATCGAGGCGAAGCCGGGCACCCGCAGCCCGAAGCCGCCGTTCACCACCTCCACGCTGCAGCAGGAGGCCGGTCGCAAGCTCTCGATGAGCGCCAAGCACGCCATGGGCGTGGCGCAGCGGCTCTACGAAAAGGGCTACATCACGTATATGCGCACCGACTCGACGGCCCTGTCCACGCAGGCCGTCGTCGCCGCGCGCACTCAGGCGGTCGCCCTCTACGGCGACAAGGCCGTGCCGGCCAATCCCCGCAGCTACCGCAACAACAGCAAGAACGCGCAGGAAGCGCACGAAGCCATCCGCCCGTCGGGGGAATCGTTCCGCACACCCTCGTCCGTCGCGTCGGGCCTCGACCGCGACGAGCTGCGCCTGTACGACCTCATCTGGAAGCGCACGATCGCCTCGCAGATGTCCGACGCGAAGTACGAGACGACGACGGTGACCCTCGAGGCGGATGCCGGGGGCAAAACGGCGTCGTTCACGGCATCCGGCACCGTCTACACATTCAAGGGCTTCCTCGAGGCATATGAGGAGGGCCACGACGAGAAGCGCGGCGACGCGGACAAGGCGGAAGACCAGTCCCTGCCGCAGATGGCCGTCGGCGACGTGCTGAACCTGCGCGACGTGGAGCCCAAGGGCCACGCCACGAGCCCGAAGCCGCGCTACACCGAGGCCTCGCTCGTGAAGGCGCTCGAGGAGAAGGGCATCGGCCGTCCCTCGACGTTCGCCTCGATCATCGACGTCATCATCAACCGCGAGTACGTCACCAAGCGGGGTCAGGCGCTCGTGCCGAGCTGGCTCGCCTTCAGCGTGGTGCGCCTGCTCGAGAAGCACTTCGCCGACCTCGTCGACTACGACTTCACCGCGGCGCTCGAAGATGACCTCGACGCCATCGCGCGCGGCGAGCAGCAACGGGTGGCCTGGCTCAACGAGTTCTACTTCGGGTCGGAGAACCACGTGGGGCTCCGCCACATCCTCGACAACCTCGGCGAGATCGACGCCCGCGAGATCAACTCGACGCGCATCGGTGACGTCGCCACCCTCCGGTTCGGCCGCTACGGGCCCTACCTCGAGGTGCCGAACGGCGACGACACCACCCGCATCGTCAACGTCCCCGGCGACCTCGCCCCCGACGAGCTGACCCCCGAGAAGGCGCGCGAGCTGATCGAGGCTCCCGTCGCCGGCGACCGGGTGCTCGGTCAGAACCCCGAGAACGGGCGCGACATCGTCGTGAAGGACGGCCGCTTCGGGCCCTACCTCGAAGAGGTGCTCCCGGCCGAGCCGGAGCCCGCCGCCGAGCCTGCGGTTGAGGGTGCGCCCAAGAAGCGGACCGCGAAGAAGAAGGTCGAGGCGCCCAAGCCCCGGCGTGCGTCGCTGTTCAAGAGCATGTCGCCCGAGACCATCGACCTCGACACGGCGCTGAAGCTGTTCTCGCTGCCGCGTACCGTCGGCGTCGACCCGGAGTCGGGCGTGCCCATCACGGCGCAGAACGGCCCCTACGGTCCCTACATCAAGAAGGGGACCGACTCGCGCTCGATCGGCAGCGAGGAGCAGATCTTCGACATCACGCTCGAACAGGCGCTGGAGATCTACGCTCAGCCGAAGTACGCCAACCGCGCGGCGACGTCGCTGAAGGAGTTCGAGGCCGACCCGGTGTCGGGAAAGCCGATCCGCATCAAGGACGGCCGCTTCGGGGCGTATGTCACCGACGGCACCACGAACGTGACGATCCCGCGCGGACAGACCGCCGACGACATCACGTTCGAGGTCGCGGTGCAGATGCTCGCCGACAAGCGCGCGAAGGGACCGGCGCCCAAGCGCACGACCCGGCGCGCGACGACGACGCGCAAACCGGCAGCCAAGAAGAAATGACCCGCGGGCTCTGGGTCACCCTCGAGGGCGGCGACGGCTCCGGAAAGACGACGCAGGCGACGCTGCTGGAGGAGTGGCTGCGCGAGCAGGGGCGCACGGTCGTGCGCACGCGCGAGCCCGGTGGCACCGAGGTGGGCGTGCTCGTCCGCGACATCGTGCTGCACCACCGTGGCGAGGTGTCGCCGCGCGCGGAGGCGTTGCTGTACGCGGCCGACCGCGCGCAGCATGTCGCGACGCTCGTGCGGCCGGCGCTCGAGCGCGGCGAGATCGTCATCCAGGACCGCTACCTCGACTCGTCCGTCGCCTATCAGGGTGCGGGCCGGGTGCTGGATGCCGGTGAGGTGCGCGACCTGTCGCTGTGGGCGACGGAGGGCGCGCTGCCCGACGTGACGGTGTTGCTCGACCTCGACCCCCGGGTCGCGCGGGAGCGGCTGGATGCGGCGGACAAGCCGTTCGACCGCCTGGAGGCGGAGAAAGCGGAGTTCCACGAGCGGGTGCGCGCCGCGTTCCTCGCGCTCGCGGCATCCGACCCGCACCGCTTCCTCGTCCTGGACGCCACCCTCCCCGCGGCCGAGCTCGCGGCCGCCGTCCGCGAGCGCGTCGCCGCGCTGCTGGACTGAGCGCAACGCCGCCGCCGCGTGCCCGCGGGGCATGGTGGGCGGCACGCCGGCATCCGCACCCACCGCCCGCGTTCATCCGACCCGAATCGCGGTTATGCGGGCCGGTAGCGACACTTTGCGCCGGTTGAAGCCCCCGCGGGCTGCGGCACCGCGACCCACGCCGGGCGACTCCCCGGTCATCCCGAGTCTGGAGGACGCCCCGGGCGGGGGTCAAGCGTCGCCGCGTCGGCGGCACCGCTTAGGCTGGTCGGCATGACGTCCGTCTCCACCGCCACGCTGCCGCGGGGAGATGTCTGGGGTCAGGACGAGGCGCTGCGACAGCTGCAGGCCGCGGCATCCGACCCCGCTCAGCTCGCGCACGCGTGGCTGATCACCGGGCCCGCGGGTTCGGGGCGGTCCACGCTCGCCTACGCGTTCGCCGCCGCGCTCATCGCCGAGCCGGGCGACGAGGCCGCGATGCGGCAGGTGCTCGCCCGCACCCACCCCGATCTCACGGCGCTGCGGACCGAAGGCGTGATCATCTCGATCAA
The DNA here is from genome assembly GCF_016907815.1 of Microbacterium aurum. Taxonomy (NCBI): domain Bacteria; kingdom Bacillati; phylum Actinomycetota; class Actinomycetes; order Micrococcales; family Microbacteriaceae; genus Microbacterium; species Microbacterium aurum. The sequence continues at coordinate 1,484,092 of NZ_JAFBCQ010000001.1, forward strand.
GGACGCGCGCGCCCTCGTGGAGCGCTCCTACTTCTCACCGTCGCTGGGGCGCTACCGGGTGATGGTGATGGAGGACGCCGACCGCATGGTCGAGCGCACCAGCAACGTGCTTCTGAAGGCCCTCGAAGAGCCGCCGGAGCGGACGGTATGGATCCTCTGCGCGCCGAGCGAGGCCGATCTGCTGCCGACGATCCGCTCCCGCGTGCGGACCCTCCGGCTGCACGAACCCGATGTCGCCGACGTGGCGCGCCTCATTCAAGCGCGCACCGGCGCCGACGCGGCGACGGCCGAGCAGGCCGCCCGCCTGTCGCAGCGCCACATCGGCATGGCGGTGCGGCTCGCGACGGATGCCGATGCGCGCGCCCGGCGCGACGAGACGTTGCGCGCGGTACTCGCCGTCCGCGGCGTCGGGGGAGCGGTGGAGACCGCCGCCCGCATCGTGCAGCTGGCGACGGACGACGCCAAGGCCCTCACCGCGGAGCGCGACGAGGCCGAGCGTGAGGCGCTGCTGCGGACCCTCGGCATCGCCCCCGGCGCGGCCGTGCCGCCCGCCGTCCGCGGTCAGCTCGGCGCGCTGGAGGACGAGCAGAAGCGGCGCGCAACGCGCAGTCTCCGTGACGGCATCGACCGGGTGCTCACCGACCTGGAGTCGATGTACCGCGACGTCTTCATGCTGCAGTTCGGCCGTGACGCCGACCTCATCAACCGCGAGCTGAGCGACGAACTCCGCACTCTCGCGGCCGCGTGGACCCCCGCGCGCACGCTCGTCGTCATCGACGCGATCGCCCAGACCCGCACCAACCTCGAAGGCAACGCCGCACCGGCCCTCGCCCTGGAGAGCATGCTCGTGACCGTCGCGAGCGGAAGGACCCTGTGAACACGACTCGTCCCCGCCGGAGCCTCGCCCGCCGCGCTCTCGTCGCCCTGGCCGGCGTCACGATCGCCGTCACGACGCTCTCCGGCTGTCTGTACGCGGCGATCCCCCCGGAGGCCGCGGCCACTCCCGCCCCCAGCCGGGAGCCCGACCTCGACGGCATTCCCGCGGGGTTCGAGTCGTTCTACACGCAGAGCCTCGATTGGACGCCGTGCAGCGGGACGGATGCCGGCAGCTACGACTGCACGACGGTGACCGCGCCGCTGGACTGGAGTGATCCCGGCGCCGGCTCGCTGGAACTCGCCGTCATCCGCCGCGCCGCCACGAACGGCGATGCCATCGGCTCCCTGCTGACCAACCCCGGCGGCCCCGGTGCCAGCGGCTACGACCTCATCGCGCAGTCGGCCTCCTTCGCGGTGGGCACGGCGCTGTCGGACGTGTACGACGTGATCGGCTTCGATCCGCGCGGGGTCGGGCGCTCCACGGCGGTGCGGTGCTTCGACGCGAAGGCGATGGACGCGTACCTGTTCGACATCCCCGCCGACCCCCGCGGCAGCGACGGCTGGAGGGCTGAGCTGACTGACCGCAACAAGGACTTCGTTGCGGCGTGCGAGCAGAACAGCGGCGGCATCCTGCCCTTCATCACGACCGACAACGCGGCGCGCGATATGGATCTGCTGCGCGGCGTGCTGGGAGATGCGAAGCTCAACTACCTCGGCTACTCCTACGGCACGTTCCTCGGCGCGACATACGCGAAGCTGTTCCCGGAGCGCGTGGGCCGCCTCGTGCTCGACGGGGCGATCGATCCGTCGGTGTCGGGCCTGGACGTCGGCACGACCCAGGCCGTTGGATTCGAGTCCGCGCTGCGCGCGTACATGGCCGACTGCCTCGCGGGGCGCGGGTGCCCGTTCACCGGCTCGGTCGACGACGCCATGGCCGACCTCGGCACGCTGCTGGCGAGCGTCGACAAGACGCCCCTGAAGGCGACCGACGGCCGGATGCTGGGGGCCGATTCGCTCATGACGGCGATCATCGCCGCTCTCTATTCCCAGGACAGCTGGTCGTATCTCACGCAGGCGCTCTCCGATGCGCTCTCCGGTGACCCCGACATGGCGTTCCTTCTGGCGGACTTCTACTACAACCGCACCGACGGGACGTACGGCGACAACTCCACCGAGGCCTTCCGTGCCTACAACTGCATGGACTATCCGCTGGACACCTCGCAGGCCGATCAGGATGCCGCGACCGCCCGCATCGAACAGCAGGCGCCCACGATCGCGCCGTACTGGCAGGGCGTGGACGTGTGCGAGGTGTGGCCGTACCCGCCGACCGGCGTCCGGGAGCGGATCACCGCCGACGGCGCCGCCCCCATCGTCGTCGTCGGGACGACCAACGACCCGGCCACGCCGTACGAGTGGTCGGTGTCGCTGGCGGAGCAGCTGGCCTCGGGAGTGCTCGTCACCCGCGAGGGCGAGGGTCACACCGGCTACAACAAGGGCAACGCGTGCGTCGATGCGGCCGTCGAGGCGTATCTCGTGTCCGGCACCGTGCCGCAGGACGGCCTCACCTGCACGTCGTGACCCCGCGCGCCGCGCGCTGTGCGCGCTGCGCGCCGCGCGCCGAGTGGGCTGGTTCTCGCCGAGTGCGCCCGTTGCGGGCGCGCGATAACGGGCGCGCTCGACGGGAACGGGCCCACTCGGCAGGCGCGTGCGCGCCGCGCCGCGCGCGCCGCGGCGTCAGCGGCGGAGGATGCGGCGGGCCAGCCCGTTCCCGAGGAACTGCACGGCCTGCACGATCACGACGATGACGAGCACAGCCGCCCACGTCACCCACGGGTTGAACTGCTTGAAGCCGTAGTTGATCGCGAACTCGCCGAGGCCGCCGGCGGCGACGGCGCCCGCCATGGCCGTCATGTCGACGAGCGCCACGACGACGAACGTGTAGCCGAGCGCGAGGGGGCCGAGGGCCTCGCGGGGGATCAGGCGGAACAGGATGCGCGATCGGCTCGCTCCCGCGGCCCGCGCCGCCTCGATGACGCCGGGGCGCACCGTAAGCAGGTTCTGCTCGACGATCCGGCTGATGGCGAACAGCGACGCGATCGTGATCGCGAAGATCGCGAACGGCACGCCGATCCCGGGGATGCCGACCCCGCGGGCGAGGGGCTGCACCGCGGCCAGCAGAATGATGAACGGGATCGGGCGGAACGTGTTGACGATGACGTTCAGGATGCCGAAGACGACCCGGTTCGGGAAGAGGCTGCCCGGCCGCGTGGCGTACAGCGCCATGCCGAGGACGAGCCCGCCGAGACCGCCGAGGATGAGCGCAGCGGTCGCGACATACAGCGTCTCGAGGGTCGCCTCCCACAGCTGCGGGAGCAGGTCGATGAGCCTATCCACGGACGGTCTCCTCGGTCAGGTCGGCGAAGGCGGATGCGGCGGCGATCGCGCGGTCCACGGCATCCGTCTCGCCCGTCAGCGCGAGGGTGAGGTGTCCGAACACGCGGCCGCGGATGTCGTTGATGCCGCCGTGCACGACCTCGAACCGTACGCCGTGCGCGGCGAGCGCGGCGAACACGTCGGCCTGCGCCGCCGTACCCTCGCGCACATCGAGGGTGACGATGCGTCCGGGGTGGCGGCCGCGGAGGACGGCGAGGTCCTCGCCGGTGGGGACGTCTTCGATGATGCTCGCGACGAACCGTGCCGTCGCGGCGTGCTGCGGGGCGGAGAGGATGTCGAATACGGCGCCCGCTTCGATGACGCGGCCGTGCTCCATCACGACGACGCGGTCGGCGAGGGTGCGGATGACGTCCATCTCGTGGGTGATGACGAGGATCGTCACGCCGAGTTCGGCGTTCACGCGTTTCAGGAGGGCGAGCACCTCCTGCGTCGTGTCGGGGTCGAGAGCGCTGGTGGCCTCGTCGGCGAGCAGGATGCGCGGGCTCGTGGCGAGGGCGCGGGCGATGCCGACGCGCTGCTTCTGGCCGCCGGAGAGCTGCTCGGGATAGTTGCCCGCCTTGCCGGAGAGCCCCACGAACTCGAGCAGCTCGGCGACGCGGGCGCGGATCTCGGCGCGGGGGTGCCCCGCGACTTCGAGCGGGTAGGCGACGTTGCCGGCGACCGTCCGCGAGTCGAACAGGTTGAACTGCTGGAAGATCATGCCGATGTCGCTGCGGAGGCGCCGCAGGTCGCGCTCCCCGAGCCGCGTGATGTCGACGCCGTCCACCTCGACCGTGCCGGAGGTGGGCGTCTCGAGGGCGTTGACCAGGCGCAGCACGGTGGACTTGCCCGCGCCGGAGTAGCCGATGATGCCGCAGATCTCGCCGGCGGCGATGTCGAGGTCCACGTCGTCGACGGCGACGACGGGCTCGGCGCTTTTGGCCGCGGGCGGGAAGGTCTTGGTCACGCCGCGCAGGCGGATGAGGGTCATGGTTCTCCCGGAGACATGCGTGTGCGGCCCGTCCGGTGGGATCGGGCCGCACACGGCAGGGTGTTACTGGTTCGCGCGGATGTCGTCCTCGGTGTCCTTCAGCGAGGTGAGGAGGTCGGCGACGGGCGTCTTGACGAGCACGCCGGTGCCGCCGGATGCCGCGAGCACGCCGTCCTGGACCGCTGTGGTGTCCTGGTAGATCTTCACGAGCTTCAGGTAGGTCGGGTTCTCGGCATCCTCCGCCTTCGCGGCGAAGATGTTGATGTACGGGAACGCCGACGCGTCGGCGGGGTCGTCCTGCGCGAGCAGCTCCTTGCTCGTCAGGCCCGACTTCGCGACGAAGTCGTTGTTGACGACGGCGCCGGCGAAGTCCGGCAGCGACGAGGCCGTGAAGTCGGCGGCGACGGCCTCGACCGTGACCTTCGAGCCGTCCTCGATGTCGGCGACGGTCGAGAAGATCGAGCCGCCGTCCTTGAGTTCGATGAGGCCCGCGGACTGCAGCACGAGCAGGGCACGCGCCTGGTTGGACTCGTCGTTGGGGACGGCGATGGTCTCACCGGCGGGGATGTCGTCGACGTCGGTGTACTTCGTCGAGTAGAGGCCCAGCGGGTAGATCGCCGTCGCACCGATCGGCACGAGGTCATCTCCCGCGGCGACGTTGTAGGTCGCGAGGTAGATGATGTGCTGGAACTGGTTGAGGTCCAGTTCGCCCGCCGCCAGGGCCGGGTTCGGCTGGTCGTAGGAGTCGAAGTTCACGATCTCGACGTCGATGCCCTCGTCCGCGGCAGCCTCGGTGAACGTCTCCCAGTACGGGTCGCCGGCGCCGACGACGCCGATTCGGACGGTCTCGCTCTGCGCAGCGTCGCCGCTCGCGGCGGGGTCGGACGAGCCGCTCGCGCAGGCGCCCAGCAGCAGGACGAGGGGGAGGGCCAGTGCGGCGGCCAGGGATTTCTTGGACATGTGGTGCTCCTCGTGGATCGGGGCACCGCGATGCGCGGAGGATCGTCGTTCGTGCTCGGCTGTCCGCGCTCGCCTCGTCGCGGTGCCTCTTCGACCGTACGCAGGGCGGCGGACGTGTCCGAATCAGGGCGTAACACGACGACACCGGATGCCGCGGCATCCGGTCGAGGCTCGGTTCGCGGCACCCCCGCGGACCCTGTAAGATCGAACATCGTGCACGGCGCTCGCGCCCGCACGCCGCCCTAGCTCAGTCGGCAGAGCATCTCACTCGTAATGAGAAGGTCAAGGGTTCGATTCCCTTGGGCGGCTCCACTTCCTCCTCTCCGTTCCCCTCGCTACAGGCAGACCCATGGATCAGACGGTCGACATCCTGATCGAGGTGTTCACCTGGGTGGGTCTCGGCGGTTTCGTCGCGCTCGCCGTCGTCGCCGTGGGGCTCTGGGCGGCCGATGGCTCCTGGCTGCCCGCTGACGCGGTCATCGACCGCGACGGCGGCGGGCCGGTCGCGCGCTGGATCGACGATGACGGCGACGTCAACAGCGCGCCGCTGACGGATGCCGACGCGCAGACCCTCGGCGAGGCCGAACGCGCGACGGTCTGGTACCGGCACGGGTGGCGCGATCGGATGCGGCTGGTCCGTCGCCCGACCTCCCTGCGCACCGTGATCATCTCGGCGGGCGGGATGCTGGCCCTCGGCATCCTGTGCCTGGTCGCCGGCTGGGTGCTCTACTTCGCCCGCGGCTGAGGTCACCCGACCGCGAGCAGGATGCCGGCCGCGAGCGCCAGCACGAGCCCGATCCCCTGCACGGGGGCGATGCGTTCGCGCAGCAGTGCCGCTGCGAGCAGCACGGTGCCGGCGGGATACATCGCCGTCAGCGCCGCGACGACGACGAGATCGCCGCCGGCGCGCAGTGCCCACAACAGGAGGAGGTTCGCCGTCGCGTCGACGACACCGCACGTGATCGCGAGGAGCCACGCGCTCCGCAGCGGCAGCGGCAGCGCTCCGCTCGCACGCACGGCCGACTGCGCACCGCGGCCCGAGCGGACCGCGCGGACGACGAGCACGGTGGCCAGTCCGCCGGTGAGGACGGCGTTGACGACGCGGTTGAGCACGAGGGGCGCGATCCCCGAGCCCTCGCCCGTCTGGTCGAGCAGGATCAGGAACGCACCGATCGCGAGCCCGGAGCCGACCGCCATGGCCAGCGCCGGCGCGGTGGGCCGGGTGATGCGCTCGCCCGGCAGCAGCGCCACGAGCACGATGGCGACGAGCGCGACGACGAGGCCGGCGGCGCTCCCGGCGCCCAGCCGCTCACCGCCGGCGAGAAGTCCCCACAGCATCGGCGCCGCCGCCGACACGACCGCGGTCACCGGGGAGAGCACGCTCATGGGGCCGCGCGCGAGGCAGGCGTAGAGCAGCCCGATCGCGACCGCGCCCGTCACGCCCGACAGTGCGCCCCACAGCAGGTCGGCTGCGGTCGGGGTGCCCCCGGCGAGGGGTGCGAGGATGCCGAGAAGCACCGCGCCCGAGGCTGCGGCCACCCCGGTCACGACGAGCGGCCGCAGGCGGCGCGCTGCGAGGCCGCCGAGGAAATCTGCGGAGCCGTACACCAGCGCGCCGACGAACGCGAGGACGGCCGACATCACGCGCGTCAGCCTAGCGAGGTGGCGCGGGAGAGATATTGCTAGATAAGCTAGCTATATGACTTCACGCCGCGACACCCCCACCCGCTGGCTGCGCATCGGCATCCCCGTGGTGCTCGTCCTCATCTGGCTCGTCGGCGGGTCCATCGGCGGGCCCTACTTCGGCAAGGTCGACGAAGTCGCCACCAACGACCAGTCGACCTTCCTGCCGTCCTCGGCCGAAGCGACACAGGTGCAGGAGCGCCTCGCCGACTTCACCGGCGGCGACACCATCCCGGCCGTCGTGGTCGTCGCGGGCGACGGGACGCTGACCGAGGCGCAGCTGGCCGAGGTCGACGACCTCGCGACGTCGATCGGCGACGTCGAGGGCGTGGGGGAGGTGTCGCCGGCCCTCCCCGCCGAAGACGGCGAAGCGGTGCAGCTGTTCGTCCCGATCGACACCTCCGGCGACGTGGCCGAGACCGTCGAGGCGGTGCGCGCTGCGATCGCCGAGCAGCTGCCCGAGGGACTGCAGGCGTGGGTCACCGGGCCCGCCGGGTTCACAGCCGACCTCGTCGAGGGATTCCTCGGCATCGACGGGCTGCTGCTCGCGGTGGCGCTCGGCGCCGTCTTCGTCATCCTGGTGATCGTCTACCGGTCGCCGCTGCTGCCCATCCTGGTGCTCATGACGTCGACGTTCGCGCTCTGCGTCGCGCTGCTGACGGTGTGGTGGCTCGCGAAGGCCGGGGTGTTCGTCCTGAACGGGCAGGTGCAGGGCATCCTCTTCATCCTCGTGATCGGCGCGGCGACGGACTACGCGCTGCTCTACGTCGCGCGCTTCCGCGAGGCGCTCGGGTCGGGGCTGCGCCGGTGGGATGCCACGGTCAGCGCCTGGCGCGGCGCCTTCGAGCCGATCATCGCCTCGGGCGGCACCGTCATCGCCGGGCTGCTCTGCCTGCTCCTCAGCGACCTCGCGAGCAACCGCGCCCTCGGCCCGATCGCCTCGATCGGCATCGTCTTCGCCGTGCTCTCCGCACTCACCTTCCTGCCGGCCCTCCTCGCCCTCACCGGCCGTGCGGCGTTCTGGCCGTTCATCCCGAAGACGGGCGCCGTCGACATCCCCGACGACCTCGCCTCCAGCGGCGCGCCCGTGCGCGGGTTCTGGGCCCGGCAGGCGCGGCTCGTCGCCCGGCATTCCCGCCCGGTGTGGATCATCACGACCGTCGCGCTGCTCGCGGCATCCGTCGGCGTCCTGCAGTTGAAGGCCGACGGCGTGCCGCAGAGCGATCTCGTGCTGGGTGCCTCCGAGGCGCGCGACGGGCAGGACGTGCTCGCCGACCACTTCGCGGCCGGGTCGGGCAGTCCCGCGTACGTGATCGTGCCCGAGGATCGCGTCGCCGACGCCGTCGGGGTGCTGGATGCGACCGACGGCATCGACGCGGTCTCGGCGTCGTCGAAGGATGCCCCGTCGGGTCAAGTCACGGTGGCCGTCTCCGGCGGCGAGCCGGTGTACACCGTCGCAGGACCCCCCACGGCGACACCGGCCGGTCCGACCGTCTCAGCCGGCGATGTGCTGCTGGTCGCGACGCTGTCGCACGAGGCCGACTCCCTCGCGGCCGAGGAGACGATCCGCGATCTGCGCGCCGCCTTCGCCGCCGACCTCGGGGAGGGCACCGCGCTCGTGGGCGGGTCCACAGCGATCGACGTCGACACCAACGACACCTCGATCCGCGACCGCACCGTCATCATCCCCGTCATCCTCGTCGTGATCCTGCTGATCCTCATGCTGCTGCTGCGCGCGATCGTCGCGCCGGTGCTGCTGATCCTCAGCGTCATCGTCTCGTTCGGGGCGGCACTCGGGGTGAGCGCCCTGGTGTTCAACCACGTGTTCGACTTCCCGGGGGCGGACCCCGCCGTGCCGCTGTACGGCTTCGTCTTCCTCGTAGCGCTCGGGGTGGACTACAACATCTTCCTCATGTCCCGGGTTCGTGAGGAGTCGAAGGCGCACGGCACGCGCCCTGGCATCCTGCGCGGCCTCGTCGCCACCGGTGGGGTGATCACCTCGGCGGGCCTTGTGCTGGCGGCGACGTTCGCGGCGCTCGGCGTGATCCCGATCCTCTTCCTGGCCCAGTTGGCGTTCATCGTGGCCTTCGGGGTGCTTCTGGACACGTTCGTGGTGCGGTCGCTGCTGGTTCCCGCCGCCGCGTACGACCTCGGCCGGGTCATCTGGTGGCCCTCGAAGCTCTGGCGCCGGGACGGCCAGCGCGGCGGCGGCGAAAACTCCACAAGAACGGTGCCCGAAGGCGCGACACGCCGATCCCTGCGGGCGCAGACCACCGAATCCGTGGAGCTTTCGCCGGACCCCCACGATAACCTCGGAGCATGACCCGGGCCCTGTTCATCGTCGACGTCCAGAACGACTTCACCGAGGGCGGCGCGCTCGGCGTGGCCGGCGGCCACGCCGTTGCCGTGGGCGTGTCGCGGCTGCTGGCCGTACGCGCCGGTGACTATGCGCTCATCGTCGCCTCACGCGACTGGCACGACCCCGAATCCGACAACGGCGGCCACTTCGCCGCCGGCGAGCCCGACTTCGTCGACACCTGGCCGGTGCACTGCGTCGCCGGGACGGCAGGAGCCGAGTACGACCCGGGACTTAAGACGGATGCCGTCACCCACCACGTCAAGAAGGGGCAGGGCATCCCGGCGTACTCCCTGTTCGAGGGAACGACGGATGCCGGGGAGAGGGTCGCCGAGCTCCTCACCGCCCGCGGCGTCACCGAGGTCGACGTCACAGGCATCGCAACCGACTACTGCGTGCGGGCATCGGCGCGGGACGCGATCGAGCACGGGCTGCACGTGCGGATCCTCACCGACCTCGTCGCCGGGGTCGCGGCGGACTCGTCGCAGGCCGCGCTCGCCGAACTCGCCCACGCCGGAGCCGAGCTGGTGACGGCGGACGCCGAGTGAGCGCCGCGGCCGGGTGGTACCCCGACCCGACCGGTGCGCCCGGCGGGCGCTGGTGGGACGGCGCGCAGTGGACCGCGCACACCCTCGCGCCGCCCGTGGCGCCGCGGCCGGTGGACGTACCGACGAACACGGTGTGGATCTGGCTTGCCATCGCCGCCAGCACGCTGCCGCTGGCCTCGCTGCTGTTCCTGGACCCGTCGGGGTACATCTCCGCGACGATGCGGGCAGCCCACGACGCGGAGGCCGCCTTCGCCGCCTCGGTGGCGTGGATGCTGCAGTGCCTCACGATCGGTCTGGTCAGCTGGGTCTTCGTCGGCGCGGCCATCCTGTTCAGCTGGCTGGACTGGCGTGAACTCCGCCGCCGCGGGGTGCCCGTGCCCTTCCACTGGGCATGGGCGCTGCTCGCACTGGCCGGCGCCGGTCTGGCCGTCTACGTCATCGGCCGCACCGTCGTGCTGCGCCGGCGCACCACGGCGGGCGGGTGGGCGCCGCTCTGGGTCTGGATCGGCACGCTCGTGCTCGCCGTCATCGTCGCGATCGCCTGGGCGACGACGATCGTCGCGCAGATACTCGGCAGCATTCCGATCGGCCTGTCGGCGTGAGCGTGCCGACCGTCCTGTTCGTCTGCGTGCACAACGCCGGGCGCTCTCAGATGGCGGCGGGGTACCTCGCGGCCATCGCCGGTGAGCGGATCGCCGTGCGTTCGGCGGGATCAGAGCCCGCCGAGCACCTCAATCCCGTGGCGGTCCAGGCGATGTCCGAGGTCGGGATCGACATCGCCGGTCGCACTCCCGCGGTTCTGACACCCGATGCCGTGCGCAGCGCCGACGTCGTGATCACGATGGGATGCGGGGATGCGTGCCCCTTCTTCCCGGGCACACGCTACGAGGACTGGGTGCTGGCCGATCCGGCGGGGCAGCCGATCGAGGTGGTCCGCGGCATCCGCGACGAGATCCGTGCCCGGATCGAGGCGCTCGTCGCGGAGCTGCTCCCCGCGCCGGAGGTGCTCCGCTACGCCGCGTTCAGCGCGCGCCCCGAGGGTGGCAATCCCGCCGGCGTCGTGCTCGACGCGGAGCGTCTGGACGACGCGGCCATGCAGCGCATCGCCGCCGAGGTGGATTATGCCGAGACGGCGTTCGTCACGGGGCGGGAACCCGACGGCGCGCTGCGCATTCGCTACTTCTCTCCCATCGCCGAGGTGCCCTTCTGCGGCCATGCGACCGTCGCGACCGCCGTCGCGCTCGCTGATCGGGGACGGGTAGGAGGTGACGAGACGATCCGTTTCGTGACGCCGGCGCGCCCGGTCTCGATCGCGGTATCGCGGGATGCCGAGGGCGCACGCGGCGCGTTCACGAGCATCGAACCGGTGGTGGGGTCGTTGCCGGACGGCCACCTCGACGGCATCCTGCGCCTGCTGGGACTGCAGCGCAGCGACCTCGACCCGGCGCTGCCCCCGCGGATCGCGCATGCCGGCAACCCTCACCCGATCGTCGCGATCGCGGACCGCGACGCGTTCGACACGTTCCGGTTCGACCCGGCGGCGGTGCGCGCGCTCATGGACGACCGCGGCTGGCCGGCGACGATCGCGATCGTGCACCGCACCGGCGCCGACCGGTTCGCCGCGCGGAACCTCTTCCCCGTCGGCCGGATCACCGAGGACCCTGCGACGGGCTCGGCGGCGGCCGCTCTCGGCGCCTACCTGCGTGCGGTAGGGGCGGTGACGGTGCCCGGCCGGATCGTGGTCGACCAGGGCGCGCACGTCGGGCGGCCCGGCGTGCTCACGGTCGACATCCCCGCATCGGGCGGCATCGTCGTCTCGGGGCACGCCGTCGAGATCCCGGACGCTTGCTAGGCTTGAGGTGCCCCTATAGCTCAGTTGGTTAGAGCAACGGACTTCAACACAAAAATGGAGCGCCGGCGTCGAAATACGCCGGATGAACGCCGCTATATGCTGGAACACCCTGAGAGCCCGAGGTACTCGTCCGTGCGAGAGCACGGGCAGTGACAATCCGAGGGATTGGGCGATCAGCAGGTAACCGAAAGGGAACCTCAGAGACTACACGCGGCGCACCTGACCGGCTCGGCCGAAGGTGAAGATATAGTCCAGACTGCAAGCCGTTTCGGTGGCTGGGGAAACGGTGGCTGGGGAAACTCAGTGCAGCAGGTTAATCCGTGGGTCCAGGGTTCGAGTCCCTGTGGGGGCACCCAACGCACAAGGCTCGAACCTTGCCCCAGAGAATCAAGGGCTGGGGTTCGGGCCTTGTCCGCGTTCGCGGCCCAAGTCAGCGCATCGGCGTTGACCTGGGGATCAAGCAGCATCTCGAAAGGCCGGGCGTTCTCGACGCGCAGCTCGTCGTCCTCCTCGATGTAGACCTTGGTGAAGAACGCCTGGTTGCACAGTCGCCGGTTGGCGTCGTCGCAGCGCGCGTAGATGTCGGCGCAGTTCACGAGCAGGTTCAGGGCGTCGTCCAGGTGGGCGCGAGCGTCGGTGTATTCGCCGTGGTGCGCGTCGAGGCGACGGTTCACTTGGTCGAGCTCGCCCAGGATGCGGTCTTGCTCTCGTTTGAGGACGGCGAGCGGGATCGCGTCGGCGTAGTGGGCCTGCATGAGCCGGTCCTGCTCGTTCTCGCTCTGTGCGCACGACTGGTCGGCCTATCAGCTGGCCGAGCAGCTCGGCCGGGGGGTGGCGGAGCTGTGGCCGTCGGCGGATCGTGGCCGATACGCGGTGCTGAACCGGCTGGCCGAACTGGGCTACGTCGCCACGCGGCAGGAGCTCACCGGCAAGCGTGCACGCACGATCTACTCCATCACCCCCGCCGGGCGTGAGGCGCTGGCCGCGTGGCTGGGCACCCCGCCGAGGCCGCCGAGTGTCGAGTTCGAGGGCATGGTGCGCGTCCTGCTCGCCGATCAGGGATCGCTCGACGACCTGCGGGCGACGCTGCAGCAGACGCGCGAGAGCGCGCTCGCCAATCGGGACATGTTCGCGCGCTACGCCGCCTACATCAGCGCCACCGGAGGCACCTTCCCCGAGCGGCGGCACCTCTTCGCGCTCGCGAACACGTTCATGATCGGCCACTACGACCACATCCTGCCGTGGACGGAGTGGGCCGAGCAGCAGATCGCGGACTGGCCCGACACCGTCACGCCGGCGAGCACGAACGAGGCGCAGGTGCGCGACATGCTCGCCCCCGGCCGTGAGGTGTGGGAGCACGACCACCCCGACGGCGCCTGACGCGGATCGTCAGTGCGCGGTGCGCACCCCGATGAGGTCGTGGACGAGAACCGCGGCGGCACGGGCGCCCTGGCCCGCGGCGACGATGAGCTGCTGCGGACCGGGGGAGGCGGCATCCCCTGCCGCATACAGCCCGGCGACCGACGTGCGCCCCGAGCGATCGGTGACGAGATTGCCGAACTCGTCGCGGTCGAGCTCGATGCCGCCCAGGAAGTCGGGGGCGGGATGCCACTGCGGGCGCACGAAGCCGCCCTCGATCTCGATGCGCGTGCCGTCGACCAGGCGCACGGCCGACACGTCGCCGCGGTCGCCCTCGAGGTCGTCGATCGGGCGGCGCTCGACGACGATCCCGGATGCCGCGAGCTCGGCCTCTTCGACGGTGTCGACCGCGTCCGATCCGTTCGTGAACACGGTGAGACGGTCGGTCCAGCGGGCGATCAAGCGGGCCCGCGCCGCGAGGTCGGGGGTCTCGCCGATCAGGGCGAGGGGACGGTCCTGCAGCTCCCAGGCGTCGCACGCCGCGCAGCTGAACACGGTCATGCCGTAGAACGCTCGCAGGCTCGGGATGTCGGGCAGCGTCTCGCGCAGCCCCGTCGCGACGAGCACCGACCGCGCCGAGACGGCGGGAGGGATGCCGGCGCCCCGGCCGTGGAGCGCGGCGATGAAGCGACGCTCCCCGCACTCGCGCGGCTGCAACGCGTTCACGACAGTCCTGTCGAGGATGCGGACGTTCGGGTACGCGCCCAGCTCAGCCCGCGCCAGCTTGCGCAGCTCGAGCGGGGGCACCCCGTCCCGCGTGAGGAAGCCGTGGGAGCGCAGCGTCGCCGCGTTGCGTGGGCGGCCCGCATCGACCAGCACGACCGAGGCGCGGGCGCGCCCGAGGTTGAGGGCCGCCGAGAGCCCCGCGGGACCGCCGCCCACGATGACGACGTCGACCTCGGTGGTGGGCGCGTCAGTCATGACCCTCTCCCTGCGGCGGGAGGGCCTCGATGATCGGGTGGTCCTTGTGGATCACGCCGACCTTGGCGGCGCCGCCGGGCGAGCCGATGTCGTCGAAGAACTCGACGTTGGCCTTGTAGTAGTCCTGCCACTCGTCGGGCAGATCGTCCTCGTAGTAGATCGCCTCGACCGGGCAGACCGGCTCGCAGGCACCGCAGTCCACGCACTCGTCGGGGTGGATGTACAGCGAGCGGTCACCCTCGTAGATGCAGTCCACCGGACACTCGTCGATGCAGGCGCGGTCCTTGACGTCCACGCACGGGAGCGCGATGACGTAGGTCACGGGACGAGCGCTCCGCGCGAGATCTGCACCTGCTCGTCGCGCGGCACCACCTTGACGCGCTCGCGGGTGTGCTGGTGGGCCGCGCCCAGCTCGCGCTCGTGCGCGTCGAGGGCGAGCCAGCCGTCCCACGTGGTGAAGGCGACCTCGCGCTCGTCCAGCAGCTCCAGCACGTCGCCGTCCACCGTCGGAGCGGTGAGGCGGCCGGCGTCCGCGTCGGCCACGAGGTGCGCGATGGTCTCCATCGCATCGGACTTGGTGTGGCCGATGAGTCCGACCGGCCCGCGCTTGATCCAGCCCGTGGCATACAGGCCGGGGATGGTCGGGGCGTCGTCGGCGCCCGTGACGGCGGCATCCTTCACGCGTCCCTCGACGTTCGAGACGACGCCTGCGCGCACGTCGAACGGCGCGTCGATGACGGGCGTGCCGTAGTAGCCGACGGCGCGGTACACCTGCTGCACCGCGAACTCGCGGAACTCGCCGGTTCCCTGGACCCTGCCGTCGCCGACGGGCTCGTTGCGCTCGAACCGGATGCCGGTGACGCCCGATTCCTGCGAGCCGAGCACCTCGACCGGCGAGTGGTAGAAGTGCAGGTGCAGACGGCGTGAGGCGCCGGTCGACTCCCGCGTGCGCCAGCTGTTGAGGATGCGCAGCATGACCTTGAGCTGGTTGTTCGCGGCGTTCGCGGGGTCGGCGTCGACGAAGTCCTCGTCGTGCACGACGATGTCGACGTCCGGCACCTCGCCGAGCTCGCGCAGCTCGATGGGCGTGAACTTGATGTCGCCGGGACCGCGGCGCCCGAACACGTGCACGTCCGTGACGGCCGAGGACTCGAGACCGGCGAGCACGTTGTCGGCGATCTCGGTCGGGCGCAGGTCGACGGCGTGCTTCGCGAGCACGCGGGCGACGTCGAGGGCCACGTTGCCGTTTCCGATGACCGCGACCTCGCGCTGGTCGAGCGGCCATTCGGTGGGCACGTCGGGGTGGCCGTCGTACCAGGCCACGAAGTCGGCCGCGCCGAACGAGCGCAGCAGGTCGATGCCGGCGATGTCGAGCGCGGCGTCGCGGATGGCGCCGGTGGCGAGGATGACGGCGTCGTAGCGCTCCTGCAGCTCGGCGAGCGAGATGTCGCGGCCGACCTCGACGTTGCCGATGAACCGCGTGGTGCCGGCATCCAGCATCTCGTGGAGCGAGTTCACGATGCCCTTGATGCGGGGGTGGTCCGGCGCGACGCCGTAGCGGATGAGGCCGTAAGGCGCGGGCAGCGACTCGAACAGGTCGATCGCGACGGTGCCGCCGGCATCGGCGACCGCGTTGGTCAGGATGTTGCCGGCGTAGATGCCGGCCGGGCCGGCGCCGACGATCGCGACGCGCAGGTTCTGGGGATTCGACGAGGTCACGTGAGAGGGGCCTTCCGGATCAGGGGGTCGAAGTCTTCGCGTGCGAGGGTCGCGAGCTCGGCGGGCGCGTACGGGCTCAGCCGCACCACGTCGCCCACGACCACCACGGCGGGGGAGCGCACGCCGCGCGCGGCGGCCTGCTGCGCGATGGTCGAGAGGGTGCCGACCGTGACCCGCTGGCGGGCGCCGTAGCCGTCCTCGACGATCGCGACGGGGCAGTCGCCGCCGCGCTCGCCGCGGGCCAGTGTGATCGCCGAGTTGGCCAGGGTGCCGACGCCCATGAGCAGCACGACTGTGTGGTCGCGGCCGCCGCCGAGCGACTCGATCTGGTCGTGCGCGGTCGCCACGGTGAACGCGGTGGCGACACCCCGGTGGGTGAGAGGGATGCCGGCGACAGCCGGCACCGAGGCGGCACTGGTGATGCCGGGCACGACCTCGACGACGACGCCCGCCGCCTGGCAGGCGAAGAGCTCCTCGCCGCCGCGGCCGAACACGTACGGGTCACCGCCCTTGAGGCGTACGACCGTCTTGCCGTCGTGGGCGAGCTGCACGAGGAGGGCGTTGATCGCGTCCTGCGGCACCGCGTGGTGTCCGGGGCGCTTGCCCACGTCGACGACCTCGGCGCGCAGTTCCACGCCGTCGGCCGCGAGCCCGTCGAGCACCGCACGGGCGCCCAGGCGGTCCGCGACGATGACGTCGGCGGCCTCGAGCGCGCGCAGCCCCTTGAGCGTGAGCAGTCCGGCGTCGCCCGGGCCGGCCCCGACGAGCCAGACCTTGCCGGTCGCAGGGGCACTGCGCACCAACTCCTGATGCGCGCGGGCATCCTGCCGGCTGAGTGCCGGTTCCTGCCGGTCCCGGCCAGAACGGAGGAGTTCGTGCGGGGGAATGCGGCCATCGCGATCGGTCATCGCGCGCCTCCCGTGAGGAGCAGGCCGCGGCGCTTGAGCATCCGCCGCTCCAGCGGCCCGAAGAAGACCAGCTCGATGAGCACGCCGATGGCGAGGATCACGAGGATCGTGCCGAGCACGCCGGCCAGGTCGGCGAGTTCTCGCGACTGCTGCAGCATCGACCCTAGGCCGAAGCCGATCGTGCCGCCCATCGCGATGATCTCGGCGGCCATGAGGGAGCGCCACGAGAACGCCCAGCCCTGCTTGAGCCCGGCGAGGTAGCCGGGGAGGGCCGCCGGGAGGATCACGGCCGTCGCGAGCTGCCAGCGCGAGGCGCCGAGCACGGTGCCGACGCGCCGCAGCTGCGGGGGCACCTGCTCGATGCCGGCGATGAGCCCGTTGACGATCGACGGGATCGCACCCATGAGGATCACGAAGTACACGGTCGCGTCCGAGAGCCCGAACCAGATGATCGCGGCCGGGACCCAGGCGACGGACGGCAGCACCTGCAGGCCCGAGATGATGGGGCCGACGGCGCGCCGGATCGGGCGCACCTCGGCCAGCAGCAGTCCGATGGGGGTGCCCACGACGATCGCGATGAGGAACCCGATGATGCCGCGCTCCAGGCTCGTCGTGACCGCCTGCTGCAGGCGGCCCGTGTCCCAGGCGTCGCCGAGCGCCGCCGCGACGTCCGCCGGACCGGGCACGATGTCGGGGCGCGGGTGCGCGATGACGACGTACAGCTGCCACACCACGACGAGCAGGATCACGAAGACGATCGGCGGCAGCACGCTCGACGCGAAACGGCGCCAGCGGCCGGGGCCCGCGTCGGCGTCAGTCTGCAGCTTGTCGAGGCCGGAGGCCAGGCTGCGCAGGTCGTCGGGCACGACGGTGGCCGGGTCGCCCAGTGAGCGGCCCACGACGGTGGGGGTCTCAAGCGGCATTGCGGCGGATCTCCTTGCGCAGCTGGTCGGTGATCTCGACCGACAGGGCGGCGACCTCGGGCGACGCGATGCGGCGGCCGGTCGTCTTGGTGATCCGCCACTCCTGCACGATGCGGCCAGGGCGGCTGCCCATCAGCACCACGCGCTGCCCGAGGCGCGCGGCCTCGCGCACGTTGTGGGTGACGAACACGATCGTGCGCCCCGTGGCACGCCACACGCGCTCCAGCTCCTCGTGCAGCAGGTCGCGTGTGATGGCGTCGAGAGCGGCGAACGGCTCGTCCATCAGCAGCACCGGCCGGTCCTGGGCGAGGGCGCGGGCGAGCGCCACGCGCTGGCGCATGCCGCCCGAGAGCTCGTGCGGCCGCTTGTCGGCGGCATCCGCGAGGTTCACCGCATCAAGCAGCGACAGGGCCTTCTCGCCGCGCTCGGAGCGCGGGACGCCCCGCAGGCGCAGCGCCAGCTCGACGTTGCGCCGGGCGGTGAGCCACGGCATGAGCGCCGACTCCTGGAACATGACCGCCGACCCGCCGGCGGGGGTCTCGATGGTGCCCGCCGACGCCTGGTCGAGGCCCGCGATGAGGTTGAGCAGCGTGGACTTGCCGCATCCCGAGGCGCCCAGCAGGCACACTAACTCGCCCGGCGCGATGTCGAGCGACACGTCGTCGAGCACGATGGGGCCGTTGCCGAACCGCTTGGAGACGCCGTCGATGCGGACGGCGGGAGCGGATGCCTCAGCGGCGGGCGCGACCGGCGCGACGCCGTCGAAGCTCGGGGCGAGCAGGTTCGCGGGCGTTCCCGCCGGGGCGGGTGCGCCCGCCTCCGGGGCCGCGGAGGCGGACCCGGAGGCGGAAGCGGGAGCGGCGCTCATGTCAGTCCTTGCCGAGCCCTGCGGCCGAGACGGTGTCTTCGCCCTCGGCCTTGAGCTGCTTGTTGAGCAGGCGCAGGTCGAACAGCCCGTCGATCGAGCCCTTCTTCTGCGTGCCCGCGTCGATGCCGTTCTGCACGAGCGTCTCGAACGTGTCGGCGACAGGGTCGACCGAGAAGGTCACGTGCTCCAGCGCGCGCTCGATGACGGCGTCGTCGAGCGGCTTGCCGGTCTCCTTCTCGATGGCGCCGTTGATGACCGCGGGGGCCTCGTCGGGGTTGTCGGCGATCCACTTGACGGCGGCCTCGTGGCCCTTCAGCAGCTCGGCGACCACGTCGGGGTGCTCGTCCAGGAACTGCTTGCGCACGAGCAGCACCGTCGTCGGGAACTCTCCGTCGTCCCACAGGTCGGCCTCGTCCTGCAGCACGTGCGCGCCGGCGTCGAGGATGAGGCGCGACACCCACGGCTCGGGGAGCCACGCGCCGTCGAGCTGGCCCTGCTGGAACAGGGTCAGGGTCTGCGCGTTCTCGGTGGGGGTGACGTGGACGTCGCCGCCGCCGGAGGTGTCGGTCGTGTAGCCCTCGTCGCTCAGCCACTTGCGCAGCGCCACGTCCTGCGTGTTGCCGAGCTGCGGCGAGGCGAGGGTCGTGCCCTTGAGGTCTTCGGGCGAGTCGATGCCGTCGCGCACCACCAGCGCCGCGCCGCCGATGGCCGCGCCGGCCACGATGCGCGCGGATTCGCCGCCGGACTGGATGAAGGTGTTGATCGACGGGTTCGGCCCGATGTAGGTAGCGTCGATCGCTCCGGCCGACAGCGCCTCGATGGCGGCGGGGCCGGCGTTGAACACCTGCGTGGTGATCTTCACGTCGTCGCCGAGCTCGTCGGCGAACAGGCCCTCCTCGAGGCCCACCAGCGCGGGCGCGTGGGTGACGTTGGCGAAATAGCCCAGGCGCACCTCGTTCACCGACGGTGCGCTCGAGGTGGGCTCTGCGGCGGGCTTGTCGGTCGCGGCGGCGGAGGCGCAGCCGGCCATCATCGCCGCTACGAGTCCCAGGGTGGTGATTGCGGTCGTGGTGCGGACGATCTTGTTCACGGTGTCGCCTCCTTAGGTCGGGTGGTGCTCAATGGGTGTGGGATGTGTGCGCGCGACGGGTCAGTCGCGCACGATGCCGGCGGCGAGCGTCGCGCCGTCGGACGGATGGATCACGAGGAACGAGCCCCCGTGGCGGCTGCTGCGGTACGGCTCCAGCGGCAGATCGGCCGCCAGGCGCAGCCGCACGCGGCCGATGTCGTTGGTCTGCAGCGCCTGTGCCGGCTCGTGCGTCAGCGCATCGAGGTCGTACCGCGACTCGATCTGCGCCACGATCGCCTGCACGGTGGCCGTGCCGTGCTTGACGAGGACCCGGATGCCGGGGGTCAAGGGCCGTGCGTCGAGCTGGAACAGCTCGGCGTCGACCTCGCGCCGGGCCGCGGGCAGCGTGCCGGCCGAGACGACGAGCGCCCCGCGGGCGGCGTCGATGTCGGCGTCGAACTCGAGCGATACGGACTGGGGCGCCGTCGCCTCGTCGACCTCGATGCCCGCCGAGCGGATGCCGCTCACGGTCGCCGCGGTGCCGGCGGGGAAGAGCTCGACGCGGTCGCCGACGCGCACGACGCCACTCGCGATGCGGCCCGCGACGGCGCGGTAATCGCGCAGCCGCTCGGCCTCGTCGGGGGCGATGCCGGGAGCGAGACCGCCCTGCGGGCGCAGCACGAGCTGGACAGGCAGCCGCAGCGGCTCGAGCTCCTGATCAACCTCGTCGGCGGAGGGGAGGGCCTCGAGCAGCTCGAGCAGAGCCGGGCCGTCGTACCAGGGCGTGCGCTCCGAGCGCTCGACGATGTTGTCGCCCTCCAGCGCCGACGCGGGCAGCACGTGCAGGTCGTCGATGCCGAGCTCGGCAGCGACGGCCCGCGCCTGCGCGGCGACGTCGGCGAAGGCATCCTCCGAGAACCCGATGAGATCGATCTTGTTCACCGCCATGATCACATGCGGCACGCGCAGCAAGGCCACCACCGCGAGGTGACGCTTGGTCTGCTCGAGCACGCCCTTGCGGCCGTCGACGAGCACGATCACCGCGTCGGCCGTCGTCGCGCCGGTGACCATGTTGCGCGTGTACTGCACGTGCCCGGGGCAGTCGGCGAGGATGAACGACCGAGCGCCCGTCGCGAAGTAGCGGTAGGCGACGTCGATCGTGATGCCCTGCTCGCGCTCCGCGCGCAGCCCGTCGGTCAGCAGCGCGAAGTCGAACGCGCCGTGCGCGAAGCCGCGGTCGGCCGACGTGCGCGCGACCTGCTCGAGCTGGTCGGCGAGGATCGCCTTCGAGTCGTGCAGCAGCCGGCCGACGAGCGTCGATTTGCCGTCGTCGACCGACCCCGCCGTCGCGAAGCGGAACAGCGTGGGGGTGGCGGTGAGCGTCGCGGTCATCAGAAGTACCCGTCCTTCTTGCGGTCCTCCATGGCCGCCTCGCTGAGGCGGTCGTCGGCACGGGTCGCCCCGCGCTCGGTGAGGGTCGACACGGCGACCTCGGCGACGATCGCGGCGAGGTCGGCGGCATCCGATTCGACCGCTCCCGTGCAGCTCATGTCGCCGACGGTGCGGTAGCGCACGGTGCGCACCTGGACGGTCTCGTCCGCGCGGGGCGGTGAGAACGGGCCGACGGGGCGCCACATGCCGTCGCGCTCGTAGACCTCGCGCTCGTGCGCGAAGTACAGCGGCGGCAGCGCGATCCCCTCGCGCTCGATGTACTGCCAGACGTCCAGCTCGGTCCAGTTCGAGATGGGGAATGCGCGCACGTGCTGTCCCGGCGTGTGGCGGCCGTTGTACAGGCTCCACAGCTCGGGGCGCTGGTTGCGCGGATCCCACTGGCCGAACTCGTCGCGCAGCGAGATGATGCGCTCCTTGGCGCGCGCCTTGTCCTCGTCGCGGCGGGCGCCGCCGAACACGGCGTCGTGACGGCCGGCGGCGATCGCGTCCAGGAGCGGCACTGTCTGCAGCGGGTTGCGCGTGCCGTCGGCGCGCTCCTGCAGGCGGCCGTCGTCGATGTAGTCCTGCACGCGGGCGACCTCGAGGCGGATGCCGAGGCGCTCGACGGTTTCGTCGCGGAACGCGAGCACCTCGGGGAAGTTGTGGCCGGTGTCGACGTGCAGCACCGGGAAGGGCACACGGCCGGGCGCGAACGCCTTGGTGGCCAGGTGCAACACGACGACGGAGTCCTTGCCGCCCGAGAACAGCAGCACGGGCCGCTCGAACTCGGCGACGACCTCGCGGATCACGTGGATGGCCTCGGCCTCGAGCAGGTCGAGCGTCGACAGTTTCGTGGAGGGGACCGTGATCGTCATACGTGCAGCCCGCATTCCGTCTTCGATGACCCGGCCCAGCGGCCCGATCGAGGATCTTCACCGGCGGCGACCGGCTTGGTGCACGGCTCGCAGCCGATCGAGGGGTAGCCGAAGCCGACGAGCAGGTTGACGGGCGCCTTGTGCGCGGCGGCGTACTCCAGCACGTCGTCGAAGCTCCACGCGGCGACCGGGTTGACCTTGACGAGTCCGTTGCGCTCGTCCCACGTCACGAGCGGCGTGTTCGTGCGGGTGGGGGCTTCGTCGCGGCGGACGCCCGTGAACCACAGCTCGTAGCCGCCGAGCGCGTCCTGCAGGGGAGCGACCTTGCGCAGCGCGCAGCATTGCGCAGCGTCGCGCTCGTAGAGCTTCGCGCCGAACGCGGCATCCTGCTCTGCGACGGTCTGCGCCGGTGTGACGTCGACGATGCGCACGTCGAGCGCGCGCTGCACCTCGTCGCGCGTCGCGTACGTCTCGGTGAAGTGGTAGCCGGTGTCGAGGAACAGCACGTCGACGCCCGGCAGCTGCTCGGCGACGAGGTGCGGCAGAGCGGCATCGGCCATCGAGCAGGCGACGGCCGCGGCATCCGCCCCGAAGTTGCGGGCGACCCACGCGACGACGTCGGCGGCGGATGCCTCGTGGTCGGTCAGGCTGCCGAGCTCTTCGTTGCCGCGCTCGGCGAGGGCCTTGAGCTCTTCGCGCGTGCGCTTGACGGAGATGCGGGGGGCCAGGCTCACGGTCACTGCAGGGCCTCCTCGTCGGCACGGTGCGCCCACTGCGCGAACGTCTCGTCGGCGGCTGCGTCCCGGTCCGCGAGGAAGCGGGTGACGACGCGCTCCACGTAGTCGGCGATGCCGTCGGCCGCGACCTTCAGGCCGCGGACGGTGCGGCCGAGGCCCGGGTCGTCGCGGTCCTGCGAGGCGAGTCCGCCGCCGAGGTGCACCTGGTAGCCGGGCACCTGCTCGTCGTCGATCGTGACGAGCTGTCCCTTGAGGCCGATGTCGGCCGTCTGGATGCGGGCGCAGGAGTTGGGGCATCCGTTCACGTGGAGCGAGATCGGATGCGGCAGCTCGAAGCCCTTGAGGCGCTCTTCGAGGTCGAGCACCGCCGCCGTCGCGTTGACCTTGGTCTCGACGATCGCGAGCTTGCAGAACTCGATGCCGGTGCACGCGATCGTGCCGCGGCGCAGCAGGCTCGGCCGGGCCTGCAGGCCCAGCGCGTCGAGCTCGGCGATGAGGGGATCGACGTGCTCTTCGGGCACGTCGAGCACGACGATCTTCTGGTGCGGGGTCGTGCGGAGCCGGTTCGAGCCGTGCGCCTCGGCGATCTCGGCCAGGCGCGTGAGGGTCTCACCGCTGACGCGGCCGACGATCGGCGTCACGCCGACGTAGAAGCGGCCGTCCTTCTGGCGGTGCACGCCGACGTGGTCGCCGGGGGTCGTCGGGCGCGGAGCGGCCGGGCCGTCGGCGAGGGCGTAGCCGAGGTACTCGTCCTGCAGCACCTGGCGGAACTTCTCGGTGCCCCACTCGGCGAGCAGGAACTTCAGGCGCGCCTTGTTGCGCAGGCGCCGGTAGCCGTAGTCGCGGAAGATCTGGGCGACGCCGTGCCAGGCGTCCACCACCTGATCGGGGCGCACGAACGCTCCCAGGCGCTCGCCGAGACGCGGCGTCGTCGAGAGGCCGCCGCCGACCCACAGGTCGTAGCCGATGCCGAGCTCGGGGTGCTCGAGGGCGACGAAGGCGACGTCGTTGATCTCATGCACGACGTCCTGGCTGGGGTGGCCGGTGATGGCGCTCTTGAACTTGCGGGGCAGGTTCGACAGCGTGGGGTCGCCGATGAACCGGCGCGAGATCTCTTCGATCTGCGGCGTCGGGTCGATGAGCTCCTCGGACGAGATGCCGGCGACCGGCGAGCCGAGGATCACACGCGGCACGTCGCCGCACGCCTCGGTGGTACCCAGGCCCACGGCCTCGAGGCGGCGCCAGATCTCGGGCACGTCCTCGACGCGGATCCAGTGCAGCTGGATGTTCTGCCGGTCGGTGATGTCGGCGGTGCCGCGCGCGAACTCGGTCGAGATGCCGGCGATGACCCGCAGCTGCTCGGTGGTGAGCTGCCCGCCGTCGATGCGGACGCGGAGCATGAAGTACTCGTCTTCGAGCTCTTCGGGCGTGAGGGTGGCCGTGCGTCCGCCGTCGATCCCGGGCTTGCGCTGCGTGTACAGTCCCCACACCCGGAACCGGCCGTGCAGATCGGTCGGGTCGATGCTCTGGAAGCCGCCGACCGAGTAGATGTTCTCGATGCGCTCGCGCACGCTCAGGCCGTCGTCGACCTGCTTCCACTCCTCGTTGCCGTTGAGCGGGGCCTTGCCGTCGATCTTCCACTGGCCGTTCGGCTTGGACGACGGGCGCGGAGGACGCACGGCGGCGCGCGGGCGGTCCGCTGCGTGCGGTTCGGTGTCGCTGATGGTCACGGTGCCTCCGGGGTGGATCCCGGGGCGCGCCCCGGGCGGGACTCTAGCGAGTCCTTTCCGTGAGGCTAGAAGCGGCACCCCCGTGGGCCTATCCGAACGTCAAGCGACGTTAACCGGCGTAACCGGGCGTCACACAGTTGCAGCCCGACGCCTTTGTGGACTCAGTCCGACAAACCCACGGCTCCGTGGTAGCGATCGACGACGAGGTCGACGAGGGATGCCGGCGGCTCATCGCTCCCGAGCAGCGGCGGTGCGACCGGGGCCGACCCCGAGAGGGTCACCGCGAGGTCGTGGAAGTACCCCGGCGCCAGCAGGTAGTCGGCGACGACCACGCGATCCCCGGCGGTGGTCACCGCGACATCGAGCCGCGGATCGGCCGCGGCCAGGAACCCGACCGCGACCTGGCGTCCGAGCCGCTCGCCCAGCATCCGCGCCGTCACGCGGCAGTCCTCGTTGGCGCGGTCGTCGCTGGATCCGGCCACCGCGAGGACGAGCGCGTCGTCGGGCCCCGGCGCGAGGGTCTCGAGCCGCCCGACGAGCGCGTCGACGAGCCTCGCGTCCGGGCCGAGGGCGGGGGTGATCGTGACGTCGCCCCGCCCCGAGGACTGCTGGATGAGGTCGACCCGCACGTGGTAGCCGGCCGACAGCAGCAGCGGCACGATGACGACGGGCGTGTCGGCGGGGATCGCGTCGAGGGATGCCGCCACATCCGGCTGCTGCACGTCCACGTGGCCGAGCCGCACGATCGTGTCGGGCAGCCGCGCGGCCACGGCGACGACGAGGGCGGACACGGCCGCCTGGCCCGCGGGCGAGGACGTGCCGTGCGAGATCGCGAGCAGCGCGGGACGGGTCACGCCCCCATTGTGCCCGCCGCGTGTGTCGCGTGGATGACGGGCGAGGCGGCACCCGCTCCCGCTTCGGGTCGCCCCCGCACCCGGATGTCCCACCCTCCGCATCCCGACGGATGTCGGCGCGGGGCGAAGGGTGGGACACGAGTGCGGGGAGGGAGGGAGGGATCAGGCGGCGCGGTCCTCGCGGCCGTGCGCGAACCCGGCGTCGAAGCCGCGCTCGTACGCCTCCTGGGCGCGCCGGCCGCCGTGACCGCGGCGGTGGTGGCCGTGGCGCGGGTGGTCGTGACCGCCCTCGTGCGGGTGGCCGTGGCGACCGGGCCCCGCGTGCGGGTGCCCGTGGCGCTCGCCGCACTCGCTGCGGCCGTGCATCGGCTCGCCGTCGTGGTCGGCCGGACGGCCGGGACGGCCCGGGCCGAAGCCGCCGTGACGGTGCGGACCGAAGCCGGCACCGAACGGCGCGCGTCCGAAGCCGGGGCCCGCGAAGCCGGGGCCGAAGCCTCGTCCGAAGCGGGGGCGTCCGAAGCCGCGCTCGGCGGCAGCGGTCTCGTCCCAGCCCAGCTCCCGGGCGATGGCCTCGAGCGAGGCGGTCAGCTGCGCGTATCCCTCGTCGCCGACGGCGCCGGTCACCCGCGTGCGGATGCCGTCGACGATGGCGCCGAGGCGCTCCTTCTCGGCGCGGCCGAGGTCGGTGAGCTCCCACGTGCCGTCGCCCTTCTCGAGCGCCCAGCCGCGGTCTTCAAACGACCGCAGGCGCTTGCCCTTGCGGGCGAGCCGCTCGGTCAGGCCGGGCGCGTCGATGTCGCCCGACACCGCGTTCAGCAGCATCCAGTCGCGACGGTCGACGCCCTCGGCGGCGAGCGCCTCGGCGAAGGCCCGGGTGAGCAGGCCGTCGACCGCGCGCAGCCAGTAGCCGAGCGGTCGGGTGGTGTCGTTCTCGTCGTTCAGATTCGTGTCGTCCATGAGAAGTCCTTTCGTGGCGGCCGACGTCCGGCCGCGGATTACATGTCTTAGTGCATGTACATGCAGTGTGACATGCACTTTGAGTACATGTCAAGTCACATGTAAATTGGGAGGATGCCGGCAGCAACCGACGACCCCTCCGACGCCATCGCCGCAGCCCTTGCCCGGCTGCGCGGACGCCGCATGCCGCGGCCCCCGTGGGCAGAGGGTCCGCACGGTGCCGGACCGCACGGCGCCGGACCTCATCCCCACGGCGCGCACGGGCACGCCCCGCACGGCGCCGACCCCGACGACCCCGGCGCCTTCCCCGGCCGCGGCGGGCCGTGGGGCCGTGGCGGGCACGGCGGCCCGACCTGGGGCGGCGGAGGGCGCTTCGGCGGCCCCGCGCGCATGCGTCTGCTCGAGGCGCTGGCGGCGGCATCCCATCCGCTCTCGGTGGGCGAGATCGCCGAGGCTGTAGGCGTCGATCAGCCGCGCGCGTCACGGCTCGTGCAGCAGTCGGTCGAGCTCGGCCTGGTGCGGCGAGAGGCCGACCCCGACGACGCGCGGCGTACGCGGGTGGCGTTGACGGATGCCGGCACCCGGCTGGTGCGGGGCTTCCGCGGGGAGCGCCGGGAGGCGATTGACGCCGCGCTCGCCGCCTTCACCGATGCCGAGCGTGCGGAGCTCGCGCGGCTGCTGACGAAGCTCGCCGACTCCTGGCCCGGAGCCTGACCGGCGCGGCCCGAGACGCGGGCGACCGGCTCAGAGCGATTCGCGGCGGATCAGGGTCGTCGGCAGGATGTGCTCCGCCGGCACCTGCTCGCCGCGAACGCGCGCGAGCACGGCCTCGGCCGCGGTGCGCCCCATCTCTTCGAGTGGCTGCCGCACGGTCGTGAGCGGGGCGTTCGAGGCGGTGGCGATCGCCACATCGTCGAACCCGACGAGAGACACATCGACCGGCACGGATCTGCCGGCCGCCTGCAGCACCCGCAGTGCACCGGATGCCATCAGTTCGGAGCATGCGAACACCGCGTCCACGGTCTGCTGCGCGCCGACGACCAGGGCGTGCTCGAGATCGACCTCGTGCTGCAGCCGTGGGCGGTCGCCTCGCTCTGGCAGGTGTGAGGCGCGCGGGCCGGCCGGCGCTAGAAGCTCGTGACGAGGTCGCCCAGCACGGCCTCGAGCTTGGACGGGTCGGTCGCGTCGTAGTAATGCGCACCCGTGGCGCTCGAGATCGACTGCAGCGTCGGCACGTCGGCGTCGGCGCCGTAGGCGAGCGTGAAGATCAGCACCGGCGTGGAGTGGTGCATGTCTTTCAGGTCGGCGATCATCTGGTCGGCGCCGATGGTCGGAGCGTTCGGCGTGTCGTTCTTGCCGTCGCTCAGCAGCACGATCGCGTTGATGCGATCGCTCGTCCAGGTCGCCGCCTGCTGCTTCGCGAACTCGTCCACCGCCTGGTACAGCGGGGTGTCGCCCATCGAGGCGACGCCGTTCAGGGCCGCCAGGAAGCCGTCGCGCGAAGAGCTGATGTCGGACACGGGCGCGACGAGGCCCGGCACCATCGCTCCGTCCGGAGCCTGCGCGAACCCGGCGAGGCCGACGTCGTCGCCCGTGGTGAAGTGCCCGAGGGCCGCCTCGATCGCCTTGCGGGCCTGGGTGAGCTTGGTGTCGGTGGGCGAGATCGGCTCGTCCATCGAGCCCGACACGTCGAGCAGGAACAGCACGTTCGCACGCTTGCGGACGTCGGGGAACGAGGCCTGCACCGCCGTCACGACGTCGGCGCCGGGGAACGGCAGGGCGGTGGTCAGCTCGTCCGTGAGCTGACCGACCTTCTGCACGCTCTCGTCCAGCGCCCGGTTGAGATCGCGGTAGCCGGCGCCGCGCACGACCGACTGCCCCTGCGCGGTGAGTGCGTAGCGGATGAAGTCGGCGGCGGCCTCGGACTCGACGGGGTCGATCCACGAGCCCGTGAGACGCATCGCCGGGTTGTCGGCCGCGTAGTAGCCGTCCGTCGGGTAGATCGGGATCAGCTGCTCGGCGGGCGGGTCGGCCTGCGTGCGGTTGATGCCGTCGCGGCTGGTGATGCCCCGGTTGTAGTCCCACACCGACTTCTCGTCGACGATCACGGCCGACAGGAAGTCGGCGGACGAACCGGATGCCTCCGCCTGCCGTGCGTGCCACAGGAAGTGCTCGGGCGTGGCCATGTAGTGGCTCGTCGCGGTCTCGTTCGCGTGCACCGTGCTCTGGATGGCGGGGTCGTCGACCTCGGCGGCCGTGAGGTCCGCCAGCGAACCCGCGGCGGTGCCGTACGAGGCGTACATGGCGGCCTCGCCCGACGTGGCGACGAGCGGGCTCGTCTTGCCGAGCTTGAACGCGCCCCACTCCGGATGGCCGAGGCCGCTCCAGAGGTCGGGATCCCCCGCCGCGTCGAACACGTCGGTCCACGTTGGCGCCGCGGACGACCAGCCGATCGTCTGGGCGAGGGGCTTGGGCATGGCGAGGACGATGTTCGAGATCGCGATGCTCGTCCCCTCCTTGCCGATCGCCGTCGCACCCTCGGACTGTGCGACGGCGTGACGGCGGAGATCGACGGGCGCACCGTGGTGGTCGGCAAGCCCGCCTACGTCGCGTCGCTGGCGGCCGACACCGAACGTGTGTCGCTCAGGGCCGGGGAAGCCGCCGCATACGTGGCGGTCGACGGTCGGTTCGCGGGCGTGCTGGTGCTCGCCGACGATCCGCGTCCCGAGTCCGCCGCGGTGATCTCGTGGCTGCGGGAGGAGGGCCTCGAGCGCATCACGATGCTCACGGGGGACACGGCCGCCACCGCTGAGACGATCGCGAAGGACGTCGGGATCGACGAGGTGCACGCCGATCTCCTGCCTCCCGAGAAGGTGCGTCTCGCGGCGCAGCTGCATCCGAGGCCTGTGATGATGGTCGGCGACGGCGTGAACGATGCGCCCGTGCTCGCCGCAGCCGACATCGGCATGGCCATGGGGCGAAAGGTGCGACGGTGGCGGGGGATGCTGCGGACATCGTTATCCTGGTCGACTCGCTCGCGAAGGTCGCCGATGCCGTCTCGATCGGCCGGCACACGCTGCGCGTCGCGCTCACCGCCATCTGGATCGGTATCGGCCTGAGCGTCGGCCTCATGATCGTCGCGATGACGGGTGTGATTCCCGCCGTCGCCGGTGCCCTCACACAGGAGCTCGTCGACCTCGCCACGATCCTCTACGCTTTGCGCGCTCTCGGTGGCCCGCCCAGCGGACTCACCTCCGCTCGGCCGTCGCGTCAAGAGCGAAGCAACGAGACCACACCGCGAGCCGACCTGTGACGACACCACCTACGCACACGAGAGGGAGCGGGACACCGTCCGCCGCGCCGATGATCACCACGGCCCAGGGCCGCGTCTTCCAGCCCGCCAGAAGTGCCTGCGCCCAGCTGCGCGTGAGGAAGGGGTTCCAGAACGACTTGGCGGATCCAGTCCGGCATCCTGCCTGTTCCGCACGCAACGGCCGCCGATCCTCTCGGGCGGATAGACTGCGGTCTATGCATTTGGTGGTGGAGGTCCCGGTGCTGGCGGTCCTCGCGGACCCCACTCGCGCCCGGATCGTCCAGCTGATCCGTGATGCCGAGGGTGGTCGGGCGATGGTGAGCCGGCTCGCGGAGCAGCTCGGGCTGCGTCAGCCCACGGTCAGCCACCATTTGGCCGCGTTGCACGCCGAAGGTCTCGTGGTCCGGGAACCGGAGGGGCGGCGGGTCTGGTACTCGATCAACCCCGATGAAGCCGACCGAATCACCGCGCTCCTCGGCGCCCCCGCCCTCGCGGCGGAGGAGCCGGACTGGGAGCGAGTGGTCGACGACCTCGCTGCTCGCTACCACGGTGTCTTCAACCGTGAGACTGTCGCTCGCACCCTCGCCGACTCTCGCGATCTGCTCGCCGCGCGCGGCACCACCTCGCTGCTGGCTTCGCGGGCGGCGGCGTTCACTGCGGCGCGCCTGGACGACCTGCACCGGGTCGAACAGGCGTCGACGGGGACGCCGACGGTGCTGTTCGTCTGCGTCCAGAACGCCGGCCGCTCCCAGCTGGCCGCAGGAGTCCTCCGCCAACTCGCCGGCGACAAGGTCATCGTCCGCACCGCCGGATCCGCCCCCGCGGCCGAGGTCCGCTCCGCGATCGTGACCGCTTTGGACGAGATCGGCGTCACGCTCGGCGGGGAGTTCCCCAAGCCGCTGACCGACGACGCCGTCAAGGCCGCGGATGTCGTGGTCACGATGGGCTGCGGCGACGCCTGCCCGGTCTATCCCGGCCGTCGCTATCTCGACTGGGATCTCGCCGACCCCGTCGGCCAGCCGCTCAGCGTGATCCGGGAGATCCGCGATGACATCGACAGCCGCGTCCGCACCCTCCTGGCGGAGTTGATCGGCCCCTCCGTCACTTAACTGATAGATGGTGGTCTATGCTTTCTGATGAGAGGAAGCGAGACCCGTCATGAGTGAGAAGCCCACTGTTCTGTTCGTCTGTGTCCACAACGCCGGGAGGTCGCAGATGG
This sequence comes from Microbacterium aurum, assembly GCF_016907815.1. Classification (NCBI taxonomy): domain Bacteria; kingdom Bacillati; phylum Actinomycetota; class Actinomycetes; order Micrococcales; family Microbacteriaceae; genus Microbacterium; species Microbacterium aurum. Next base: position 1,514,734 of record NZ_JAFBCQ010000001.1, read on the forward strand.
CCGCCGGCTACCTGCAGCACCTGGCCGGGGATCGGGTCGAGGTGCTGTCGGCTGGGTCCGAGCCGAAGGATCAGATCAACCCGGTCGCTGTCGCCGTGATGGCCGAGGAGGGCATCGATATCGCAGGCGGCACGCCGAAGTTGCTCACTGTCGATGCGGTGCGCGAGTCGGACGTGGTGATCACGATGGGCTGCGGGGATGCCTGCCCGATCTTCCCCGGGAAGCGCTACGAGGACTGGCTGCTCGACGACCCCGCCGGGCAGGGCATCGAGTCCGTCCGGCCGATCCGGGACGAGATCCGCTCCCGTGTCGAGGCGCTGATCGCCGAGCTGCTGCCCGCGGGGAGGGCGGCATGAACGCGCAGCGCGGCCAGGAGGGGCTGCTCCCCCCGGATTCGGTGCTGCACCGAGCCGCCGAACGCCTCGCGCAGCAGTTCGCCGGGATGGTGAGCGAGGAGACCGTCGAGCGGGTGGGGTTCGAGTCCTACGCCGCCCTCGCGCGGACCGCGAACGTCTCCACGCACCTGCCTACGGTTGCGGAGAAGTTCGCCCGCGACCGGCTGGTCGCCCTGGCGCAGTCGCGCGGGCTGATCGGCAAGCCGGTGCCGGAGATCCTCTACGTCTGCGTGCAGAACTCCGGCCGCTCGCAGATGGCCGCCGACCTCGACCTGGACGGCATCCGCACGGTCCGTGACGAGATCCGCCAGCACGTCCAGCAGCTGCTCACCGAGCTCACGCCCGACCTCACGGCTCACCGGTCGTGAGGCGGCTCTCGCTCTGGCGGCGCAGCCTCGCCGAGTTCCTCGGCACGGGGCTGCTGGTGACGGTCGTGGTCGGATCGGGGATCGCCGCGGAGCGCCTCTCCACCGATCCCGGCCTGCAACTGCTGGAGAACTCGATCGCCACCGCGCTCGGCCTCGGCGTCCTGATCCTGCTGCTCGCCCCGGTCTCCGGCGCGCATTTCAACCCCGTGGTCTCGCTCGCCGACACCCTCCTCGGCAGCAGAACCGGCACCGGGCTGCCCGCACGCGAACTATCGGTCTATCTGCCGGCGCAGCTCGCAGGCGGGATCGGCGGCGCGATCCTGGCCCACGCGATGTTCGCCACCCCGACCGCGATCTCCACCACCGACCGCGCAACCCCCGCCACGTTCCTCGCCGAGATCGTCGCCACCGCAGGGCTCGTGCTTCTGATCATCGGGCTCAGCCGCACCGGCCGGCCCGCACCGGTGATCGCGACGGCGGTCGGCGCCTATATCGGCGCTGCCTACTGGTTCATCAGCTCCACTTCGTTCGCCAACCCCGCCGTCACCATCGGCCGCATCTTCACCGACACCTTCGCCGGCATCGCCCCCAGCTCGGTGCTCCCGTTCCTCGGTGCCCAGATTCTCGGTGCGGGCGCGGCGATCGGCATCTCCCTGCTGCTCTTCCCTAGTGTCCAGGAGACCAGAGCCGGGTCGCAGCCGTCGTAGCCTCCACGCTCGACTGTCCGAGATCGCCCGCGTTCATCGTCCGAACAGCTTCGCGAAGAACCCGGTACCTTTCTCGCCCTGGTGGCCCTGGCAGCGCTGGGCCGCCGGTACGCCGCGCATGACCTGGTCGACGTGCTGACCGCATCCTGACCAGGTGGTCTTGCCGCACTTTCGGCAGGCGACGGCGTAACACAAGGGTTTCTCCTTCGTTCGGTGCTCAGGCGAGCATGAGGAAGAGCTTCTCGAGCTCTTCGGTCGTCAGGCCCTGCTGGTCGCGGGCGGCGTCAGGGTCTGCGATGCAGTCCTTCATCGCGGTGGAGACGATCGCGAAGCCGGCACGGTCGAGCGCGCTCGACACCGCTGAGAGCTGGGTCACGACCTCGCGGCAGGGGCGTTCGTTCTCAACCGCCGCGATGACGGCATCGAGTTGGCCGCGGGCGCGGCGCAGGCGGTTGACGATGCGCTTGTGCGCGTCGGCGTCGGTGGTGCTCATGAGTGGGATCCCTTCAGGGCCGGGGGTGGGTGTCGATGGGCTGGCGTGCCTCGTCGCAGCCGAGCGTATTCGTCGGCGTGTGTGCATCGCGGCGGTTCAGTAGTTGTGTGGGGCACTAGTGTGTTGCACCGCTAATTCATTTCTAGTTTTGTAGAATGGAGTATGTCGCGACGAGGACCTGTGCTTCCCGAGCTGACCCTCTCGGATGTGGAGCGTGATCAGCTGGAGCGGTGGGTGCGTCGCCGCAAGTCGGCGCAGGATCTCGCTCTGCGTTCGAGGATCGTGCTGGAATGCGCGACGGGCAGCTCCAACTCCGAGGTATCCAGGCGGCTGTTGGTGTCATTGCCCACGGTGCGCAAGTGGCGGACCCGGTTCCTTGAGCAGCGTCTCGATGGGCTCGTCGACGAGCCGCGGCCGGGACGGCCGCCGCTGATCGGAGTGGACCGGGTTGAGCAGGTCATCGTCGACACTCTGGAATCGACCCCGAAGAATGCGACGCACTGGTCGAGGGCGAAGATGGCCGAACGTTCCGGGCTGTCGCGCTCGACGGTGGGGCGGATCTGGAAGGCATTCGGACTCAAGCCCCATCTGGAGGAGGGTTTCAAGCTCTCCAACGACCCATTGTTCACGGAGAAGGTCTACGACATCGTCGGGCTCTACCTGAACCCGCCGGAGTCTGCCGTCGTGCTCAGCGTCGACGAGAAGAGCCAGGTGCAGGCGTTGGCCCGCTCGCAGCCCGCGTTCCCGCTGATGCCGGGCGTCCCCGAGCGGCGCACGCACGACTATGTCCGGCATGGCACGACGAGCCTGTTCGCCGCGATGAACGTCGCCGACGGCACGGTGATCTCCTCGGTGCATCGCAAGCACCGCTCGGTTGAGTTCAAGAAGTTCCTGACCAAGATCGACAAGAACGTTCCCGAACACCTCGACGTGCACGTCGTCTGCGACAACTACTCCACGCACAAACATCCGACTGTGAAGGCGTGGCTGGAGAAGCATCCCCGGTTCCACATGCACTTCACCCCGACGTACTCCTCCTGGATCAACCAGGTCGAGCGGCTCTTCGCCGAAGTCACCCGCGACCTGTTGCAACGCTCCGACCACCGCAACGTTCAGTCCCTGGAGAGAGACCTCCGCGACTGGGTGAAAGCCTGGAACGAGAACCCGAAACCATTCATCTGGACCAAGACCGCCGAAGACATCCTCGACTCCATCGCCCGATACCTGAAACGAATTAACGGATCAGGACACTAGCCGGTGATCGCGCCGATCGCCAGGAACGTTGCGCACACCCCGGCGGGGATCGCGCACCAGGGCTGGTCGAGCGAGTTCAGCGAGAGCGCCGCGAGGAAGATCCCGGCAAGTGCCATCAGCACCCGTTCTGACCTGCTGCGTGAGCAGGATGCCGCAGCGAGCCTACGCATGCGCGAGCACTCCTGGCCGCTCCAAGACCTCGTTCTGCCGCGCGCCGAGCCAGGCCCGCAGCGTAAGCATGCCGCCCGACAGCGAGGCGGAGTCGAAGCCCGCCTGCACCAGCACGCGGTGGGCGATCGCCGATCGCACGCCCGATTGGCACATGACGCGCACGGCCCGGCCGGCCGCGGCGGCGCGTACTTCGTCGAGGCGGTCCCGCAGCTCGGTGTGCGGGACGTTGAGCGAGCTCGGCACGAACCCCGTGGCGTACTCGGCGGGGGTGCGGACGTCGAGGATCAACGCGTTCTCCCGCGCCTCGTCGAGGTCTTCCGGGTACCAGAGCCGCAGCGTGCCGGCGAGGACGTTCTCGCCCACCATGCCGGCGAGGTTGACAGGATCCTTGGCCTGCCCGTATGGCGGCGAGTAGGCGAGGTCGAGGTCGATGAGATCATCGACGCGCAGGCCCGCGCGGATCGCGGTCGCCAGCACGTCGATGCGCTTGTCCACCCCCTCGGTGCCGACGGCCTGGGCACCGAGCAGCGCACCGTCGGCGGTGCGGATGTGCACGACGAGGTGTACCTGGGCGGCGCCGGGGAAGTAGCCCGCATGCTGGTTCGGGTGCAGGTGCAGGGTGCGGTACTCGATGCCCGCGGCATCAAGCGCTGCGCGGTTCGCGCCGGTGAGGGCGGCGGTGAGTCTTCCGACCCGCACGATCGCCGTGCCGACCGGGTGCGGAAGAGCTCGCGCGTCGTCCGGTCGCAAGATGTCGTCGGCGATCAGGCGTCCGGCGCGGTTCGCGGGTCCCGCGAGGGCTACCGGGCGACGGATGCCGGTGACAGCGTCGACCGACACCGTCGCGTCGCCCGCGGCCCACACTCCCGGGGCGGAGGTGCGGCCGTGCGCATCCACGACGATCGCGCCCCGTTCACAGGTGATGCCGGCCGCCTCGAACGGCGCCGTGTCTGGCCATACTCCGACTGAGAGCACGATGATGTCGGCCGCCAGCCGCGCGCCGTCGGCGAGTACGACCACGTCGGCATCGTCGCCGTGCTCAACGCTCGCGGCGGCGATCCCCGTACGCACCTCGACTCCGAGCTCGCCCAGTTCCTGCGTGATCAGCCATGCCAGCTCTGTCTCCAGCGGCGGCAACGGGTGCGGGGCTAGCTCGACCACCGAGACCTCCAGGCCCTGCCTGGCCAGCGCCTCGGCCGCCTCGATCCCGATGAAGCCCGCACCGAGTACGACGGCCCGCCGGGCGCCGGCGAGCACCTCGTCGCGGAGGGCCACGGCATCCTCCACCGTGCGCAGCGTGCGCACCCGGGGCGAGTCGAGCCCCGGCAGCGGTGGGCGCAGAGCGGACGCACCCGGCGAGAGCACGAGCGCATCGTAGGACAGCTCGTAGGTACCGTCCTCCGTGCGCACCGACACGGTCTTCGCGGAGATGTCGACGGCCGTCACCTCGCTGCCGGTGCGCACGTCCAGAGCGAGAGCGGCGCGAAGCGACTGCGGGGTCTGCACTAGCAGCGACCGCTCCTCGGTGATCTCGCCGCCGACGAAGTAGGGCAGACCGCAGTTCGCGAACGACACGTGCGCGCCGCGTTCGAGCACCACGATCTCCGCGCTCTCATCGAGCCGGCGCGCCCGGGCCGCGCAGCTCATGCCTCCGGCGACACCGCCCACGATCACGATCCTCATCGCACAGCCTCCCGCTCCGCCTTCTGTGCCGCGACCTGTGCGCGCACGGCATCCATGTCCAGGCCCCGCACGCCCGCGATCACCCGGTCCAGCTGCGGTGCACCGAGGGCACCGGGCTGTGAGAACACCAGCACCCCCTCCCTGAACACCATGAGGGTCGGGATCGACGAGATATGGAATGCCGCCGCGAGCTCGCGCTGCGCCTCGGTGTCGACCTTGCCGAACACGATGTCGGGGTGCTGCCCGGCCGCCTTCTCGAAGACGGGCGCGAACATCCGGCACGGGCCGCACCACGCAGCCCAGAAGTCGAGGAACACGATGTCGTTCTGGTCGATGACGTCGTGGAACCCCCGGATGGCGATCTCTCGGGTGGTCATGTCGGGCCTTTCGTGTCAGCGTCGTCAGTCGACGACGGCGAGTCCGGTCGCGGTCGCGGCGTCGGAGAGGCCGCCCGCGTCGTGAACGGAGGTGAAGCCGGCCTGCTCCATCAGCGCGACGGCGCGGGCGGAACGGTTGCCGGACCGGCAGTAGACGAGGTAGTCGGCCGTCGGATCGAGCTCTGCGAGGCCGGCCTCGAAATCGGCGGCGCTGACGTCGAGATTGACCGCACCGTCGAGGTGCCCGCCCTCGTACTCGGCGGGGGTGCGCACGTCGACGACGGTGGTACCGGTCGTCACCTCGATCGATGTCGTCGCCGGCGCACAGGCCGCGACGGTGCCCGCTGCCAGCAGCAGGAGCGGGATCACCAACAGCCGGATGGGGCGCGGCCTGCTCACGCGACGCCCGCAAGGTCGTGTCCGGGGCAGCGGTCCGCCTCGGGCACACCCCACAGCGCCTCCTCAACGTGCTGGCCGCAACCGGCCCACGTCGCCTTGCCGCATTCTGCACACGTCACCCTGCTGCACATCGCCCACTCCTTCGATCAATAAACCCCTGGGGGTATATCGACTATACACCCGGGGGTATGCGATCGAGACCATGTTGTGTGTCTGCCAGACTGGGGCTCAGGTGTATTCCTGACGTATGTCTCTTTACGGCGCAGAGGCCGGCGCTAACGCGAAGCGGTGCGGCAGCTGCGGAAAGTTCAAGCCGCGCGTCGAGTTCAACCGAAAGCGCTCCCGGGTCGACGGCTTGCAAGAGGTCTGTCGAGAATGCAATCGCGCGTCGTCGCGACGGTACTAAGAGCAGAATCGCGAGAAGCACGTCCGCGTCAGTGGGCGCCGCACGTGGGCGCGCGGCGTCTTCGCCCTGGCCGCCTGCCTCGTGCTGCTCGTCGGCATCGGGTGGGGGACCGGTGTCATCGCGAAGCTGTGGAACACGCCTGCCGCGGTCACCGCCCTGGACGAGATCGAGCGCGCCCCCGACGCGGCGTCAGCCGCCGTCGACTTCGACGGCGGCCAGGCGACGGCGCACTGGTCGCAGAGCGTCGGAAAAGTCGTGCTGGTGGCGGAGGGGCTCCCGCAGCTGCCCACCGACCGCACGTTCGAGCTGTGGTTCGTGCGCGGCGACGAGCCGGTGCCGGCGGGCACGTTCGACGCCGACGGCGGCGCGGCGACGGCGGAACTCACCGGCACGATGCAGCCCGGCGACACCATCGCGGTCACGGTCGAACCTGCCGGCGGTTCACCGAGCGGCGCGCCGACGACCGCGCCGATCATCGCCATCCCGACCGTCTGAGCCGGCCCGCCCGCCGGGGTGCGCAGGTACCCTTGACGGGTGAGTGACCAGCCGCGCGACTACCACCGTCCGGTGCAGCGTCCCGCGGACACCTTCGACCGCCGCTTCGGATCGACCGATCCGGCGGACGTCTCCCGGGTCGCGCACGCCACGGCATCCGCTCTGCTGACGCGCGTGCGCGACGAGCCGACGGATGCCGTCATCGAGCGCCTCGTGACCTTCACCGAAGCCCACGGCATCGACACGATCGCCGAGCTCTGGTCCCATTCGCCGGCGAAGTCGCTGCCCGGGACGTTGTGGCGGCTGTACCTGCTGCAGCTCATGGTGCGCGACGACGCCCGCACCGCGGCGCTGCTGTACGAGCGGGGTCGCGCCGTGCTGCGCTCCGCAGACGACGTCGTCGCCGGCGCGCCCACTCCGGCCGGTCCCGAGGAGCTCACCGCGCTCGTCGACGAGATCCTGCGAGGCGTTTTCCGCGGCGACTTCGCCGTCGCGCTCGATCGCGCCGCATCCTTCTGCCGCGTCGAGGCGGCAGGCTCGGCCGACCTCGCCGACGACTACGACGCGACCGAGCCGGAACGGGCGAGCGCCTTCACGACGCGGGCGCTGCGGCTGGACACCTACGCGACCGACCTCCGCGCGAGCGCGGGTCTGTGGCGCCGGGACTCGCTGACCTGAGGGGCGCTGCGCAGGCGAGGCGTTCCGCGGTGCGACGTTCGGCGGGTATGAAAGTGCCGGGCCGCAGAACGCCCGTTGACGTGGCCGCTGCGCGGGAGAGGCGTTGCGCGGTGCGACGTTCGGCGGGTGTGAAAGTGCCGGGCCGCAGAACGCCCGTTGACGTGGCCGCTGCGCGGGAGAGGCGTTCCGCGGTGCGACGTTCGGCGGGTGTGAAAGTGCCGGGCCGCAGAACGCCTCTCGGCGCGTGGCCGCTCGCAGCGGCGAAAGATGGAGCCCGGGGTTACTGCGGCCCGGCTGATCCAGTGTAACGTGCGCGGCCGGCGGGGCATTCCCGCGCCTAGGCTCAGATCATGGCCCTGCACTTCGCGCTGATGATCGACCCCGCGGCATCCGACGATGCCCGCACCGACTTCTCCGAGACGTTCACCGCCGTGGACCCGGCGGCCCCAGCGCTGACGGTCGGGGAGCTCAGCACCCAGCGCGGCGACGGGATCTTCGAGTCGATCGGCGTCGTCGACGGTCACGCGCAGGAGGTCGGGGCGCACCTGAGCCGGCTCGCGCACTCCGCGCAGCTGTGCGACCTGCCGCAGCCGAACGCGCGTCAGTGGCGGGAGGCGGTCACGCGCGCCGCAGCGGAGTGCGGACCGGGCGAGGCCGTCATCAAGCTCATCCTCAGCCGGGGGATCGAGCACGGCCCGACGCCGACGGCGTGGGTGACGGCGGCCACCGCCGCCGACAACACCCGGGCTCGCACCCGCGGCATCCGCGTCGTGACGCTCGACCGGGGCTACACGCTCGACGCGCCCACGCGCGCCCCGTGGCTGCTGCTGGGCGCGAAGACGCTGTCGTATGCCGTGAACATGGCGGCCCTGCGCGAAGCGCACCGTCGCGGTGCGGACGACGCGATCTTCACCACGACCGATGGGTTCGTGCTCGAGGCGCCCACCGCCTCGCTCATCCTCCGCCGCGGCGACACGTTCGTCACGCCCGCCCCGCACGGCGGCATCCTGCACGGGACGACCCAGCTGAGCCTGTTCGACCACCTCGCCGCCGAGGGATACGAGACGGTGTACGAGAACGTCCCGGCATCCGCTCTGCACACCGCCGACGCGGCGTGGCTCGTCTCCAGCGTCCGCCTGGCCGCCCCGATCACCGCGATCGACGACGTCGACGTGCCGGTCGATGCCGAGCTCACCGCCGCCGTCAACGCCTACCTGCTGAGCCCCCGCGACTGACCGGCACGGCGGTGCGCCGGCGCGGCGTGCGGTGCGCTCGCTCTCGTCAACGGCAAGGGATCATGTGCGACACGCCGATATCTCGGTGCGACACGCCGGGAGACCGGGGCGATCCCTTGCCGTTCAGACTCGGCCGACCCCAGCGCCCTCGAGGGTGCTCAGCGCGCCCAGGATCGCCGCCTCGACCAGCTCCCAGTCGTGCACGATCATCGCGTAGTCGAATCGGAGCGTGATGTAGCCCCATGACGCGGCGTGCGCGTCGCGCACGAGATCCTTATGTCGGTGTGACGGGCTGCCGTGGTTGTCCACGCCGTCCGCTTCGACGAGAAGGCGCTCGCCGATGAGAAGGTCGACGCGTCCGACCGCGAAGACCTGCCGTTGCGTCCGCACCCGCAGTCCGCGGCGGCGCAGCCTCCACCGCAGCAGCGACTCGAGGCCGCTGTCCGCGTCGTTGCGGGCGAGCGCGAGCGCTTCGCGGATCGCCGCGTTGGAATGCATACGCAGCCAGCGCATGCCGCTGGTGCCGAGCATGCCCGCTGCCAGCGCCGACTCCAGCACGACGAAGAACTCCTCGATCCCGAAGCACCGGTAGATCTGCAGGAGCATCCGGGGAAGAGACGGGGCGGATGCCGGGGCGCCGCGCGGCCCGTCATCCCAATGCTCGACGCAGGCGCAAGCCTGCGATGGGTGGTAACTGCGCTGTCCGCTGCACAGCCAGACATGCGCGCGATGATCGGCGGTCAGCACCCACAGTCCGAGGTGTCGTGCCGCCGTGATGCAGGCGGCACGGCCGCCGTGCTCGGCCACGGCGCGCAGTGCGGGGCAGATCGTCGGTGCGACGTACACCCCGCGGCGGGCACGGACCAGCGACCCGTCGGCGATCCGGGCGGTCAGTATCGTCCCGGAGACGCCGCCGGCGCGCATGCCGGACGTGGTGAAAACGGAAGCGCGGGCATCACACATGCGGCCCATCGTGGCGGTGCCACGGTCGACTCGGAGGCGCGTGCGCAGCATCCGTGGACAGTCGCCGGAAAACGCAGGCTGTGGAGAGGGCGATGATCCCGGGCGGGCAGATGCCAACTGCAAGGGATCGTCAGCGACACGCCGCGATGCCTCGGCGCGAGGCGGCGTGTCGCGCAGAATCCCTTGCAGTTAGTACGGCGGATGCCGCGGCGCGCCCCGACGCGGCGCGCCTGCCCCAGCATCCGCCCCCCAGCATCCGCCCCCAGCCGCTCCCAGCCGCCCCCCGGCCTCCTGCCCCCCAGCGTCCGCCCCCCCGGCATCCGCCCCCTGCGACGCGCTTATCCGAAGCGGCCGGAGACGTAGTCCTCGGTGGCCTGCACGGAGGGCGTCGTGAAGATCGTGCTCGTGTTGTCGTACTCGATGAGCTTGCCGGGCTTGCCGGTGCCGGCGATGTTGAAGAACGCGGTCTTGTCCGAGACGCGGGATGCCTGCTGCATGTTGTGCGTCACGATGACGATCGTGTACTCCTGCTTGAGCTCCTGGATGAGCTCCTCGATCGCGAACGTCGAGATCGGGTCCAGCGCCGAGCACGGCTCGTCCATCAACAGCACGTCGGGGGAGACGGCGATCGCGCGCGCGATGCACAGGCGCTGCTGCTGACCGCCGGAGAGGCCCGATCCGGGCTTGTCGAGGCGGTCCTTGACCTCGTTCCAGAGGTTCGCGCCCTGGAGCGACCGCTCGACGAGCGCATCGGCGTCGCTCTTGGAGATGCGCTTGTTGTTGAGCTTGACCCCCGCCAGCACGTTCTCCTTGATCGACATCGTCGGGAACGGGTTGGGGCGCTGGAACACCATGCCGACCTGACGACGCACGAGCACGGGGTCCACTCCCGGCCCATACAGGTTGTCGCCGTCGAGCAGCACCTCACCCTCGACGCGGGCGCGGGGGATGACCTCGTGCATGCGGTTCAGTGTGCGCAGGAACGTCGACTTGCCGCATCCGGACGGGCCGATGAAGGCGGTGACGGAGCGGGGCTGGATCTCCAGTCCCACACCCTCGACGGCGAGGAAGTCGCCGTAGTAGACGTTGAGGTCGTTGACTTCGATGCTCTTGGACACGATGGTTCCTAACGGGGCGGATGCCGGTGGGCGGCCGGTCAGCGGCCGGTCTTCGGGGCGAACACCTTCGCGACGATGCGCGCGATGAGGTTCAGTGCCATGACGATGAGGATGAGGGTGAGGGCGGCGGCCCACGCGCGGTCGACGTAAGCCTCGGGCGGAATGCCCTTGTAGGCGTACTGCGAGTAGATGTAGACGGGCAGCGTCTGCATGCGCCCGTCGAACAGGTTCTGGTTCATCGCGTCGGTGAACCCGGCGGTGATCAGCAGCGGCGCCGTCTCGCCGATGACGCGGGCGATGGCGAGCATGACACCGGTCGTGATGCCGGCGATGGAGGTCGGCAGCACCACCTTCACGATCGTCAGCCACTTCGGCACGCCGAGGGCGTACGAGGCCTCGCGCAGCTCGTTCGGCACGAGGCGCAGCATCTCCTCGCTCGAGCGGACCACGACAGGGATCATCAGCACCGAGAGCGCGACGGCGCCGGCGAAGCCCATACGGACACCCGGCCCGAAGATCAGGGCGAACAGCGCGTACGCGAACAGACCCGCGACGATCGAGGGGATGCCGGTCATCACGTCGACCAGGAACGTGATGGCGCGGGCGAGGCGCTTCTCCTGGCCGTACTCGATGAGGTAGATGGCGGTCATGAGGCCGATCGGCACCGAGATGATCGCGGCGGTCAGCGTGATCAGCAGCGTGCCCCAGATCGCGTGGACGGCGCCGCCGCCCTCGCCGACGATGCCGCGCATCGAGCTGGAGAAGAACGTCGCGTCGAACCGTGCGATGCCGTTGCTGACGACGGTCCAGCCCACCGACACCAGCGGCACCATGGCGATGGCGAAGGCGCTGGAGACGATGCCGGTGACGAACCGGTCGAACGCGCGGCGCGCGCCCTCGACGATGCGGGAGATCGTGTAGATCAGCACCAGATAGGCGATGACCGACAGGATGAGCCAGCCGGCGATGGAGAACTCGCCGCCGGCGGCGGCGCCGAGCACCCCGTAGATGGCGCCGAAGACCGCGAGGGAGCCGACCAGCAGCGCCCAGGGCGCCCAGCGGGGCAGGTGACCGGAGGTCAGCGGGATGTGCGCGGGGGCGGCCGGGCGGACCGGCGCGGGAGCAGGGGCGGTGGCCATGTCAGTTCGCTCCCGAGAATTCCTTGCGGCGGCTGACGATCCAGCGCGCCACCGCGTTGACCGCGAAGGTGACGATGAAGAGGATGAGGCCGGTCGCGATCAGCACGTTGATGTTGAGGGCGTAGGCCTCGGGGAACGTGAGGGCGATGTTGGCCGCGATGGTCGAGGGGTTCTGCGAGGTCAGCAGCTGCAGGGTGAGCACGTTCGTGGCCGAGAGGACCATCGCGACCGCCATCGTCTCGCCGAGGGCCCGGCCGAGGCCGAGCATCGAGGCCGAGACGATGCCGGAGCGCCCGAACGGGAGCACCGCCATGCGGATCATCTCCCACCGGGTGGCGCCGAGGGCGAGGGCCGCCTCCTCGTGCAACACCGGCGTCTGCAGGAAGATCTCGCGGCAGATCGCGGTGATGATCGGCACGACCATCACCGCGAGGACGAGGGCGGCCGTGAGGATCGTGCGGCCGGAGTTGAGCACCTGACCGGAGAAGAGCGGGATCCACCCCAGGTTCTCGTTCAGCCAGTTGTAGGTGGGGACGACCGAGGGGGCGAAGACGAGGATGCCCCACAGGCCGAAGACGACCGAGGGGACCGCGGCGAGCAGGTCGACGATGTAGCCGAGACCCTGCGCGAGACGGCGCGGCGCGTAGTGGGTGATGAACAACGCGATGCCGAGCGAGAGCGGCACCGCGACGAGCAGGGCGAGGAACGCCGCCCAGATCGTGCCGAACAGGAGCGGGCCGACGTAGTCCCAGAAGTTCGTCGTCAGCAGCGACGCGCTCTGACTGTCGGCGCCGAAGGCCGGCAGCGACTGGACGATGAGGAAGATCGCGACGGCGGCGAGGGTGACGACGATCATCGAGCCCGCGAAGACCGCGGTGCCGGAGAACCACAGGTCGCCGGGGCGCCGCTTGGCGGCGATCCGCGGGGGAGCGTCGGCGGTGGATGCTGTCATCGCACTCTCTCTGGTGAGGGAACTCGGGTGGGGTGGTGCCGGTCACGGGCCGGGCGGCACCCCGCGAAAGCGGGATGCCGCCCGAGCGCGTTACTTGATGAGGGCGATCGCCGCGAGCGACTTCTCGCGCAGGTCGTCCGAGATCGGGGCGCTGCCGGCGTTGGTGGCGGCGGTCTCCTGACCGGCCTCGCTGACAGCGGTCTCGAAGAAGCCCTTCACGAGGGCCGCGACGTTCTCGTCCTCGTACTGCTCGCACGCGATCAGGTAGCTGACGAGGAGCACCGGGTAGGCGCCGGCCTCGGTCGTCGTGCGGTCGATCTTGAAGGCGAGGTCGCCCTCGGTGCGGCCGTCCTCGATGGCGGAGGCGTCGAGCGTCTTGGCGGCGCCCTCGGCGGAGTGCTCGACGAACTCGTCGCCGACCTTCACGGCCACCGACGAGATGCCGCCGGCCTGCGACGAGTCGGCGTAGCCGATCGAGCCCTCGCCGGCCTTGACGGCCTCGACGACGCCCGAGGTCTTCTCCGCGGCCTCACCGACGACACCGGCGGGCCACTCCTCGACGGAGCCCCACGTCCAGATGTCCGCGGCGTTGGCCGACAGGTAGTCGGTGAAGTTGCCGGTCGTGCCCGACTTGTCCGAGCGGTGGACCGGGTTGATGGGGAGGTCCGGCAGGGTCGCGTCGGCGTTGTCGGCCGCGATGGCCGGGTCGTTCCAGTTGGTGATCGTGCCGGCGAAGATGCCCGCGACGGTCGCGGCGTCCAGGTTCAGCGCGTCGACGCCGGGGACGTTGAAGATGATCGCGATCGGCGAGATGTAGGCAGGGATCTCCACCAGGCCCGAGTCGGCGGCGCACGCGCCGAAGCCGCCCTCGGCGATCTCGTCGGTCTTGAACGCGCGGTCGGAGCCCGCGAAGTTCACGGCGCCGGCGAGGAAGGACTCGCGGCCCGTGCCGGAGCCGGCCGGGTCGTAGTTGATGACGGCGTCGGGGTTGGTCTGGTTGAACAGCGCGGTCCACGACTGCACGGCGACCTGCTGCGACGAGGCGCCCTGGCCGTTGAGGGTGCCCGTGAGGCTGGGGGCCTGCGAGTCGGTGGCAGCCGGGGTGGTGCCGCCTTCGTTCGCGGCGCAGGCGGTGAGCGAGAGGGCGGCGACGGCCGCGACTGCGCCGATCTGGGCGAGGCGTGTGAGCTTCACGTGTGTGTTCCTTCGGGTTGTCATGGAAATGCGCCCCTGGTGCAGGGCTCGCCATGACGGTAGACACCGACTCTTACCAAAGTGGGCTGTGGTGGTGAACGACAGGTGAACGGCCGGACAGGCACGGAGGTCCGTCACTCAGACCTTCGGCTCGTGCGTCTCGATCGCGACGACGCCCGAACCGGGGTTCGTCGCCGACAGGTGCACGACCGAGAACGCACCGGTGTCGAGCGCCGACGCGCTGCCCAGATACGACCCGCGCAGCGTGCCGGTCGCGAGCGCCAGTTCGGTGAGGATGCTGGGGAGCACCGGACCGTGGCTGCACAGCACGGCGGGCTTGCGGGACCGCACGCGCCGGCCGATGACGGCGCGCGGGTCGGACGTGCCCTCCTCCCACGCGTCCTGGCCGATCAGCGGGGTGCGGTCGATCTTGCGTCCGAGCGCGGCGGCCAGCGGCGTCACGGTGGTCACGCACCGCACGGCGTCGCTGGAGACGATCTTGCGGACGCCGAACGCGCGCAGCGGGCCGACGATCGCCTTCGCCTGCCGCGCGCCGCGCGCCGTGAGGGGACGCGCGGCATCCGGGCCGTCCCAGTCCTCGCGCGCGACGGCCTTCGCGTGGCGCAGCACGACGATCGGGAACGTGCTGAGCACTCCGTCCTCGACGTAGCGGAGGAACTCCTCGACGATCTCCACATCCACCGGGTACGAGAGGTAGCCGAGCGCCTTGCGGGGGGACACCCACTCGAGCGCGGCGATCTCCTTGTTCGGCACGAACGCCGACGCGCGGATCGCGTCGTCGGTCGCCTCGGCCGCCCAGTAGTGCACGATCTTCTCGCGGCCCTTGGGCATGCGGTAGCGGGAGACTCCGACGGGGATGCCGAGGGCGACGCGGATGCCGGTCTCCTCGAAGATCTCCCGCGCCGCCGTCTCGGCGAGCGTCTCGCCGGGGTCCACCTTGCCCTTCGGCAGCGTCACGTCGGCATATGCCGTGCGGTGGATGAGCAGGATCTTGAGCTTGCCCTCGACCAGGCGCCACACGACGCCGCCCGCGGCGTAGACAGCCGTCTGAGTCATCGCACCGCGCGCGCCCGGCGGCGACGCTGCACCTGGGTCATGGTCCGCTCCTGCAGATCCACGAGCGGCTTGCCGTTCTCGCCCACGCTGTGCCGGGACCAGTCGCCCGACGGCTCGAGGTGCCACGAACTCGTCTCGTCGCTCATCGCGAGGTCGAACAGGTCGACGAGCTCCTTGATGTGGCCGGGGGCCACGACCCGCACCAGCGCCTCGACGCGGCGGTCGAGGTTGCGGTGCATCATGTCGGCGCTGCCGATGTACACCTGCGGGTCGCCGTCGCCCGCGAAGGCGAAGATGCGCGAGTGCTCGAGGTAGCGGCCCAGGATCGAGCGGACCGTGATGTTGTCGCTGACACCGTCGAGTCCCAGCTTCAGCGAGCAGATCCCGCGCACCCACACGTCCACGCGCACGCCTGCCTGGCTCGCCCGGTACAGCGCGTCGATGATCTGCTCGTCGACCATCGAGTTCACCTTGATGCGGATGTGGGCGGGCTTTCCCTCCAGGGCGTTGCGGCGCTCCTTGTCGATGAGGCGCAGCAGGCCCTTGCGCAGGTGCAGGGGAGCCACCAGCAGCCGCTTGAACTTCTTCTCGATCGCGTAGCCGCTCAGCTCGTTGAACAGGCGCGTGAGGTCGCGGCCGACCTGCTCGTCGGCGGTGAACAAGCCGAAGTCCTCGTACAGCCGGCTCGTCTTCGGGTTGTAGTTGCCCGTGCCGATGTGGCTGTAGCTGCGCAGCATCCCGTCCTCCTCGCGGATGACGTGCAGCAGCTTGCAGTGGGTCTTGAGCCCGACCAGGCCGTACACGACGTGCACGCCGGCCTTCTCGAGCTTGCGGGCCCACACGATGTTCGCGGCTTCGTCGAAGCGCGCCTTGACCTCGACGAGGGCGAGCACCTGCTTGCCGCGCTCGGCGGCGTCGATGAGCGCCTGCACGATGGGGCTGTCGCCCGACGTGCGGTACAGCGTCTGCTTGATGGCGAGAACATGCGGGTCGCGCGCCGCCTGCTCGAGGAAGCTGACGACGCTCGTGGTGAACGACTCGTACGGGTGGTGCACCAGTACATCGCCCTTGCGGATCGCGGTGAAGAAGTCGGCGCGGCCGTTCTGCTCGGCGGGCTGGAAGGCGGATGCCGTGACCGGCACGTGTGCCGGATAGTGCAGCTCCGGCCGGTCGATCTTGGCGAGGTCGAACAGTCCCCGCAGATCGAGCGGCCCGGGCAGGCGATACACCTCCTGCTCGGTGATGTCGAGTTCGGCGATCAGCAGATCGAGGGTGACCTCGTCCATCTGCTCGGTCACCTCCAGGCGGATGGGCGGGCCGAACCGGCGGCGCAGCAGCTCCGCCTCGAGCGCCTGGATGAGGTTCTCGGTCTCGTCCTCCTCGATGACCATGTCCTCGTTGCGGGTCAGGCGGAAGGCGTGGTGCTCGAGGATCTCCATCCCCGGGAAGAGGTCACTGAGGTGATGGGCGATCAGCTGCTCCAGCGGCAGGTAGCGGGCGCGCCCCCCCGAGGGCGGCAGCTGGACGAACCGGGGGAGCATGGGCGGCACCTTCAGGCGCGCGAACTCCTGCCGGCCGGTCTTGGCGTTGCGGATGCGGATCGCGAGGTTCAGCGACAGCCCCGAGATGTACGGGAAGGGGTGGGCGGGGTCGACGGCGAGCGGCATGAGCACCGGGAACACCTGCGACTGGAAGTAGTCGTACAGGTCGTCGCGGTCGTCCGCCGACAGGTCCTCCCACGAGACGACCTCGATGCCGGCATCCGCCAACGCGGGCTTCACGAGGTCCAGCCACGCGCGCGTGTGACGCACCTGCAGTGCGTGGGCCGATTCGGAGATGTCCGAGAGCACGTCCTGCGGGGCGCGGCCGACGTTGGTGGGCACCGCCAGCCCCGTCACGATGCGGCGCTTGAGGCCCGCCACGCGGACCATGAAGAACTCATCGAGGTTCGATGCGAAGATCGCGAGGAAGTTGGCGCGCTCGAGCACCGGCAGTGTCGGGTCCTCCGCCAGTTCCAGCACCCGCTGGTTGAACGCGAGCCAGCTGAGCTCGCGGTCCATGTAGCGGTGATCGGGCAACTGCGAATCGTCGTACTCGACGGTCTCGTCGAAGTCGTCGTCGTCGGCGTCGCCGAGGCCCGTGTCCAGAACGTCGGTGTCGATCATCCCTTCATCATGTCAGGGCGAGGTGACCGGCGCGTTAACCCGCTCAGGCCTGCGACCGCTCCCGCGGCGCGGGCACCTGGTCGTCCTCGTAGACGTTGAAGCGGTAGCCCACGTTGCGCACCGTGCCGATGAGCTGCTCGAGGTCGCCGAGCTTGGCGCGCAGCCGCCGCACGTGCACGTCGACCGTGCGGGTGCCGCCGAAATAGTCGTACCCCCACACCTCGCTCAGCAGCTGCTCGCGCGTGAACACGCGGGAGGGGTGCGTGGCGAAGAAGTGCAGCAGCTGGAACTCCTTGTACGTCAGATCCAGCGGCTTGCCGTGCACCTTCGCCGAGTAGGAGGACTCGTCGATCGTGATGCCGGAGGTCTGGATGCGGCTGGAGGGCTGCTCGGCGCTCTGTCGCCCCACCGCGAGGCGGATCCGTGCGTCGACCTCGGCGGGGCCGGCGCCCACGAGGATGACGTCGTCGATGCCCCAGTCCGTCGACACGGCCGTGAGACCGCCCTCGGTGACGACCAGGACGAGGGGCGCGTCCAGGCCCGTCGTGTTGAGGATCTTGCACAGCGACTTCGCCCCCACGAGGTCGGTGCGCGCGTCCACGAAGATGACGTCGGCGCTCGGGGCGTTGACGAGGTGCGCCGGTTCGGCGGGGATCTGTCGCACGCGGTGGCTGAGCAGCTCGAGCGCGGGCAGGACGACCCCTCCGCCTGCGGCGGAACTCAAGACGAGAAGCTGAGCCATGCGGTCCCTTCCGGCGCGGACGACCGGGCCGTGACCCCAATACTAGGACCTCGCCGCGGCTGGTCACGCGGCGCCCGCCACCGGCGGGTGTGCGCGGGGGTCGCGGGTGCGCGAGAATACGAGTCATGACCGTTCCTGGGCTCGCTCCGCGCGCCGGACTCGGCGGCATCATCGCCGTCTGGGTGGCCGCCGCGGTGATCTCCGTCGTCATCGGGATCGTCGCGCCGGAGGACTGGCGAGCGGCATGGATGCCGGTGGGCCTGGCCGGCTGTCTGATCCTCGCGTTCGCGGTCCAGCTGGGCGTCGGTCACGCGGAGGGGTTCCTGCGGCGGGTCGCGGCGAGCGTGCTGGGCGCGCTCGTCGTGATGGGCCTGTTCGGGCTCGGCATGGGACTGATCAGCCTGTTCGGGTGAAGGGTAGAGTGTTTCCCATGGACCTCGTCGCACTCGAACTCTTCTTCGTCGGGCTTCTTGCGCTCGCGTCGCTGGCGATCGTGTTCGTCTCGGGCGTCGTGATCAAGAACCTCTACCGCGGCCAGCGCTGACGTCGTGATCGACCTTCCGACTGATCTGCCGGCGGACATCGTTCCGCTGTCGTGGCTGCTCGGCGTCTGGGAGGGCACCGGGGTCATCGACTACGAGGCCGACGGCGCCGCGTTCCAGGGCGAGTTCGCGCACCGCGTCAGCTTCAGCCACGACGGCGGCGACTACGTCAACTACGCCGCGAGCGCCTGGCTGCTCGGCGACGGGGAGTCCCGCACGCCGCTGGTCGCCGAGACCGGATACTGGCGTCTCGCCCGCCCCGCGGCGGCCGTCGACGCCGGCCCGGCGCTGCTGCCGGCATCCGCCGCCCGTCCTGCACCGCGGACGGCGGACGACGTAGAGGCGCTGCGCAACGCCGAGGGCGGTTTCGACCTCGAGGTGGCGATCGTCCACTCCGACGGCATCGGTGAGCTCTACCTCGGCCAGGTGCGCGGGCCGCGCATCGACCTTGCGACGGATGCCGTGATCCGCCCGTCCAGCGCCAAGGTCTACACCGCGGCCACACGCATGTATGGCCTGGTCGACGGCCACCTGCTGTGGGCGTGGGACATCGCCGCGCTCGGAGGCGAGCTCGCCTCGCACGCCTCGGCGCGCCTGGCGCGGGCGGAGTGAGCGCGCCGTGACCGACGACCTCCTGCGCGCGATCCCCGGTGCCGTCGTCGACGAGGCCGGCCTCGCCCACGTCGGCGCGCCGCACCGCGAGCAGCGCGACCTGGCCGCGGGTCTCGCCCTCGCGCCGCTCCGCGACCGCGCCGTGCTGGCGGTGGAGGGTCCCGATCGGCTGTCGTGGCTCGACTCGATCACCTCGCAGGCTGTCACCGGGCTCGCCGCGGGCGAGAGCACGGAACTGCTCGTCCTCGACCCGCAGGGGCACGTGGAGCACGCCGCCGGCGTCGTCGACGACGGGGAGCGCACGTGGCTCGTCGTCGACCGCGAGCGCGCGGCGGCGCTGCTGACCTGGCTCACCCGCATGCGCTTCCGCCTGCGCGTGGACCCGCAGGATCTCACCGGCCGGGCGTACGTCATCGGCGGCACGGCCGCCGCCGTCGCCGCGCTGTCGACGCGGGCGGTCTGGCACGACCCGTGGCCGGGGATCGTCGCCGGTGGCTGGGGCTACGCCGCCGTGCTGCCGCATCCGGGGTCCGAGCGCGATTGGGCGGAGGCGATCGTCGACGAGGTCGAGTTCGCGCGCATCGCCCGCGCCGCGGCGGACGGCGACCAGGCGATCGCGGGCCGGCTGGCCGCCGAGGCGCTGCGCGTCGCGGCATGGCGGCCCCGCGTGACCGCCGAAGCCGCCGACGGCCGACTGCTGCCACACGAGGCCGACTGGCTGCGGACGGCGGTCCACCTCGACAAGGGCTGCTACCGGGGGCAGGAGACCGTCGCGAAGGTCCACAACCTGGGCCACCCGCCGCGCCGGCTGGCGTTCCTGCAGCTCGACGGCAGCGACGCGCAGGTGCCGGAGCCCGGTGCCGACGTGTTCTCGGGCGACGATGTCGTCGGGACGATCACCTCGGCCGCGCGTCACCACGAGGAGGGGCCCATCGCGCTGGCGCTGCTCAAGCGCACCGTGCCCGTGGACGCCGCGCTGACGGCGGCCGTCGAGGCGACGCGCATCGCGGCGGCGCAGGAGGTCATCGTGCCCCCCGACGCCGGGCGGGTCGCATCCGTGCCTCGGATGCCGCGGCTCTCGCGTCGGCGCTGAACGGCCCCGCCGTGGCCGCCCCCGAGCCCGCCGCCGAGCCGCCGACCGCGGCGATCCCGACCGGATGGCGTGCCCGCTGGCATCCGCGGGCGGGGTGGGAGCGGGTCACTGAGTCGGCCCCGGCGATCGTGCAGATCGTGGTGGCGGCGACCGCGGCCTACGTCTTCGCGCATGCCGTGCTGGGGCACGCCGCTCCGCTGCTGGCGGCGACGGTGACGGTGTCGAGTCTCGGGCTCGTCCGCGACGCCCGTCCCCGCCGCGTGCTCGAGACCGTCGTGGGGATGGTCGTCGGCATCCTCGTCTCCGAGCTCATCGTGCTGGTCGCGGGGATCGGCTGGTGGCAGCTGGGGCTGACGCTCGCGGCGAGCCTCGCGGTGGCGCGCTTCCTCTCGCCGCAGCCCGGGTTCGCGATCGCGGCGGCGATCCAGTCCGCGATCGTCCTGGTGATCCCGGCGAGCGTCCCGTTCCTGCGGCTCGTGGACGGTGTGGTCGGCGGCGTCGCGGCGCTGCTGGTCACGGCGCTTCTGCCGCGGAGCCCGCTGCGGGCGGTGACGCGGGAGGGGATCGAAGCGCTGGCGGCGTTCGACAGTGCCACTGCGACGCTCGTGCAGGCCCTCCGCCGGGGCGATGTCGTGCGCGCCGACCGCGGGCTGCAGAAGGCGCGGGCGCTGCAGGCGCCCGTCGACCGGTGGCGGGAGGGCATCGACTCGGGCACGCAGATCGCCCGCATTTCGCCGTTCCTGCGCCGTCAGCGGCCGGAGTTCGAGCGGCAGGACCGGGTGCGCACGCACCTCGACCTCGCGACGCGCAACCTCCGGGTGATCGCGCGTCGGGTCGTGTACCTCTGCGACGACGGCGCGTCGCGTCCCGTCGCGGCCGACCTGCTCGCCGAGCTCGGCGCGGGCGCCCGCCTGCTCTCCGACGCCCTCACCGACATCGCGTACGAGCCCGCCGCCCGCGAGGCGGTGCGCGCCGTCGCCTCGCGCCTCGACCCGGCCGCGCTGGCTGCGGGCAGTTCGATCGTCGACCAGAACCTCATCGGGGCGCTCCGTCCGCTGGCCGTGGACCTCATGACGGCGGCGGGCATGCCGGCCGCCGAGGCGCGCGCCGCCCTGCCGCGCGTCTGAAACCCTGCCGCGCGGCGGCGCACGCGCGGGCGGCGCGCGTCAGCGCGGCGCGACGAGCGACCAGGGCACGGTCACTTCCCCCAGCCGCCACCGGGACCGCGCCTGCACCGGCCATCCGGCGGCGGCCAGCGCAGCCAGGGCCGTGCGCCAGCGCTGCACCGGGCCGAACGGGGCGGTGCCCACGGCGCGCGTCCACTCGGCATCCAGCGCCGCGAGGAAGGCGTGCACCGGCTCACCGGGGACGTTGCGGTGGATGAGGATCTTCGGCAGCCGCTCGGCGGCGACGGCGGGGGAGTCCAGCGCGGTGAGCCGCAGGGACACCGTGAGGGTGCGCGGCACCGCGTCGGCGCCGACCTCGACCCACGTGCAGATGCGGCCGAGCTCGTCGCACGTGCCCTCGACGAGCATTCCGCCCGGCTGCAGACGCGCGCACATCTGCGCCCACGCCGCCGCGACATCAGACTCGTCGTACTGGCGCAGCACGTTGAACGCGCGGATGACGGCGGGACGACGGCCGCCGTCGGCGGGCACCTCGAAGCCGCCCCGGGCGAAGGTCACGTGCGCGTCGGGAGCGAACGGCGTGCGTCCGGCGCGCACCTGCGCCAACTGCTCCTGCGCGCGCGTCACCCGTGCCGGGTCGATCTCCAGCCCCCGCACCTCGACGTCGGGCCGCGCGGCGCGCAGTCGGGCCTCCAGCTCGAACGCCGTGACGCCGCTCGCGCCGTAGCCGAGGTCCACGACGAACGGGTCTGTCGTGCGTCGCAGCACCGGATGCCGCGCGATCCAGCGGTCGACGCGGCGCAGCCGGTTGGTGTTCGTCGTGCCGCGGGTGATGTGGCCCGAGGCGTGGCGTGTCCCGCCGCGAACGGGGGCTTTCTCCGGCGGCATGACCCCATGATGCCAGCGTCCGCGTCGGTATGATGACGATCATGACTGCGCCCTACACGCTGATCCTGCTCCGCCACGGGCAGAGCGAATGGAACAAGACCAACCAGTTCACCGGATGGGTGGACGTCCGTCTCACCGAGCAGGGCCGGGAGGAGGCGGCACGCGGCGGCGAGCTGCTGAAGGAGTCGGGCATCCTGCCCGACGTCCTGCACACGTCGCTGCTGTCCCGCGCGATCCAGACCGCGAACATCGCGCTGGACACCGCCGACCGGCTGTGGATCCCGGTCAAGCGCTCGTGGCGTCTCAACGAGCGCCACTACGGCGCGCTGCAGGGCAAGGACAAGGCCCAGACCCTCGAGGAGTTCGGCAACGAGCAGTTCATGCTGTGGCGCCGGTCGTTCGACGTGCCGCCGCCGCCGCTTCCCGATGACGCCGAGTACAGCCAGGTGAACGACCCCCGCTACGTCGGCATCGATGGCGAGGTGCCCCGCACCGAGTCGCTGAAGATGGTCATCGACCGCCTGCTGCCGTACTGGGAGAGCGAGATCATCCCCGACCTGAAGGAGGGGAAGACCGTCCTGGTCACCGCGCACGGCAACTCGCTGCGCGGGCTCGTCAAGCACCTCGACGGCATCAGCGACGCCGACATCGCGGAGCTGAACATCCCCACCGGCATCCCGCTGGTCTACAAGCTCGGCGAGGACTTCCTCCCGCTCGGACCGGGGGAGTACCTCGACCCAGAGGCCGCCGCCGCGGGAGCTGCGGCCGTCGCGAGCCAGGGCAAGCGCTGACACGGCGGCGCGCGCTGACACGACGCTGACGACGACGAAGGGGGATGCCGGTCGGCATCCCCCTTCGTCGTCGTGTGCGGCTGCTCAGCCGGCGTTGCCGGAGATGTCGGCCTCAGCGGCGGCGACCTCGGCGGCCACCTCGGCGGCGGCGATGATCGCGATCGAGTCGGTGTCGGGGGTCCAGTCGCCGGTCGCGAGGTAGGCGACCTTCTTCGCGACCGACAGCGCATGGTCGGCGAAGCGCTCCAGGTAACGGCTGGCCAGCGTCGCGTCGACGGTGGCGCCGGCCTCGCCCTGCCAGTTGTCGCTCAGGACCTTCTCGAACACCGACAGGTGACGGTCGTCGAGCTGGTCGTCGAGCGCGCGCAGGGTCTCCACGAGGGAGAGGTCCTCGGTGCGGAGCAGCTCGGTCAGCACGCGGGCTACTTCGACATCGAGCTCGCCCATGCGGGTGAAGGTGCTCTTCAGGCCCTTGGGGATCGCGCGCTCGGGGAAGCGCATGCGCGTCAGCTGCGCGATGTGCTCGGCGATGTCGCCCATGCGCTCCAGCGACGCGCTGACGCGCAGGGCCGCGACCACGATGCGCAGGTCGCGGGCCACCGGCTGCTGCCGGGCGAGGATCTGGATCGCGAGCTCGTCGAGAGCGATCGCCTTGTCGTCGATCACCTGGTCGGCTTCGATGACCTCTTCGGCCAGCGCGACATCGCTCGTGCCGAAGGCGCGCGTGGCCTGCTCGATCGCGACGGTGACCAGTTCGGCGATCTCCACGAGACGGGACTGGACGTCCTCGAGCGACTGGTGGAACACTTCGCGCATCAGAAGCCTTTCTTCCTGCCGGCGGCACGATGCCACCGGCTGACCCGGCCGATCATCCCCGGCGAAGGTTAACGATCGGTGCCGCGACAGTGAACATCGGCGACGTTCCCCACGGGCGGGGCGGGAACGTCGCATCCGGGGTCGAAGCCCACCCTACGCTGGGAGGGTGGACCCCACCCAGCTCGCGCTCATCGCGCTGGCGATCGGCGCGCTGATCGGCGGATCGCTCGCCGGGCTCGTGCTCGTCGCGCTGCGCGCGCGCGACCGCGCGCGGGTACAGGCCTCGGTGGCGCTGCCCGACGGCACGCGCGCCGTGCTGCAGGGGATGGACGACGTCGCCGTCGTCGTGGACACGTCGTTGCTGATCGTCGCGGCATCCGCCCCCGCGGAGCTGTTCGGCATGCAGGAGGACGTCGCACTGCCGGGCGACGAGCTGCGGGCGCTCGTGCGCACGGTGCGGCGCGCCGAGGCCGCCGAGACGGCGACCCTGCGGCTGCACCGGGGAGTGGAGCCGCGCCTGGTATCGGCGAGGGCGAGCGGCATCACGCCGCGGCTGACCCTCGTCGTCATCCGCGACATCACCGAGCGCGAGCGCGTCGAGGAGATGCGCCGCGACTTCGTCGCGAACACGAGTCACGAGCTCAAGACCCCGGTCGGGGCGGTGAGCCTGCTCGCCGAGGCGATCGAATCGGCCGCCGACGACCCCGACCAGGTGCGTCACTTCGCGAGCCGGCTGACGGCCGAGGCGGCGCGGCTCGGCCAGCTGACCTCCCGGATCATGAACCTGTCGCGGCTGCAGTCGGCCGACGATCTGACCGAGCTGCGCGACGTCTCCATCGACGAGGTGGTCGCCGCGGCGATCGAGTCGCAGTCGATCGCGGCGGATTCCGCCGGCATCACCGTGGTGCGCGGCGGCGCGCGCCACGCCTACGTCCGCGGCGACGTGCAGGTGCTGACCGAGGCGATCGGCAACCTCGTCGCCAACGCCATCGCGTACTCACCCGCTGGCGCACAGGTGGGCGTCGGCGTGAAGAGCGACGACCGCGTCGTCGAGATCGCCGTGACCGATCGCGGCATCGGCATTCCGGAGGGCGAGCAGCATCGCGTGTTCGAGCGCTTCTATCGCGCCGATCAGGCGCGTTCGCGCCGCACCGGCGGCACCGGGCTGGGACTGTCGATCGTCAAGCACGCCGTGCAGCGCCACGGCGGCGAGGTGGAGCTGTGGTCGCGCCCCGGGAGGGGATCGACCTTCACCGTGCGCCTGCCCGCCGTGGCCGGGCCGCCGGAGCTCGTGACCAAGAAGAAGAAGCGCAAGAAGAAGCCTCCGCGCGAGTCTGCGCGGCCCGAAGGAGAGAAGAACCCATGACCCGCGTCCTGATCGTCGAGGATGAGCCCGATCTCGCCGACCCGCTGGCCTACCTGCTGCGTCGCGAGGGTTTCGAGGTCGAGATCGCCGAGGACGGCCCCGCCGCCCTCACCGCCTTCGAGGCGCGGGGCGCCGACATCGTCCTGCTCGACCTCATGCTGCCGGGGATGCCGGGAACCGAGGTGTGCCGGGTCATCCGCACGACCTCGAAGGTGTCGATCATCATGCTGACGGCGAAGGACTCCGAGGTCGACATCGTCGTCGGGCTCGAGCTCGGCGCGGACGACTACGTCACCAAGCCCTACTCCTCGCGGGAGCTGCTGGCGCGGATGCGGGCGGTGCTGCGCCGCAGCGAGGTCGGCGATGTCGAGGTCGACGACCGCGTCATCGACGGCGGCCGCGTCGTGATCGACATCGACCGCCACACGGTGTCGGTGGACGGCGAGGTCATCGCGATGCCGCTGAAGGAGTTCGAGCTGCTCGAGGTGCTGATGCGCAACGCCGGGCGGGTGCTGACCCGCGGCCAGCTCATCGACCGGGTGTGGGGGAGCGACTACTTCGGCGACACCAAGACTCTCGACGTGCACATCAAGCGCATCCGTTCGCGCATCGAGCGCAACCCCAGCGAGCCGGTGATGCTCCTGACGGTGCGGGGGCTCGGCTACCGGTTCGAGGCCTGAAGGGCGCGGCGGCCGCCTCAGCCGGCGGGGACGAAGTCCGCGAGGTAGTCCAGGGTGCCGTCGAGAGCGGGGATGCGGGAGCTGACGACCTCGCCGGTGCCGGACTGGAAGGTCATCTCCACGTCGGTGCCGGGCACCGCGTCGATCTTCTCGAACAGCAGCGGGTCCGCCCCGTCGAAGCCGAGGCTGACCCTCGAGTGCGCGTCCACCCGCACGCGCTGCGTGTCGCCGTCGATGCCGACCAGCAGCGTCTCGGCGCTGTCGGTGTCGTTCACGATGGCGGCGAGGAAGTTCGCCTCGGTGCCGCTCTCGTTCGCCACCAGCAGGGCGTTGCGCACCTTCAGCGGCTCGGTGCCCATGAGGTTCACGCCCTCCGCGGGGGAGTAGTCGATCGTGGTCGCCTGCGGCGAGATCATGCTGCAGCCGGCGGTGGCGAAGACCACAGCGGCGGCGAGGGCGACGGAGGCGAGGCGGCGCGAGTTCACGGGTGCTCCCAGGGTGTGATGGTGTGGCGCCATTCTATGCCGCCGCACACCCGCCCACCCGCCCGTTCAGTCGTCGGTGCCGGCGGCTCCAGCTCCCAGCCGGCGAACCTTAGCGTATGTCGCCTGTGGTATGCTTGACGTTGCCGAAAGGACATAATTGCATGCTTTTTGAGGTTGGCGAGACGGTCGTCTATCCGCACCACGGCGCCGCGACGATCATCGAGGTCAAAGACCGGATCATCAAGGGCGAGACCAAGAAATACCTGAAGCTCAACGTCACGCAGGGCGATCTCATCATCGAGGTCCCGGCCGACAACGTCGATCTGGTCGGCGTTCGTGACGTGATCGGCAAGGACGGTCTCGAGCGCGTCTTCGACGTGCTGCGCGCTCCGTTCACCGAGGAGCCCACGAACTGGTCGCGCCGCTACAAGGCGAACCTGGAGAAGCTCGCGTCGGGCGACGTCATCAAGGTCAGCGAGGTCGTGCGCGACCTGTGGCGCCGCGATCAGGACCGCGGCCTGTCCGCCGGTGAGAAGCGCATGCTCGCCAAGGCCCGCCAGATCCTCGTCTCCGAGATCGCGCTCGCGCTGAAGGCCGACGAGGAGCACGCCTCCGGCGTCCTCGACGAGGTCCTCGCCTCCTGAGCCCCCGGGCCTCTCGGTAGTCTTCGTCGCATGACGACTACTGCCCTCCCACGCCCGCGCACGGCGATCGTCGTGGTCGCCGCCGGCTCGGGAACCCGGCTCGGCGCCGATCGTCCGAAGGCCTTCGTCGGCATCGACGAGCACACCGTGCTGCGGCATGCGCTGCGCGGGGTGTTCGCGGCGCCGTACGCGCAGGTGGTCGTCGTGGCGCCCGCCGGGCACGTCGGCGATGCCCTCACCGAGATCGGCGAGACCGCCGGGGACCGGCGCGACATCGCGTCGGTCGTGGTCGGCGGCCGGAGCCGGCAGCAGTCGGTGGCGGCGGGACTTTCCGCGGTGTGGCCCGATGTGGAGTTCGTCCTCGTCCACGATGCGGCGCGGGCGCTCACCCCGCCGGAGGTCTTCTCCCGCGTGATCGCCGCGCTGGAGGACGGGCGCGACGCGGTGCTGCCCGTGCTCCCCGTCGTCGACACGCTCAAGCGCGTCGCGGCGGACGCCGTGGTGGAGGCCGTCGACCGCGCGTCGCTCGCCGCCGCGCAGACGCCGCAGGGCTTCCGCCGTGACATCCTCCAGGCCGCGTATGCCGCGGCATCCGCCGACCACACCGACGACGCCGCCCTCGTGCAGGCCGCCGGCCACGCGGTGTGGACGGTCGCCGGTGACGAGCGCTCCTTCAAGATCACGACGGCGGCCGACCTCGACCGGGCGCGCGCGCTGGTGGACCCCATCGAGCCCGTGACCGCCGGGCTCGCGCCGCTGCCGCCGCTACCGCGGGTGGGGGTCGGCACCGACGTGCACGCCTTCGGCGGTGACGGCGAACTGTGGCTCGCCGGTCTGTCGTGGCCGGGGGAGCCGGCGCTGCACGGCCACTCCGACGGCGACGCCGTCGCCCACGCGATCGTGGACGCCGTGCTCGCGGCGGCCGGTCTCGGCGACATCGGCACCCACTTCGGCACCGACCACCCGGAGTATGCCGGGGCGCACGCCGACGCGTTCCTGCGGCGGACGGCGGCGCTCGTCGCGGCGGCCGGGTACCGGATCGGCAACGTGTCGGTGCAGGTGCAGGCGAACCGGCCTCGGTTCGCGGCGCGGCGCGCCGAGGCCGAGTCGGTGCTGTCGGCATCCCTCGGCGCACCGGTCGCGGTCTCGGCGACGACGACGGACGGCCTCGGCTTCACCGGCGCCGGCGAGGGGGTCGCTGCGTTCGCCGTGGCCCTGGTCGTCCCGCGCTGAGCCGCGCCGCCGTCGCCCGGGCGGTCAGAGGGTGCGCGTCATGAAGGTCGAGAACGGATCGAGCGCGTAGCCCTCGAACGGCCCGCACGTGACGAACCCCTCCGATGCGTAGAGATGACGCGCCGCCGCGAACTCCGGCGTCGTGCCGGTCTCGAGCCACAGGCTCGTCATGCCCTCTGCCGCCGCGTGGGTCATGATGTGGCGCAGGATGCCGCGGCCCACCCCGCGGCCAAGAAACCGTTCCGCGGTGCGCATCGACTTCAGTTCGCCCCGCTGCGCGTCGAGGCGCTTGAGGGCGCCGATGCCGGCGATCTCCTCTCCCGACCATGCCGACCAGAAGGTGACCGCGGGGCTTCGCAGGGCGTCGAGGTCGAGGGCGTGCACGCTCTCGGCGGGCGAGACGGCGTGCATGCCCGCGAGGTGCGCGGCGATGAGCCGGCGCGGCGGCTCGGTCTCGAGGTCGTCGATGCGTATGAGGAAGCCGGTCATCGTCCCAGTGTGGGCCCGTCAGGCTTCGACGGCGAACGGACCGGGGTCGCGGGGCGCGCGGGAGCCGAGCGCGAGCAGCGCAAGCCCGGCGGCGAGGACGACGAGCCCGGTGACGGCGAGCGGCGAGAGGCGTTCGCCGAGCACCACGACCCCGAGGATGCTGGCCGTCAGCGGTTCGGCGAGGGTGAGGGTGGCCGCTGTCGCCGCCGTGAGGCCGCTGAGACCCCACGTGAACAGGACGTAGGCGACGCCGATCGTGGCGAGCCCGAGCCACAGCGCCATCGCGATTCCCCGCGGCTCGGCGAGCCAGCCGATGTCGACGAACGGCAGCGCGCAGGCGAAGATCGCCGCCGCGCAGGCGCCCATGGCTCCGACGACCGTGAACGGGTCCCACCCGGCGTCGAGTAGGCGCCGCTGCGCGTTGGCGATGACGGCGAAGGTGGCGCCGGCGCCGACCGAACCGACAAGCCCCATCGGATCGGTGCCGCCGCCGGTGCCCGCCTCGCCGCCCGCGCCCAGGAGCACGACCCCCACCGTCGCGAGCCCGGTCGCGAGCATCCAGGTGGCGGTCGGGCGCCGGCGGGTGAGCGCCCACTCCAGCATCCCGGCGAGGATCGGCGCCGAGCCGAGCGCGACGACGGTGCCCACGGCGACGCCGTTGCGCGCCGTGCCGAGGAAGAACAGCGGCTGATACGCGGCGAGGCTCGCACCGGTGAGCACCATGAGGGCGAGCGGCCGGATGCCGAGGCGTGGTGAGTGCGGCTGGTTACGCCGGTAACGGGCGGCGAGGGTGAAGGCGATCGCCGCGAGCACCGTGCCGCCGATCACCATCCGCATGACGCCGACCGACAGCGGGGTCGTGCCCTCCGGCCCGAGTGCCTGCGATGTGCCGGTCGTGCCGAACAGCAGGGCGGCGGCGAGCACGGCGAGGACGGACAGCACGTTACAGTTCTACCGCCTACGGTCCGCGATACCGTGCGCCGGTAGGCTGGTGCGGTGACGGTCCGGCTCTACGACACCCAGGCTCAGGCGTTGCGCGACTTCACGCCGCGTGAGGCCGGCCACGTCACCATGTACGTCTGCGGTCCGACGGTGCAGTCCGGCCCCGGCATCCATCATCTGCGCGCCGCGCTCGCGTTCGATCTGCTGCGCCGCTGGCTGACGCGTCGTTTCGGCCGCGTCACGCTCATCCGCAACGTCACCGACATCGACGACAA
The DNA here is from genome assembly GCF_016907815.1 of Microbacterium aurum. Classification (NCBI taxonomy): domain Bacteria; kingdom Bacillati; phylum Actinomycetota; class Actinomycetes; order Micrococcales; family Microbacteriaceae; genus Microbacterium; species Microbacterium aurum. Next base: position 1,544,728 of record NZ_JAFBCQ010000001.1, read on the forward strand.
GGTGCTGCTGAACGCGACCGCCGGTGAGCCGTGGTGGGCGCTGGCCTACCGAATGGAGCAGGAGTTCAGCCGGGCGTATGCCGCGATCGGCATCCTGCCGCCGACGTACGAGCCGCGGGCGACGGCTTCGATCCCGCAGATGCAGGACCTCATCGAGCGCCTCATCCAGGCCGGGCATGCCTACGCCGCCGCCGGCGACGTCTACTTCGACGTCCGGTCCTGGCCCGCCTACGGCTCCCTGACCCACCAGGCGATCGACGATCTCGCCTCGGCCGACGACGCCGACGGCCGTGGCAAGCGCGACCCGCGGGACTTCGCGCTGTGGAAGGGTGCGAAGGAGGACGAGCCGGCGGATGCCGTGTGGTCCTCGCCGTGGGGACCCGGTCGCCCCGGATGGCACATCGAGTGCTCCGCGATGAGCCGGCGCTACCTCGGGCCGGAGTTCGACATCCACGGCGGCGGCATCGACCTGCGGTTCCCGCACCACGAGAACGAGCTCGCCCAGTCCACCGCGGCAGGCGACGCGTTCGCCCGGTACTGGGTGCACAACGGCCTCGTCACCGTCGGCGACCAGAAGATGTCGAAGTCGCTCGGCAACCACCTGCTCGCCGCCGATGTGGTGGCCGAGCGCGACCCGCTGACGGTCCGCTACGCCCTCGGTGCTGCGCACTACCGGTCGACGCTCGATCTCACCCCGGCATCCTTCGACGAGGCCGACGCGGCGCTCGGCCGCATCCGCACCTTCCAGCAGCGCGCGGCGCGGGTGCTCGGCACCCGGGGCCCGCTCGTGGCCGCCGACCTGCCCGACGCGTTCGCGGCGGCGCTCGACGACGACCTCGGCGTGCCGCAGGCGCTCGCCGTCGTCCACGAGACCGTGCGCGCCGGCAACGCTGCGCTCGACGTGGGCGACAAGGATGCCGCCGCGCGCGCCCTCGTCGAGGTCGGGCGCATGACCGGCATCCTCGGGATGAACCCCGCCGACCCACAGTGGCGCGGCGCCGGCGACGATGCGCAGGCCGCGGCGCTCGACGCGCTCGTGCAGGCCGTGATCGCCCAGCGCGCCGAGGCGCGCGCGAACAAGGACTGGGCGGCAGCCGACCGCATCCGCGACGCGATCGCGGCGGCCGGCGTCGTCCTCGAAGACGGTCCCGAGGGGACCCATTGGAGTGTGAACGATGGCTAAACCGGGCAATCCGTCCGCCGGCAAGGGCAAGAAGAAGGGCCCGCTCAAGGGCACCGGCGGCCACGGGCGCAAGGCGCTGGAAGGCAAGGGCCCGACCCCGAAGGCCGAGGACCGCAGCTGGCACGTCGCGGGCAAGCGCAAGGCCGCCGCCGAGCGGTACGTCGCGGCCGGCGGCAAGGGCCGTCCCGGCCAGAAACCGGGCCCGTCGCGCGCGCCCAAGGCGAAAGCCGGCGACGACACCGAGAACGTCACCGGGCGCAACTCGGTGCTCGAGGCGCTGCGCGCCAAGATCCCCGCCACCGCGTTCTACATCGCGCAGCGCGTGGAGATGGACGATCGCGTCAAGGAGATGCTCTCGATCGCGACGCACCGCGGCATCCCCGTCATGGAGGTGACCCGTCCGGAGCTCGACCGTATGGCCGGCTTCGACGGCGTGCACCAGGGGGTGGCGCTCAAGGTGCCGCCGTACAGCTACGCCCACCCGCAGGACCTCCTGGAGGAGATCACCGCGAAGGGACGGCTCCCGCTGCTGGTGGCCCTCGACGGCGTCACCGACCCGCGCAATCTCGGCGCGATCATCCGCTCCACGGCGGCGTTCGGCGGCCAGGGGATCATCATCCCGCAGCGCCGCTCCGCGGGCGTGAACTCCGCGGCGTGGAAGACGAGCGCGGGCGCGGCCGCCCGCATCCCGGTGGCGATGGCGGCGAACCTGACGACGACGCTCAAGGAGTTCAAGAAGCAGGGCGTGTTCGTGCTCGGTCTCGACGGCGGCGGTGACGTGTCGCTTCCGCAGCTGGAACTCGCCGACCGCCCCGTCGTCATCGTCGTCGGCTCGGAGGGCAAGGGCCTGTCGCGCCTGGTCACCGAGACGTGCGATCAGATCGTCTCGATCCCGATCTCGGCGGCGACCGAATCGCTGAACGCCGGCATCGCGGCATCCGTCGCCCTGTATCAGGTCGCGACGATCCGCGCCGCGTCCGAGTAAAGGGAATAGCGCCGGCACCGGCGACGCTGGATCGAGCGACACCTACGGAAGGAATCCCCATGGCCCTCATCGCCGTCCTGGGCGGAACCGGTTACGCCGGCCGTCACATCGTCTCCGAAGCCGTCGCACGCGGACACAACGTGCTCGCCGTCTCGCGCTCGGTCGCCGCCGATCGCGTCGAGGGCGCCACCTACGTGGAGGGCACGCTGCTGGATGTGCCGGGCCTTGTGGCCCAGCTCGAGGGCGTCGACGTCGTGGTCAGCGCCATCTCGCCGCGCGGCGAGATGGCCGGTCAGGTGCGCCCGAACCTGGAGGCGCTGAACGCGGTGCTCCCCGAGAGCGTGCGGCTGGGTGTCATCGGCGGCGCCGGCGGCAGCCTCGTCGCGCCGGGCGGACCGCGCGTCATCGACGCCGGGTTCCCGGAGGAGTTCAAGGCCGAGGCGCTGGAGATGATCGGCGTGCTCGACGATCTGCAGGCCGAGGACCAGGGCCGAGACTGGTTCTTCATCCACCCCGCCGGCGGTTTCGGCGCGTTCAACCCGGGCGAGCGCACCGGCACGTACCGCGACGGCGGCGACGTCATCGTGACGGATGCCGACGGTGAGTCCTTCATCTCGGGAGCCGACTTCGCGATCGCCGTGCTCGACGAGATCGAGAACCCGCGCCACGTGCGCGAGCGCTTCACCGTCGGCTACTAGACGAGATCGCGCCAGTCCACGGCATCCTCGTCGTCGTCGAGGGTGCCGATGGGGTCGGTGATGACGGGCAGCGCCGTCGTCTCGGTGGGGGGACCCATCACGGTCGCCTCATCGCGGCGGTGGCGCAGCACGTCGTCGATGTAGGAGGAGAGCACCTCGGCGATCGGCACCGACCGCCCGCGCTCCTGCGACATGTACCAGCGGTGCTCGAGCACCTGGTGGAACACCTCGGCGGGCTCAAGCTTGCTGCGCAGATCCCACGGGATCGCCTTCACGACGGGCTCGAACACACGTGTGAGCCACTCGTGGGCGACCATCTCCTCGTCGGACCCCAGGCGCGAGACGCGCGCCTTGAACTCGTCCATGTCGTTGAGCAGGCGCCGGGCCTGGTTCTCCTCGACGTCGAGCCCGGTGAGCCGCAGCAGCCGCCGCTGGTGGTGTCCGGCATCCACGACCTTCGGCTGGATCGAGACCCGCGTGCCGTCCGAGGTCGTGTCGATCGACATCTCGTCGATGTCGAAACCGAGGTCGTTGAGGCGCTGCACGCGCTCGGTGATGTGCCACGCCTCGTTCGCGGCGAACGTCTCCTGATCCGTCAGCGCGGCCCACAGCGCGTGGTACGAGCCGACGATGCCGTCCGCGATCGCGACGGCGTCCACTCCGCCCTCGAGACGCCCACCCGCCTCGAGGTCCATGATCTCGCCCGCGATGTTCGTGCGCGCGACGTCGAGGTCGTGCTCCCGCTGCCCGCGGGTGAGACCGCCCTCGTGCAGCTCGCCCGTCTCGGCGTCGACGAGGTAGGCGGCGAACGCGCCGGCATCCCGCCGGAACAGGGTGTTCGACAGCGACACGTCACCCCAGAAGAACCCGACGGTGTGCAGCCGCACGAGCAGCACCGCGAGGGCGTCGACGAGGCGGCCGGCGGTGTCGGGGCGGAGCACCTGGGTGAACAGCGCCCGGTAGGGGAGGGAGAACTTCAGGTGGGCGGTGACGAGCGCGGCCGGCAGCGGATCGCCCTTCGGCGTGCGGCGGCCGTCGATGACGGCGACGCGGTCGACGCAGGGGACGTCCAGCCGTGCCAGCGACCCGAGCATCTCGTACTCGCGACGGGCCATCTCGCCGGTGGTCTCCTTGACCGCCACGACGCGGCCCGACAGGTTCGCGAACCGCACGAGGTGGCGCGAGAGCCCCTTCGGCAGTGACACGATGTAATCGCTGCTCCACTCGTCGAGCGGAGTCGCCCAGGGTAAGGCCAGCAGGCCCGCGTCGATGCTGCTGGCGGTGATGCTGAGCGAGTCGGCCACGTGCGGCTCCCGATGTCGTGCGGGTCGGATATGACGCGACGCGGGGGCCCCGGATATCGGGAGCCACCCGCGTCGTGTCGGTGTCGGATCAGGCCGAGGCGATCGCCTTCTTGGTGAGGCGCTCGCCCGACTCGATGTCGAACGCGTGCACGTGGTGCGGCACGGGGGCCAGGACCACGGTCTCGCCCGCGTTCGGGTGGTTGCGGCCATCGACGCGCGCGACGATGTCGGTGCGCTTGCCGCTGATGTCGGTGTGACCGTACAGGTAGCCGTCCGCGCCCAGCTCCTCGACGAGGTCGACCGTCACCGACAGTCCCTGGCCGTCGGCCGGGTTGACGACGATGTCCTCGGGCCGCACACCGGCGATGACCTGCGTGGCGTTCGTGGGCTTGTCGATGTCGGCGTCGACGACGGCGGTGCCGAACTGGATGCCGCCGGCGCTGGCGAGGTCGACCGGGAACAGGTTCATCGCGGGCGAGCCGATGAAGCCGGCGACGAACACATTGTTCGGCTTCTCGTACAGGTCGCGCGGGGTGCCGACCTGCTGCAGCAGACCGTCCTTCAGGACGGCGATGCGGTCACCCATCGTCAGGGCCTCGGTCTGGTCGTGCGTGACGTACACCGTCGTGACGCCGAGGCGGCGCTGCAGCGAGGCGATCTGCGTGCGGGTCTGCACGCGCAGCTTCGCGTCGAGGTTCGACAGCGGCTCGTCCATGAGGAAGACCTGGGGCTGACGGACGATGGCGCGACCCATCGCGACACGCTGACGCTGACCGCCCGAGAGCGCCTTCGGCTTGCGGGTCAGGTACTGCTCGAGGTCGAGGAGCTTGGCCGCCTCCAACACGCGCTGAGCGCGCTCTTCCTTGCCGACGCCGGCGATCTTCAGGGCGAAGCCCATGTTCTCGGCGACGGTCATGTGCGGGTACAGCGCGTAGTTCTGGAAGACCATCGCGATGTCGCGGTCCTTCGGCGGGATGTCGGTGACATCGCGGTCGCCGATGAGGATGCGGCCCGAGTTGACCTCTTCGAGGCCGGCCAGCATGCGCAGCGAGGTGGACTTGCCGCAGCCGGAAGGGCCGACGAGGACGAGGAACTCGCCATCGCCCACCTCGAGGTTGAGCTTGTCGACCGCGGGGCGGGTGCCGCCGGGGTAGAGGCGGGTGGCGTTGTCGAACGTGACAGATGCCATGTTTTCTTCTCCTTCACCGGCAGGTACGTGCCGGACGATCCGTAGTGAATGGAATGAGCGGGGGCTGACCCGCACGCCCGACGTTGGGCGTGCGACCAGTATCGCACGCTCTGTCAAAGCGAGCCGCCCGGACTGTCTGGGCATTTCCCAGGGTGCCTGGATAGCATCGAACCCGTTGCTGTCACCCGTCCGGCGACGTTCCGCGGCGCTCGGCGACGCATCACAGTTCTGCACTCCAGAAGGTTCCATGTCCCACGACGACACTCCGATTGATGAGACCGCTCCCGGCCGCCGCGATGCGGTGCGGGAGAAGGCGCAACTCGTCCACGCGCAGCAGTCGCGTGCCCGGATGCTGCGACGCTCGGCGCTCGTGGCGGGCGTCGTCGGCGCGGTGGCGGTCGTCGCTGTCGTGGTGAGTTGGGCCGTGGGATCGGCCGCCAGTCGCCCGCAGCTGACTCCCGTGGACGCGCAGAACGACGGTTTCGCGGTGACGTCGGTGACTGCCGGGTCGTCGCAGATCGATTCGCTGGATGCCGCAACCCCCGCGCCGACCGAGACGCCCCAGGGCGAGGAGAGCGCCGCGCCGTCGCCCACCGCCACGGCATCCGGCGTCGTCGACATCCACGTGTACGTCGACTACCTCTCGCCGGGCGCAAGGGAGTGGCAGCTGGCCAACTCGCAGCAGCTGACCCAGTGGGTCGCCGACGGTGCCGTGACCCTGACCTACCACCCGGTGTCGATGCTGACGGCGAAGTCGAACGGCACGAAGTACTCGCTGCGGGCCGCGAGCGCGGCGGCGTGCGTCGCCTCGTACGCGCCGGAGTCGTTCTTCACCTTCAACGACGACCTGCTGCAGCGCCAGCCCGCGGTGGACTCCGACGGCTGGTCGGACAAGGAGCTCGCCGACATCGCGCAGGCCAACGGCTCCGACGACCCGAAGGCGCTGCGCGAGTGCATCGAGACCGAGGCGTACGCGTCGTGGGTCAAGGCCGCCACCGAGCGCGCGATCACCGGCATCCCCGGTG